>NZ_JBSGSG010000031.1:0-91626 GCF_053606765.1 Streptomyces sp. NPDC055189
GCCGCTTCTGGGGTTCCTTCTTTTTTTTTTGGGGGCTTCAACTAAAAAATCCCCCCCCCCGGGGGGGGGGGGGACCCGCCCCGGGGGGGCCCCCCGCCCCCCGCCGGGGCCGGCTGCTGTTCCCGGCCGGCCCCCGGGCGTCCCCGGGGCTGTTCCGGACGGGCCGGATCTTGCCAGCAGGCCTCGGACGACCAGCGGCTGTCACTCGGTAGTCGTACGCTGGAGACCCCCCGGCCCGTTTACGTTGCCGGGCGGTTCGCGTTGCCCCCGCGCGCCCTCGAACCTGGACGGAAAGCGAAAGCCCACATGAGCCTGCAAGGTCTGCTCGACGCTGTCGTCAAGGACGCCGCCCTCGCCGAAGCGGTCAAGACCGCCACCGACGGCAACCGCATGCATGTGGACCTGGTCGGCCCGCCCGCGGCCCGCCCCTTCGCCATCGCTGCCCTCGCCCGCGAGACGAACCGCACCGTCCTGGCCGTGACGGCGACCGGCCGCGAGGCCGAGGACCTGGCGGCGGCCCTGCGCACGATCGTCCCGCCGGACGGAGTCGTCGAGTACCCCTCCTGGGAGACGCTCCCGCACGAGCGCCTCTCGCCCCGCTCCGACACCGTCGGCCGCCGCCTCGCGGTGCTGCGCCGGCTCGCACACCCGCGCCCCGACGACCCCGAGACCGGCCCGGTCTCCGTCATCGTCGCCCCCGTCCGCTCGGTCCTCCAGCCGCAGGTCAAGGGCCTGGGCGACCTGGAGCCCGTCGCCCTGCGCACGGGTGAGAGCACGGACCTGAACGAAACCGTGGAGGCTCTCGCGGCAGCCGCGTACTCCCGCGTCGAGCTGGTCGAGAAGCGCGGCGAGTTCGCCGTGCGCGGCGGCATCCTGGACGTCTTCCCGCCGACCGAGGAACACCCCCTGCGCGTCGAGTTCTGGGGCGACGACGTCGAGGAGATCCGCTACTTCAAGGTCGCCGACCAGCGCTCCCTCGAAGTCGCCGACCACGGCCTGTGGGCCCCGCCCTGCCGCGAGCTGCTCCTCACGGACGACGTACGGGAGCGGGCCGCCGCCCTCGCCGAGCAGCACCCCGAGCTGGGCGAGCTGCTCGGCAAGATCGCCGAGGGCATCGCCGTAGAGGGCATGGAATCCCTCGCGCCTGTCCTGGTCGACGACATGGAGCTGCTGCTCGACGTCCTGCCGCAGGACAGCATGGCCGTGGTCTGCGACCCCGAGCGCGTGCGCACCCGCGCGGCCGACCTGGTGGCGACCAGTCAGGAGTTCCTCCAGGCCAGCTGGGCGGCGACCGCCGGTGGCGGCGAGGCCCCGATCGACGTGGGCGCCGCCTCCCTCTGGGGCATCGCCGACGTCCGTGACCACGCGAGCGACCTCGGCATGATGTGGTGGTCGGTCTCGCCGTTCGCCGCCGACGAAGAGCTGGGCGACGACACCCTCAAGCTCGGCATGCACGCCACCGAGACCTACCGCGGCGACACCGCGAAGGCGCTCGCCGACACCAAGGGCTGGCTCGCCGGGGGCTGGCGCACCGTCTATGTGACGGAGGGCCACGGCCCCGCGGCCCGCACGGTCGAGGTGCTCGGCGGCGAGGGCATCGCGGCCCGCCTGGACGCGGAACTCGGCGAGCTCACGCCCTCCCTCGTGCACGTCTCCTGCGGCTCGATCGACTACGGCTTCATCGACCCCGCGCTGAAGCTCGCCGTCCTCACCGAGACCGACCTCTCCGGCCAGAAGGCGGCCGGCAAGGACGGCCAGCGGATGCCCGCCCGCCGCAGGAAGACGATCGACCCGCTGACCCTGGAGGTCGGCGACTACATCGTCCACGAGGGGCACGGCGTGGGCCGCTACATCGAAATGGTGCAGCGCACCGTCCAGGGCGCGACGCGCGAATACCTGGTCGTCGAGTACGCCCCCGCCAAGCGCGGCCAGCCCGGCGACCGTCTCTACATCCCCACCGACCAGCTGGAGCAGATCACCAAGTACGTCGGCGGCGAGGCCCCCACGCTGCACCGCCTGGGCGGCGCCGACTGGACGAAGACGAAGGCGCGCGCGAAGAAGGCGGTCAAGGAGATCGCCGCCGACCTCATCAAGCTCTACAGCGCCCGCATGGCGGCCCCCGGCCACGCCTTCGCCGCCGACACCCCCTGGCAGCGCGAGCTGGAGGACGCCTTCCCGTACGTGGAGACGCCCGACCAGCTCACCACCATCGCCGAGGTCAAGGACGACATGGAGAAGACGGTCCCGATGGACCGCCTGATCTGCGGCGACGTCGGCTACGGAAAGACGGAGATCGCGGTACGTGCCGCGTTCAAGGCCGTCCAGGACGGCAAGCAGGTCGCGGTCCTAGTCCCCACCACGCTCCTGGTGCAGCAGCACTTCGGCACGTTCTCGGAGCGGTACTCCCAATTCCCCGTCAAGGTGAAGGCGTTGAGTCGCTTCCAGACGGAGACGGAGTCCAAGGCGACCCTGGAGGGCCTGCGCGACGGCTCGGTCGACATCGTCATCGGCACGCACCGCCTCTTCTCCTCCGAGACGAAGTTCAAGGACCTGGGCCTGGTCATCGTCGACGAGGAGCAGCGCTTCGGCGTCGAGCACAAGGAGCAGCTGAAGAAGCTCCGCGCCAACGTCGACGTCCTGACCATGTCGGCAACGCCCATTCCCCGTACGCTCGAAATGGCCGTGACCGGCATCCGCGAGATGTCGACGATCACCACGCCCCCCGAGGAGCGCCACCCGGTCCTGACCTTCGTCGGTCCCTACGAGGAGAAGCAGATCGGCGCGGCCATCCGCCGCGAACTCCTGCGCGAGGGCCAGGTCTTCTACATCCACAACCGGGTCGAGTCGATCGACCGCGCCGCCGCCCGCCTCAGGGACATCGTCCCCGAGGCCCGCATCGCCACCGCCCACGGCCAGATGTCCGAACAGGCCCTGGAACAGGTGGTGGTGGACTTCTGGGAGAAGAAGTTCGACGTGCTCGTCTCCACGACCATCGTCGAATCGGGCATCGACATCTCCAACGCCAACACCCTGATCGTCGAACGCGGCGACAACTTCGGCCTCTCCCAGCTCCACCAGCTGCGCGGCCGCGTGGGACGAGGCCGCGAGCGCGGTTACGCCTACTTCCTCTACCCGCCGGAGAAGCCCCTCACCGAGACCGCCCACGAGCGCCTCGCCACGATCGCCCAGCACACGGAGATGGGCGCGGGCATGTACGTGGCGATGAAGGACCTGGAGATCCGCGGCGCGGGCAACCTCCTGGGCGGCGAACAGTCAGGACACATCGCGGGCGTCGGCTTCGACCTCTACGTACGCATGGTGGGCGAGGCGGTGGCCGACTACCGCGCGTCCCTGGAGGGCGGAGTGGAGGAGGAGCCGCCGCTGGAGGTCAAGGTCGAGCTGCCGGTCGACGCGCACGTCCCGCACGACTACGCCCCCGGCGAGCGGCTGCGCCTCGCGGCCTACCGCTCGATCGCGTCGGCGAGCAGCGAGGAGGACATCAAGGCGGTGCGCGAGGAACTCACCGACCGCTACGGCAAGCTGCCGGAGCCCGTGGAGAACCTCCTCCTGGTGGCGGGGATGCGGATGCTGGCCCGCGCGTGCTCGGTCGGCGAGATCGTGCTCCAGGGCAACAACATCCGGTTCGCCCCGGTGGAGCTGCGGGAGTCGCAGGAGCTGCGCCTCAAGCGGCTCTACCCCGGCACGGTCATCAAGGCGAACTCCCACCAGCTCCTGGTCCCGCGCCCCAAGACGGCCAAGGTAGGCGGAAAGCCGCTGGTCGGCCGCGAACTGCTCGGCTGGGTGGGGGAGTTCCTCACCTCGATCCTGGGTTCGTAGCAGGTAGAAGGCGGAACCCCGCGCCCCATCAGGGGCGCGGGGAACTGCGCGACGAGCCACGACGGACCGGCGGATGTCAGCGCTGCCCCAGCCGCTGGAACACCAGAACAACGTTGTGCCCGCCGAAGGCGAACGAGTTCGACAGCACGGTGTCGACGTCAGCCTCCCTGCCGCCCGCCCCCACCACGTCAAGGCCCAGCGCCGCGTCAGGCGTAACGAGATTGGCGGTGGGCGGCACCACCCGGTGGACGATGCTCTGCACCGCGGACACCGCCTCGATCGCACCGGACGCCCCCAGCGTGTGCCCGGTGAGCGACTTCGTGGCGGTCACCGGGATATCCCGCACCGCCTCGCCCAACGCCAGGTGCAGCGCGGCCGCTTCCCCCGCGTCGTTGAAGGACGTGGCCGTCCCGTGCGCGTTGACGAGGGAGACGTCCTGCGGGGCGAGCCCGGTGAAGCGGAGGGCAGCGGTCACCGCCTTGGCCGCTCCCGAGCCGTCGGGGCGGGGCGCGGTGACGTGGTACGCGTCCGAGGCGCGCCCGTAGCCGCTGAACTCCGCGAGCGGCACGGCGCCCCGCGCCGCCGCGTGCCCGGCCTCCTCCAGTACGAGGACGGCGGCGCCCTCACCGAGCACGAAGCCGTCCCGGTCGGCGCTGAACGGACGGCTCGCCTCGGCGGGCGCGTCGTTGCGCGTGGACAGGGCCCGCATCTTGGCGAAGCCGCCGAGCACCGACTCGATGACCGGGGCGTCGGTGCCGCCGGCGAGCACGACGTCGGCCTCCCCGCTGGTGATCATCTGGTGCGCGGCCACCAGGGAGTCGGCCGCGGACGCGCAGGCGGTCACCGATGCGCTGCTGGGCCCGGTCAGGCCGTACTTGATGCTGACCCAGGCGGCCGAGGCGTTGACCATCGTCGCCGGGATGAACCGCGCCGAAAGGCCGCGGTAGCCGCCCTTCTCGTGGGCCGCGTGCAGGTTCTCCTCCGTGCTCCCGCCGCCGCCGACGCCGGAGCCGATGACCACGCCGATCCGGTCGGGGTCCTCGGCCGCCAGGTCCAGGGCGCTGTCCCGCAGGGCGAGTTCGGCCGCAGCGAAGGCGAGGTGGGTCGCCCGGTCGGTGATCCTCTCGGTGCGCCGGTCCGGGGCGAGATCCTCGGGCAGGTCCACCTCGCCGGCTATCCGGACGGGCAGTCCGGAGGCGTCGATGCGGGTGATGGGACGTATCGCGCTGCGGCCCTCCATCTGGGCCACCTGGAAGTGCTTCGCGCCGATCGCGAGGGGCGTGACCGGGCCGAGGCCGGTGACGACGACGCGGCGTGCGGGGGCGCCGGCGCTCCGGGGCGCGCTCACGCGGCGGCCTCGGAGGTGGCGGTGGTGCCGTGCTCCTCCAGGTACGTGACGACGTCCTGGAGGGTGGTGAGGTGCTCCAGGGCGGTGTCGGCGACGGCGGCGCCCAGGTGGGACTCCAGGAGGGAGACGAGCTCGACCATGTCGAGGGAGTCCAGGCCCATGTCCTCCTTGAACCGGGCCTTCGGGCCGATCTCCTCGGGGAGCAGGCCGAGCCGGTCGACGAGGTAGTCGGTCATCTGCTGCTGAAGGGTGTTGCTCATGGTGGACGGTCCTTTCACAGGTGCATGAGGAGTGCGGAAAAGGTGGGGGGAAAGATCACGGTGAGGACGATGCGGTCGGGGAGAGGGCGGGCCGCTGCCAGGCCCCCAGGTCGGCGTGGAGGGCGAGGCCCTGGCACACCTCGGCGACCGCGTCGGCGAAGCGGTCGGCCTGGGCCGTGTCGAGGACGAGCGGCGGCTGGATGCGCAGGACGCCGGTGCGGTTGGCGGTGACGAAGGTCAGCATCTTGTGGTCGCGCGCCAGGGTGCCGACGAACCGCAGGCACATCAGGTCGCCGAGGGTGGACTCCACGGCCCGGCCGACGCCGGACAGGGCGCCGCGCAGCTCGTCGGGCAGCCAGTCCACCAGGGTGTGCAGATCGCCGGGGAAGCGGGTGAGCGCCTCGTCGGTGAGGGCGCGCACGGCTCCCGAGAAGTCCCCGTCGAACTCGATGGCGGTCATCATGCCGATGCCGCGCACATCCTTGACGAAGCCGTACGGAGCGGTCACCTCGCGCAGCCTGCCGCGCAGGTGCTCGCCGACCTTGCGGGCGTGGGCGGGCAGGTCGTCGCCGGTCAGGACGTCGAGCGTGGCGAGCCCGGCGGCCGCCGCGAAGTTGCCGCCGCCGAACGTCGACGAGTGCAGCATGGAGCGGTTGGTGGTGCCGTACGCGGCGTCCCACAGATCGGCGCCGCACAGTGTCGCGCCGATCGGGACCAGGCCCCCGGACAGGGATTTGGCCAGGCACAGGATGTCCGGTTCGAGACCGTCGTGGTCGGCGGCGAACAGGGCTCCGGTGCGGCCGAGTCCCGTCTGGATCTCGTCGAGGATGAACGCGGCCCCGGCCTTGCGGCAGAGCTCACGCGCGGCGCGCAGATAGCCGGGCGGCGGCAGGACGACACCGCCCTCGCCCTGCACGGGCTCGACGATGAATCCCGCCGCCCCTTCGATCGCCCGCTCCAGGGCTTCGAGATCCCCGTACGGCACCTCGGCGGTCTCCGGGAGCAGCGGTCCGAAGGGCGCGCGGTGGCCGTCGCGGCCGGTGACGGAGAGCGCGCCGAGAGTCTTTCCGTGGTAGCTGTTCTCCGCGTACACGAGGCGGGTGCGGCCGGTGCCGGCCCGGGCCAGCTTCAGCGCGGCCTCGACCGCCTCCGTACCGGAGTTGCTGAAGAAGACCCGCTCCAGGCGGCCGGGGGAGAGCGCGCTGAGCCGCTCGGCGAGCTCGGCGGAGTGCGTGGGCATGGAGACGTACTGCACGAAGGTCGGCGTGGACGCGTCGAGGAACTGCCGCAGCCTGCCCGTCACTTCGGGGTGGTTGTGGCCGAGGTTGAGGCAGCCGTATCCGGCGATGAAGTCGAGGTAGTCGGTGCCGTCGGCCGTCGTGAGGGTGGCGCCGTTGCCGCCGGTGAAGACCCGGTCGAGTCCGTGCGCGGCGAAGAGGCGGGCCATGGGCGGGTTGACGTGCTGCTCGAAGCGGCGCGGCGTCTCGGCTGCGGCGTCGGGCAGGGGGGCGGGCCCCGCGGCGGCGGACTTGGCCGGATGCCGGTGGTGGCGGGCCAGGCGCGCCACGTCGTCGTCGTGGACGGTGCGCCCGAAGGAGGCGAGCGGTGTGGGCAAAAAGCCGTGCCGGGCGGCGAGGGAGCCGATGGTGCGCACTCGCTCCAGGTCGAGCTCGCGGCCGAGCGAGAAGGACTCGGCGCGGCCTTCGAGGGCCAGCACGATGGTCTCCGCGAGGCAGCCGTTGAGCTGCTGCGCGGGCGCGGGCAGCGCACCGTCGCCGACCTGGACCTCGTCCGAGGCGCTGACCAGGCCGCCGTCGACGACCAGGACGTCGCTGCCCGGCGGGGGCGGCTCGGCCACGTCGCGGGGCAGTGCCACGTCGACCACGATCGATCCCGGCCGCAGCGCGGTGGGGTCGACGAGTCCGCCGACCGAGGAAGCGGTGACGTAGAGGAGCGTCTCGGCGGTGCACCGGGCGACGTCCTCGACGAGCCGCACCCGGTCGTGGTGGACCGGGTCCAGGTGGCGCAGGAGCCGCTCGGGGGACTGGGTGCCGATGCGGGCCACCAGGTCGAGCGGGTGGCCGTCGTCGAGCAGCAGCTTCGCGATGGCCAGGCCGATGGAGCCGGGGTAGCCGACGACGGCGACCCGGGTGTTCCCGGGGGCGAGCCCCAGGAGCCGTACGACGTGGGAGATCTCGGCGTGGGCGGCGTACACGGTCAGGGAGTTGCCGCTGGTGACGGGGACGCCCACCTGCTCGGCGGTCCACAGGCCGCGGTCGCCCACGATGGAGGTCGCGCCGCCGAGCCCGACGAGCTGCGCGCCCGTCTCCTCGCGCAGCGCGGTGACCTCCGCGACGACGAGCTCCCGTGCGGTCGTCGGTCGGGCGAGCAACTGCTGTGCGGTGTACGGCAGATGGCGGACCTCGCCGGTCGCGGTGACGCCGGTGGCGGAGGTGACGGAGGTGAGGAGCGGTACGGGCACGTGGTGGCGGCGGGTGCCGGGCGGCTCGGGTGTGCCGCGGTGGTCGTCGAAGAGGCGGCCGAGCAGGTCGAGGGCGCGGACCTGGTTGCGGTGGCCGGAACTGATGGGGTGAGCGAGGAAGCCGAAGGTGGCCGGCATGGGGAGATGACTCCGATTCGTGGTTGTCAGGAGACGTCTGTGGTCGCGGTCCGCGGTCAGCGGGCCGCGCGCGCCATGGCGAAGGTCAGCTCGGGCAGGTCGTCGCGCTGCCAGCCGAGCGAGGAGAGCAGGCTCAGTCCGTCGCCCTCGTTGTTGTGGGAGAGCAGGACCGAGGCGAAGGTGACGGCGGCGCGCTGCTGGAGCAGGCCGCGCAGGTCGGTGCGGGCCGCGTCGGTGATGTGCCGGTGCCGGACGGTGAGTTCGCCGTAGCGGCGGGTCCACTCCGGTTCCAGGAGGGAGAGCACCTGCGTCTGGCGGCTGGCCTCGGCGCCGGTGCGGCCCTCGTGGTAGGTGCGGATGACGGAGTGGCCGCCGTCGACGAGGCGGAAGACGGTGACGTTCTTCTTCAACCGCCGTCCGTAGAGCGCCGATTGCTGTACGAGGGTCGGTGTGATGTCGGGGACGAGCGAGGCCGCGCCGTCACCGATGAAGGCCAGGACGTTGTCGTCGCGGGTGAGGGCGACGGTGGGCACGGCCTGCAGCGCGTCACCCATCAGCGCCCTGCCGTACCAGCCGGAGAAGCCGGGGCCCGTACGCGGCAGGTTGCGGACGGCGGAGATGCCGCCGCGCCCCACGTCGAAGACGCCCGTGTAGGTGTAGCCGTGCCGGGTGATCAGTTCTTCCAGCACGGTGCGAAGGTGCTGGAAGAAGTAGTTGGCGCTCATCGGGAGCACGGGGAGCCCGTGCACCACGTCGGAGGCGCTGTCGCGGGTGCGTGCGATGGCCTCCCTGCGTGCGTCGAGTACGCCCGGCGTGACGTCGAGGCGTTCGCGTACGGCCTTGAGGAAGGCGCGCGCGTCGGCGTGCACGGGATGATCCGCGTACGGCGCGAGGTGCGCCTTCTCGTTGCTGACCTGGACGATGCGCAGCTGGCGGCCGAGCGTGCGGGGCGAGAAGGGCGTGGCCGCTTCGGTGATGCGGCTCTTGAGGAAGAACAGTGCCTGTTCGCCGCGCGGGCGCAGTCTGCCGTCCTCGTGCAGATAGGCGTGGACGCGCGAGGAGAACGCGTACAGGCCCAGGGTGCCCAGATACTCCTCTACCACGGCACCGTCGCGGTGGCGGCCCACGCTGCCGGGCCTGGTGAGGGAGTCCGCGAGGCCGACGCCCGCCCTCGACGCGATGTCGTGGACGAGCCACGACTCCTCCGCGTCGAGCGAGCCGCACTGCCAAAGGAGCCTGCTGGGCTCGGAGTTGACGATGCGGAGCACCGGCTCCAGTTCGCTCTCCCGCACCTGGAGGGCGGCGGTGGCGGGCGGCTCGACGGCCTGTGGCCGGTTCAGTCCGTCCGCGGTGCCCGTCGCGTCGAGCACGGCGGGGGTGGCGAGCAGGAAGACCGGGCCGCGGTGCGCGTGGTACGCGGCGTACGCGTCGGCGAGGTCGTCCGCGATGCGCTCCGGGTCGTCGAGATAGACGTACTCGATGCCCTTGGCGGCGAGCACGGAGCGGGAGTCCTCGGCCGCGTGCACCGTCCCCTGGAAGGGGAACCACGCGTCGGGCGGGGTGTCGGCGCAGATGACGAAGCCGCGGGCGCGGGCGTCGCGCAGGTTGGCCAGGGTGCCGCGGAACTCGTCGACCATGCCGCTGGTCACGACGATGACGAACGGCGCCCGGTCGAGCTGCCAGCGCGCGAGGGCCCCGCTGGCCAGGCTGTGTTCGCTCGGCCCGCGCAGGACCGGGTTGCCGGTGGCGGTGGCCAGGCGGTCCAGGTCGGAGATGGTGCCGGAGACCACGGAGCCCGTGTAGTAGTGCAGGCCCCAGGGTCCGTCGTCCTGCGCGCGGGGCTGCCGGCCGAGGAAGTCGTGCAGGGCGGTGGCGAGGGCCGACGGACCCTTCCTGGTGGCCGCGCGCAGGGCGGAGCCGGTGTGCCGCAGCTGGACGTGGTCGGTGAACGCGCAGATGACGTCGGCCGCCAGGACCCAGGCGTCGGCGGGAAAGGCGCGCAGCACGTAGGGGCGGGCGACCTGGGCCGCGGCGAGGCTCTCGGGGGTGCCGCCGAGCCCGTAGACGTAGGTGCTGTGCGCGGAGAGCGTGGCGCGCAGCGGGGCGGGCAGTCCCTCGGCCAGCTCGTCGAGGGCCTCGGGGAGCGAGCGGTCGAAGGCGTCGGCGCTCAGGCCCGCTCCGTCGGCGTCGATCAGGACCAGCGAGAGGGCGGCGGACAGGGGCGATTCCCGGACACTGCGAGCGGCGGCCGCCGTGCTGTCCGCGGTGATGATTTCTATGTCGAGACCGGGAACCGCACGGTCGAGAAAACGTCGGGATCTGGCCAGAGTTTCGCGGTAGGCCGGGGCGTTTATGGAGGAGTCGGCGGACCCGCCCATAAGATCGTGCAACCCGGTGGCAACCTGCTCGTGGAAGTCCGCTCTTTTACTTACGGAGAGGACGAAAAAGCGATTGCTTAATTGGCTCGGCGTTTTTGTTGATGAACTCGATGACACCTTTGCTGCTCCCGGACGGGTAAACGGAAAAGGGCATCGCAAAGGCCTTCAGTCGCACAGTGAAGACCTCGTGCGAGGGTTGCGTGAGGAAAGCGTGAAGCCTGTGATGAAGGCATCAAGCCTGGAATCAAGGCATCGCAAACTAGGCCAAGCGCTGGCTTGACCTGCACTTATGCAGAGACCTTGAGGGAAGTCGGAGAGTCGTCCCCGATCGGTGGCCGGATTTTTGGCCAGATCGCTGGTCTACGACTCGTCGATGAAGTGACACATGTGAGCCCCCGTTGTCGAACGTCACCGGGCGTCGTTGCCCGGTTTTCTGGTTCAAGAGTCATCATTCAGCAGCGAAGTTGTTCGGGTCAAGCAGATCAATGGACGCGTCGCGTGATGCGGGTCACGTAATCCGGGAAACGTGCGGGAAAGTTGAATACTGTTCGGTGTCCGGTAACCCGGAATTGATGTCACCGCTTGCTTCGCCGTGGGTTTAATTGATTCCATTGGGTCATGCAGAATTTAACGAAATCGAAGAAGCAGGACGGGAATATCCTGGTCCTCGGCGGCTACGGCGCCGTGGGTCGGGTCACCGCGATCGACCTCGCGGGACGGCTGCCGGGCCGGGTGATCGTCGCCGGCCGCGACCGGGACCGCGCCGCCGCGCTCGCCGCGGACAGCGGCGGCACCCTGCTCCCCGCGCGCGCCGACCTCGCGGACCCCGCCTCACTGGAACAGGCGCTGGAGGGGGTCTCCCTCGTGGTGCTCTGCGTGGAACCCCGCACCCCGGCCGCGCATCCCGCGCGGCTTCTCTTCGAACGCGGCATCGGCCTGGTCGACGTCACCGCGACACACACGCTGATCACCGAGGTCGAGCGGCACGACGCGCTCGCCCGCAAGACGGAGGCGACCGCCGTGCTCAGCGTCGGAGTCGCCCCCGGCCTCACCAACCTGCTGGCCCGCCGGGCGTCCGAGGCGGTCGGCGGCGCGGAACGCCTCGACATATCCGTCGTACTCGGAGCGGGCGAGGCCCACGGCAAGGACGCGGTGCGCTGGACCGTCGCCCAGCTCACGGCCGGGGGAGCGGGCGGGGCGCGGCCCCTGCGCGCGGCGACCTGGCCGCCCGGCCGGGAGCGCACCCACCATCCGTTCCCGTTCTCCGACCAGCACACCCTGCGCCGCACCCTCGGTGTCCCGGACATCACCACCCGGCTCGGCCTCGACTCCGGCGCGCTCACGGGTCTGCTGTTCGGGCTGCGCCGGGCGGGGGTCTTCCGCGCCGCGCGCCGCGCCCGGCTCGACGGACTGCTCACCGCCTCGCTCACCCGGATCCATCTGGGCGGCGACCGGTTCGCGGTGCGGGTCGACGCGCACCGGGGCGGGCGCCGGGCGACGCGGGCCCTGACCGCCACGGCGCAGTCCCGCTTCACGGGGCTGGCCGCGGCCGAGGTCGCGGCCAGGGTGTACGAGGGCGAAGTGCCCGGCGGGGTGCACCACATCGAGGAGGCCGCGGGCCTCGCGGAGGTGCCCGAGGCGCTCGCCGCGCACGGTCTGACGGCTTGGGCCGGCGACACGGGGATGTAGCCGGCCCAAGCCCGGCCGGTTCCGGGGCGGGGGATGGATGCCCGGAACCGGACCCGGCGCGTGGGGACGCGTCACTTGCCGGCCCCACGCCGTTCTGTGAGCGGGCGGTCGCCGCCCGCGTGGCTGTCGCCGTCCGTGCGTCCGCCGCCCGCGTGGCTGTCGACCAGGCCGTCCTCGTCGCGGCTGCCCGCACCGCCGCCGGCAGCGGAGCCGGCCGTGCCCGGCGTGTCGCCCGCCAGCTGCGCGGAGAGCCGCTCGCCCTCCATGTCGACGTGCGGCACGGTCCGTTCCAGGAAGCGCGGGAACCACCAGGCGGCCTTGCCGAGCAGCGTCATGACGGCGGGCACCAGCGTCATCCGCACCACGAAGGCGTCGACGAAGACTCCGACGGCCAGCGCGAAGCCGATGGGCTGCACGATCGGATCGTGGCCGATGACGAACCCGGCGAAGACCGAGATCATGATCAGCGCGGCGGCCACCACCACGCGCGAACCGTCCCGGAACCCGGCGATCACCGCGTCCCGCGCGGCTGCCCCGCGCGAGCTCTCCTCCTTCATGCGGGACACGAGGAACAACTCGTAGTCCATGGCGAGTCCGAAGAGCACCCCGATCAGCAGGATCGGCAGGAAGCTCACCACGGGCCCCACCTTCGGCACCGCGATGAAGTCCGAAAGCCAGCCCCACTGGTAGACGGCGACCACCGCGCCCGCGGATCCCGCGATGCTCAGCAGGAAGCCGACGACGGCCTTGAGCGGGACGAGCAGCGAGCGGAAGGCCAGCGCGAGCAGGACGAGCGAGATGCCGACGATCACCGCGAGGAACGGCGGCAGGGCGTCGCTCAGCTTCTTGGACACGTCGATGTTGGCGGCGGTGGTGCCGGTGACCGTGAGCTTCATGCCGGCGCCGGCCGCCGTGCGCTCGCCCTCGTCCCTGATGTCGGCGACCAGGTCCTCGGTGGCCTTCGAGTCGGGGCCGCCCTTCGGGATCACGGGAATCGCGGCGAGCTGCCCCGACTTGTCGACGGAGGGCGGCAGCGGCGTCTCCACGCCGGGCAACTGGCCGAGCTTCTGAGTGAGTTGCTTGACGCCGCCCTCGGAGAGGGGAGCGTCTCCCTCGGCCTCGGCGACCGCGATGAGCGGTCCGTTGAAGCCCTGCCCGAACCCCTCGCTGACCAGGTCGTACGCCTGGCGTGCCGAAGTGCTCGCGGGATACGAGCCGTTGCCGGGGAGGCCGAGCCGGAGGTCCTTGGCGGGAATGGCCACCGCTCCGATGCCGAGCAGGCAGGCGATGAGTACGAGGACGGGGCGCCGCGCGACACCGCGCACCCAGCGCTCGCCCGCCGAGGGCTTCGTGCGCCGCGGCTCCTTCCCGCCGCCGTCCTTCCCGCTGTCGTCCCTGCCTCCGCCGTCCTGCCCGCGGCCGTCCTTCCCGCCGCCGAGGCCCGGCAGTGGCAAGCGGTCGACCGAGCGGCCCGCGTACCCGAAGAGGGCGGGCAGCAGGGTGACGGCGACCAGCATGGCGATGATCACGGCCCCGGCCGCCGACAGACCCATCACGGTCAGGAACGGCACCCCGGCCACCGCGAGCCCGGCGAGCGCCACCACGACGGTCGCCCCGGCGAAGACCACTGCACTGCCCGCCGTGCCGCCCGCCCGCGACGCCGCTTCCCGCGGCTCCATCCCCTCGGCCAGGTTCTGCCGGTGCCGGGAGACGATGAACAGCGCGTAGTCGATGCCGACCGCCATGCCGATCATCAGGGCGAGGACGGGCGCGGTGGAGATGATGTCGAAGGAGCCGCTCAGGGCGAGCAGCCCCGCCATGCCGATGCCCACCCCGACCAGGGCGCTGAGCAGCGGAAGCCCGGCGGCGAGCATGGAGCCGAAGGTGATGAGCAGGACGAGCACCGCGACGCCGACCCCGATGGCCTCACCGCCCTCCACGGCCACCGTCGGCGTATAGGCGTCACCCCCGAACTCGACCTGGAGACCGGCCTTTTCCGCGCTCTCGCCGGCTTCCCGCACCGCGTCGCGCGGCCCGTCGCCGAGGTCGTGCAGGCGGGTGTCGAACACCACCTGGGTCAGGGCGATGCGGCCGTCCCGTGACACGGCCTGCGCGGAGAACGGCTCGACCACCTGAGCCACCCCGTCCGCCTTGCCGATGGCGGCAGCGGCGGCGGAGACGGCCTCGCGCCGCTCGGGCGCGGTGAGCGATTCGCCGTCCGGGGCCGCGAAGACGACCTGCGCCGAGGCGTTCGCGTACTCGGGAAGGCGGTCGGAGATGCGGTCGATGGTGGTCTGGGCCTCGGTGCCCGGCACGCGGAACTCGTCGGTGGTCTTGCCGGAGAACGCCGCTGCGAGCCCGCCCACCGCGAGCAGCAGGACGAGCCAGACGGCGACCACGGCATGGCGGCGCCGATAGCAGAGCCCGGCCAATCGGTAGAGGAGCAGGGCCATGGGAGGAGCCTCCATCACGGGTGCGTACGTGGCGCGGGGCCGGGAGAACAGCCCCCCTTCGCCTGTCTACGCCGACCACCATACGCGCAAGTTTGTCACCTGACAAAGTCGGGTGATGAAGTCGTACGTCAGGGTCGACTGATTGAGTCGCCCTCACCGATACTCTGGGCCCATGGCACACATCCCCGCCGCCGAGCGGCGTCCGCAACTCGTCCGAGCCGCCATCGATCTGATGGCCCGCGAGGGCGTCGACGCCGGATCGACCCGCGCCATCGCCGCCGAGCTGGGCGTGGCGCAGGCGACGGTGCACTACACCTTCGGCACCAAGCGCGATCTCTACCGCGCGGTCATCGAGCAGATGACCGCGGAACTCGTCGAGCTGGTGCGCGGCGCCGTACCCGCCGACGAGGAAGGGCCCGCGGACTTCGAACGGTCCGTGCGCCGGATGGCCGAGGCGCTCTATCGCGCGCTCCAGGAGCAGCCCGGCCGCTTCCGGCTCTACATCGAACTGACCACGTACTCCGTGCGCAGCCCCGACCTGCACGAGCTGCTCCGCCGCCACCAGCGCGACCTGGAGGAGACGGCGGCGGACATGATCGCGGGCGTACTCGCCGAGACGGACGGCGTCCACGCCGCCGAACCCCTCGTCGTGGCCCGCTTCTTCCTCCAGGGCTTCGACGGTCTCTCGCTGCGGCACCTGGTGATGGCGGACGGCGAGCCGGATTCGGCGGCGGGCGCGGAAGCGGACGCGGATTCGGCGGCGGACCTGGAGCGCCTGCTCGAAGCGACGCTCAACCTCACGCGGGCGAAGTAGGTGTACTCCTACGCGTACTCCCGCACGAGGAGCTTGAGCCCCGGCGCGCCCAGCAACTCCTCGAACTCCCGCCCCCGGTAGTCGGCGCGCACCTCGAACCCGGCGCGCTCCCAGGTGTGCTGGGCCCGTGCGTTGCCGTTGAGGCAGAGGACCTGCGCACAGGCGTAGCCCTGCTCGCGCCCCAGCTCCAGGGCGTGGTCGAGCAGGGCTTCGACGACGCCGGTGCCCCGGAACTCCGGGACGACGGCGACGTTCTCGATCCCCCAGGCGCCGGCGTAGTCCGCGGGCAGACAGGACCGGAAGATCTGCTGACGCTCGTACACGTCCTCGAAGGCGGCCGTGCCGGGCCAGGCGTCGGTCGCCGCGAGCGCGCCGCACTGCTCGCCGATCGCGGCGTGCCCTTCGGTGGCGGGGTCGTAGGCGGTGAGGGCGCCCACGGGGCGGGGGCCGTGGCCGTCCGCCGTCTCCGCCACCCAGAAGCGGGACAGGTGACACCAGTGGGGGCGCGGCGAGAGCGCGAGCTTGCGCAGGATCTCCCGGGTGACCTCGGTCCGCTCGCCGAGGAGCGGCTCCCAGCAGCAGCGGTCCAGGTGGGAGGTGGCGGCGGTCTCCATGACCCGGACGAGGAAGTCGAGGTCGGCGGTGACGGCGGGGCGGACCGTGACTGCGGGGTTCCGGGGGTTCCGGGGGTTACGAGTGCTTTCGGCGCTCTGGGTGCTCTGGGCGCTCCGGGCGCTCTGGGTGTTCTGCACGATGACCACCTGTTTCCGCAGCTGTGGCTGCCCATGTCCTGGTGGGGGTCGATTGGCTCCCTGTTGTGACGGTAGACGGATCTTGTTCGGCTGACCAAGTCGGGTGAACGGATTTCGGCCGGACGGATGAGGTCAGGGGGTGCAGGCGTCGGCGATCGAGCGGCTGTTCTCGTACAGGTGGTGCCGGGTGACCCGCCCGTCCTCGACGGTGAGCCGCAGCGCGAAGGGGCCTTCGAAGGGCTTGCCGGTCTCGCGCACGGTGCCCCACAGCTGTCCGAAGATCACCGCTTCCGTCCCGTCGACCATGATCGTGTCGACGGTGGCGCCGGCCTTCTCCGGGACCGTGTGCGCGGCGAGTTCGGCCGACTGGGCGGCGCACTCGGCGGCGGTGGACCGCGGCCGGATCCACGGCACGCCCGGGTTCTCGGCGAGCATCCAGTCGACCTCGTCGGAGAAGAGGGCGGCGAGGCCCTCGGCGTCGCCGTTCAGCCGGTAGCCCAGGAAGGCCTGGACTGCGGCGCGGGTGGCGTCCTCGGTGGCGGTCTTGGCGGTCATCCGGACTCCTCGGTCGGTGTTCCTGGTTCCTGCGGTGCCGCGTTCCTGCGCTTCCGCGTTCCTGCGGTGCCTCCGATACTTCCGCAGCGCCGGGGATGGGTCGATTACGCCGGAGGTAATACCGGTGGCCATTACGGTGACGGTGGCAGACCGAAGCGCGAGGGTCAGGGGAGGGGATGTGCCGTGGGGCATGGAGCCGTTGTGGGGCTCGTCTGTTTTCCGGTGAAGTCGATGCTGGGGCAGGAGCGCGAGAGCGTCGTCGTCGACGAGCGGGGCGTGGCCGGTGACCGGTTGTGGGCCCTGCGGTACGAGGACGGGAAGCTGGGGAGCGGCAAGAACAGCCGCAGGTTCCGGCACGCGCCGGGAATGCTGGAGTACTCCGCCGTGTACGAGGACGGCGACCCCGTCGTCACCACCCCGGACGGCGAGACGCTGCGGCCCGGTGATCCGCGTGTCCCCGAACTCTTCGGCACGGGAGCGGAGTTGGCACGCGAGGGCGAGGTGGGCCATCAGGACGCGGGCGCCGTCTCCCTCGTCGGCGTCGCCTCGCTGCGCGCGCTCGGCGAGTTGCTCGGCGACTCCGACCCCGTCGACGTACGCCGGCTGCGCAAGAACATCGTGGTCGGGACCGACGAGCCGTGGATCGAGGAGGACTGGGTCGGGCGGGAGATCGGCTTCGACGGCGGCCTGCGGCTGCGCGTCACCGAGCGCATCGAACGCTGCGTCATGACCACCCAGGCCCAGCGCGGACTCCCGGCCGACAACCGCATCCTGAAGACGCTCACCGCGTCGCGCGACAGGTGCGTCGGCGTGTACGCGGACGTCGTGACGCCCGGCACGCTCGCACTGGGAGCGCGGGTGACCGTCAAGTGAGCATGCGTACCCACGGAGTCCGGACCGCGCTGCTGCTCGCGCTTGTCGTCACCGGAACCGCGGCCGGCACCCTCACCGGCTGCTCGCCGGAGGAGAAGACCGGCGGCGCTTCCGGCCCCGACGGCCCCGATGCCAAGGCAGGACCCGCGCTCACCGCCGTCGACACCCTGACGGTCAAGGGCCGCGCGCCCAAGACCGGCTACGACCGGGACCGGTTCGGCAGCCCCTGGGCCGACACGGACTCCAACGGCTGCGGCACCCGCGACGACATACTCAAGCGCGACCTGGAGGACGTGAAGTACCGCGACGGCGGTGACTGCGACGTGGCCTCCGGGAAGCTCGCGCCCGACCCCTACACCGGCAGAGAAGTGACGTTCGTGCGCGGCCGCAGCCAGGTCGACATCGACCATCTCGTCGCCCTCTCGGACGCCTGGCAGAAGGGCGCGGGCAAATGGGAGCCGAGCAAACGCATCGCCTTCGCCAACGACCCGCTCAACCTCCTCGCGGTCGACGCGGGCCCCAACCGCGGCAAGGGCGACGGCGACACGGCCACGTGGCTGCCGCCGGACAAGGGCTACCGGTGCACCTACGTGGCCCGGCAGGTGGCGGTGAAGAAGAAGTACGGGGTGTGGGTGACGGGCGCGGAACGCGACGCCATGAAGCGGGTCCTGTCCGACTGCCCCGAGGAGAAGCTGCCGACCGGCGACAGTCCCACGGCGGCGCCGGGCCGCTTCCACGCGCGCTGAGGCATGCTCCCGGCTCCGGCTCGGTCGTACGAAAAATGGCTTAACAGGGGAGTCCGTGCCCGCTAGCGTCCGGGGCATGGACCTGAAGATCACGACCCTGTCCGAGCGGCCCGAACTGGCGGGCCCGCTCTGGGCGATGGACGACACCTGGCCGGAGTTCATCGGGAACGACCCCGTCGCGTGGTCGATGATCGGCAGGATCGTCAAGGAGTTCCCCGACTACGTCCTGGTCGCCACGGACGAGCGGGGCGGGGTCGCGGCCAAGGCGTTCAGCGTGCCGTTCGCGCTGGCCGCCGAGGGGCGCGGGGAGCTGCCGGACGGCGGCTGGGACCAGGTCATGCTGTGGGCGTTCTCGGATCTGCGGCACGGCAGGAAGCCCGACACGGTGAGCGCGATCGAGATCACCGTGGCGAAGGAGTGCCTCGGGAAGGGTGTCTCCGGGCGGATGCTCGCCGCGATGCGCGAGAACGCACGCGCGCGTGGCTTCGCGGAAGTCGTCGCCCCGGTACGCCCGAACGCCAAGCACCTCGAACCGGCCGCGCTGATCGACACGTACGCACGGCGCGAGCGGGAGGACGGGCTGCCCGCCGACCCGTGGCTGCGGGTGCACGTGCGGGCGGGCGGCACGATCGTGAAGGTGGCGCACGCTTCGATGACGGTGTCCGGATCGACCGCGCAGTGGCGGGCGTGGACGGGCCTTCCCTTCGACACGGCGGGCCCCGTCGAGGTGCCGGGCGCGCTGGTGCCGGTGCACTGCGAGCCGGAACGCGGGTACGCGGTGTACGTGGAGCCGAATGTGTGGGTGCGGCACGTGCTGTGACGACGTACCGCACCGTTCGTTCGGCCGGGGCCGTGCGGGGCTAGAACTTGTCGATGTCCATGACGTCGCCGGTGGGCGGCGTCGCGTCGACCGGCTTGTCGAAGTCACTGAACGCCAGGACCTGCGGCGTCTCGGCGGTCTCGTTCACCACCTTCAGCAGGTACGGCTTGCCCTCCGTCGCGACGTAGAGGGTGTGCCGGTCCTTGCCGTCCCGCTCGGTGAGCGTGAGGGCCGGTGTGCCGTCGACCGTGGTCGCCTTTCCCCTGCGGGCGGCGGAGTTGACGTCCTTGAACGCGGCGAGCAGGACGTCCAGGTCGCAGAACTCGGCGATCTCCTTGGCGTCCCCGCCGGTCGCGGACGTCTTCACCCACCTGCCGGCGAGCATCTCCACCGCGGCGTCGGTCTCGGCGGCGGGCTCGCCCTTGCCCTGGGCGCGCAGGAAGTCCTCGTCGTACTTCATGTAGACCGTGCTCGCGGTCGTGATGAGGTCGAGGGAGCCTTCTTCACCCATCCCCATCGTGCCCGCGCACCGGCCCTTGGTGTCGAAGGCCATGTCCAGGTCGATGGTGCCGGTCTCGTCCGGGACCTTGCCCTTCACGGTGAGGGACGAGGCGCCGGTCGTCGCCTGCACGGCCTTGTCGACGATGTCGGGCCCGGAAAGGCCGGGGAAGGGCCCCGCCTCCTTCGTCTTCTCCTTCTTCCCGGGCTCCTGCGCGGAGCCGCCGGTCTCGGTGCCGCAGGCGGTCAGCCCGACGGTTGCCGCGGTGACCAGGCAGAAGGCGGCAAGAGTGGTACGTCGCATGAAGATCCCCCCACGGGAACTCGGAAGTGCTACCGATATCTCAGCAGAGCTTGTGAACCGAGTCAACACGAAGCAATCTGATTGGACGGTTAACGGCCGTGAAGTCGGCGCTCCCGCATACGTGAGTAGGATCGGCGCCACAGCGCCGCGGGCGGCACGCTCGCGGCAGGGCAGTGGGACCGAGGGGAGCCGGGCGGTGCGGGACAACGCGACAGAGGTGACCGCCGCCGGGATCGCGCGGCTCGCCGGCGTCGGCCGGGCGGCCGTCAGCAACTGGCGGCGCCGCCACCCGGACTTCCCCCGGCCCGTCGGCGGCACCGAGACCAGCCCCTCCTTCGCCCTCGCGGAGATCGAGGCGTGGCTGCGGGCCCAGGGCAAGCTGGGCGAAGTGCCGCTCCGGGAGCGCGTCTGGCAGCACCTCGCGGGCCACCCCGCGGGCCCCCTCACCGCCCTCCTGCACGCGGGCTGCGCCCTGCTCCTCCTGCGCGACCGCCCGTCGGACTGGCGCACGGTGAGCGCGGCGCCGGACGAGCGGATGGCGGAGTTGCTTCCGGGGGCACTCGCGGATGTCGTCACTCCGCTCTTCGCCGCGCCCCCGGCCGGCGCCCCGGACTCCGGCGGCGGCCCGCGGCAGGCGGTGCGCGTCCCGGACGCCCCGCAGCTCATGCCTTCCGTCCCCCTCCTGCGAGGCGCGGCCGAGCTTGCTTCCGAGACGGGTGCCCGGGAGGCGTACGAATTCCTGATCGGGCGGCACATCGATGCCAACCCCCGGCAGTACACCCTCACTCCGGCCGGACCCGCCGACCTCATGGCCGCGCTCGCCGCGCCGGCGCCCATCGCGCCCGCGCCCATCGCGCCCGCCACCGCGCCCATCACCGTGCTCGACCCCGCCTGCGGCACCGGCGCCCTGCTGCGAGCCGTGCCGCCGGGCCCCGGCCAGTGCCTCTACGGCCAGGACAGCGCCCCCGAACTCGCCGCCCTCACCGCGCTGCGCCTCGCCCTGCACTCCGAAGCCGCCGTGCGCGCCGCCACCTCGAACACCCTGCGCGCGGACGCCTTCGCCGAGGTGCGGGCCGACGCCGTGCTCTGCCACCCGCCGTTCAACGAGCGCAACTGGGGACACGACGAACTCGCCTACGACCCCCGGTGGGAGTACGGCTTCCCGGCCCGTACGGAATCCGAACTCGCCTGGGTCCAGCACGCGTTGGCCCGGCTGCGGGACGGCGGCACCGCCGTCCTGCTGATGCCGCCCGCCGCCGCGTCCCGCCGCTCCGGCCGCCGGGTCCGCGCCGACCTCCTGCGCCGCGGCGCCCTGCGTGCCGTGATCGCGCTGCCCGCCGGCGCGGCACCCCCGTACAACATCCCGCTGCACGTCTGGGTCCTGAAGAGGCCGATCCCCGCAACGCAGACCCCGCCCGGGCTGCTCCTCGTCGAGACGGCGGGGCTCGCCGCCGCCGACGCCAGGGACCGGCAGGCGTGGCGGCCCGTGCAGGATGCCGTGGTGGACGTCTGGCGCCGCTTCGACCGGGACGGCACGGTCGACGAACAGCCGGGGCTCGCCCGCTGCGTGCCGGTGCTCGAACTCCTCGACGACGAGGTCGACCTGGCTCCGGCCCGCCGCCTGCCGCCGCCCGCAGCGGGCGGCGGGGCCGAGGAGCTGACGGCCCTGCGCGAACGGCTCGGGGAAGCGGTACGGCGGACGGCCGACCTCATGCCGCCGCCCGTGAAGGCGGGCGACGCGGTCAGCAGGCCGCTCACCACCGTGGGCGAACTCGCCCGCGCGGGCGCGCTGTCGCTCCGCACGGGGGCGGGCTCCGGGGCGGTGGCGCCGGGCGTCACGCGGGTCCTCACCGAGCACGACGTACTGGCCGGAACACGACCCTCCGGGTCTGCCGACCCGCTGGCTGACCAGGCCCACAAGGCTGACCCGGCCCACAAGGCTGACCCGGCCCACAAGGCCGACCAATCCCACAAGGCTGATCCGGCCGACCAGGCCGATGCCGTGGTGACCCGCCCCGGCGACGTCGTCATCCCCGTCTCCGGCGGCACCACCGCCGCCCGCGTCATCGACGAGGCCACGGCGGGCGCCGCGCTCGGCAGGGGACTCACCCTCCTGCGCCCCGACCCGGCCGCCCTGGACCCCTGGTTCCTCGCCGGGTTCCTGCGCGGCACCGCCAACAACCGCCAGGCGAGCAGCTACGCGTCCACCGCCGCCCGGCTCGACGTCCGCCGAATCCAGCTGCCGCGCCTGCCCCTTGAGGGACAGCGCGGCTACGGAGAGCGGTTCCGTGCGCTCGCCGCCTTCGAGGACACCCTGCGTCTGGCGGGCAGGCTGGGCGAACAGTTGGTGCGCGGCCTGCACGACGGGCTGACGGACGGCACGCTTCCGCCGGAATGACATGACCGGGTTCCGCCGGGGCCCGCGATCAGGACGTGACCAGTACGGCAACGGTTCGGTACAACCCGGGACCGCTTCTCCTTGTCGGCCTATACGCTCGAATCTGCATCCGTTCGTATGAAGACATTCGGCCGTGCGTCCCCGCGGGGGAACGTACGGCCGCATCAGGCACCAGGAGCAGCCATGCACGGCCACGGCTACGCGCCGCAGCAACCGCCGCCGACCTCCGGCGGCACCCATGTGACGCTGCGCGTGATGTTCGTGGTCCTCGCCGTCGTGACGTGCGGACTCGCCGCCTGGGCGCCGATGCTGCGGCTCGCGATCGTGACGCGCAAGTCGTACGACTGGGGGCTCTTCGCGCTCGTGTCCGCGCTCGACCTGACGGCTCTGGTGCTCATCGCCGTCGACCCCGGCGAGGAAGACTTCCAAGGGCCGGGCAACGCGGGCATGGTGGTCATGCTCACGACGATGCTGGCCGCGGTCATCTACTACCTCTTCGCGGACATACGGCACTTCAGCCGGTACCGCCGGCCGACGTACCCGGGCTACGCCGCGACGCCGCCCGCCTACGGCTATCCGCAGCAGCAGGGCCCCGCCCCCGTCCACCTGCAGGCCACGCATCTGTCGCACCAGCCGCCGGTACAGCAGCCGCCGGTGCAGCAGCCGCCCGTCCAGCAGACGCCGCCCCCGCCCACACGTCCCGCACCGGCCCGCATCCACCAAGTACAGGCCGAACTGGACGAACTCAGTGACTACCTGCGCAAGCAGGAAGGCGGCAACTGAACGTGTCACCGGGGACGCCACTGGGGGCGGGCGGCCGTGTGATCGCCGGGCGCTACGAACTCTCCACGCTCATCGGCCAGGGCGGCATGGGCCAGGTCTGGACGGCGTACGACCAACGCCTCGACCGCCGCGTCGCGGTCAAACTCCTGCGCCCCGACCGGGTTGCGGGCGCCGAGGCCGAGGAGCTGCGCCGCCGCTTCGTGCGCGAGTGCCGCGTCACCGCACAGGTCGACCACCCCGGCCTCGTCACCGTGCACGACGCGGGCACGGAGGGCGAGGACCTCTACCTCGTCATGCAGTACGTGGACGGGGCCGACCTCGGCGACCACCTCGCCGAGCACGACCCCTACCCGTGGCAGTGGGCCGTCGCGATAGCGGCCCAGCTGTGCGCCGTGCTCTCCGCGGTGCACGCCGTGCCGATCGTGCACCGCGACCTCAAGCCGCGGAACGTGATGGTCAAGCAGGACGGCACCGTCTCCATCCTCGACCTGGGCATCGCCTCGGTCATGGACACCGACACCACCCGCCTCACCCACACCGGCTCACCCATCGGCAGCCCGGCGTACATGGCGCCCGAGCAGGCGATGGGCGGCGCGGTCGGCCCGTACACCGATCTGTACGCCCTCGGAGTCCTGCTGCACGAACTCCTCAGCGGTGACGTGCCGTTCTCCGGCTCCACCGCGCTCGGCGTCCTGCACCGCCACCTCTACGAACCGCCGGTCCCCGTCCGCCGCCTGCGCGCCGAGGTGCCCGAAGCCCTCGAAGCCCTGGTGCTCCGGCTCCTGGCCAAGGACCCCCAGCACCGGCACGGCAGCGCGCAGGAGGTCTACGAAGAGCTGGCACCGCTCTTGCCCGCACGCGGCATTCCGACCGGCGGCCCGCTGGACCCGACCCGCCCCTTCCTGCGCCCGCACGCACCGTGGCCCGACCGCGCGGCGACACCGGCGCCCACCCCCGACATCCAGCCGGACAGGACCGACCAGCACCGGGGTTCCGGCGGCCCCGGCAGCCAGACGGACGTCGTCCGCGCGGTCGACGAGGTCAAGCGGCTCCTCGGCGAAGGCCGCATCACACAGGCCGTCGACATCCTCGGCTCGATCCTGCCCGCGGCCGCCGCCAAGCACGGCGAGCACTCCCCGGTGGTCCGCTCCCTGCGCAAGCAGTACGCGGCGACGCTCATGGACGACGGCCAGTACCGCCGCGCCCTGCCCGAACTGCGCCGCCTCGCCGACGAACGAGCCGCCGAATCCGGCCAGGCCGACCCGCACTCGCTCCAGTTCCGCTACGAGGCCGCGCAGTGCCTGGAGCAACTCGGCGAACCGGCGGCGGCACTGGCGGAGTACAGGGCGCTCCTCCCGTACTACGAGAACCGCTACGCCTCCGACGACCGCGAACGCCCCCTCGACATCCGCCGCCGCATCGGCCATCTGCTCCTGGCCCTCGGCGACCGGGCGGCGGCGCACGACACGCTGGCGCGGCTGCTCATGGACGCCGAGCGGATGCACGGCGTCGGGCATCCGTTCCCGGCGGAGATCCGGCGTACGTTGCAGTGGTTGGGGCAAGTGCGCGGTTAGCGGGGGCCAGGGGTACCCCAACTGCACCCGAATCGTTGGTCGAATGGGTGGCCGAGAGACCGGCCACTGCCTAACATCGATCACCGCAAGACTTTGTGCACCGCCGCACAATCTCTCGACCGGGAGGCTCACTTGCACCGCCGCCGTCGCACCGCGCTCGTTCTCTCCGCCGCAGCCGTCGCCGCGGCTCCCCTCCTCACCGCCTGCGGCAGCGAGGCCCATCCGGGCGCCGCGGCCGTCGTCGGCGACGACCGGATCACGGTCTCGCAGCTGGAGAGCCGGGTGAACGAGGTACGCGACGCGCAGCGCGCCGCGATCCCGGACGAGCAGCAGTACGAGCAGGCCATCGCCAAGACGGGCGGCCTCACCCGCAGCACGCTGCACACGATGGTCCTGGACAAGGTCCTGCACCGCGCGGCGGCCGACGCGGGCGTCAGCGTCTCGCGCCGCGAGCTCCAGACCCTGCGGTCGGGCCTCGAACAGCAGCAGGGCGGCAAGAAGGCCCTCGAACAGGGCTGGCTCCAGCAGTACAGCGTCGCCCCCGCCCACCTCGACGACAGCCTCCGTACGGAGATCGAGGCCCAGAAGCTGGCGAAGAAACTGGGCGCGGACATGAACGCCCCGGAGGGCCAGGCGATTTTCTGGAAGGCGCTTTCCAAGGCCTCCAAGAAGCTGGACGTGGACCTGAACCCGCGCTACGGCAAGTGGGACGTGAAGAAGAGCCAGCGCGCGGATGCGAAGACGCCGTGGGTGCGCGAGGTGTCCGCGGACGCGTCGGCCAAGCCGCAGCAGGCGTAACGATCGGCCGGAGGCACTGTCGGCGCGGTGGGTTACGTTCGACGGGTGACGAACGAAACCACGCCCCCGGCCGGCGCCCCCGGCCGCGTCATCCTGCTCACGACCAGCCACCGGGTGGCCCCCGGCCTCCTGTCCTGGCCCGCATGGCAGGCCCTGCACGGGGCGGACGAGGTCCTGTGCGCCGACGCCGCGCACCCGCAGCTGCCGTACCTGAGCGAGGCGGGCGTGGCGGTCGACCACGCATCGCCCACGGCACAGGACCTGGTGGACGCCTGCGCGGGCGGTCGCACGGTCCTGGTCATCGCCACGGCCGAGGGCGACAGCGCCCTGACGGACGGCCTGGCGAGGCTCGCGGGCTCGGGCCGCGTGTCGATGCCGGACCTCGAACTGCTCCCGGCGTCGTACGACCTGCCGGGCGCGCGGCTCCTGGACCTCGTCCAGGTCATGGACCAGATCCGGGTCGAGTGCCCGTGGTCGTCCCAGCAGACGCACAAGGGCCTGGCGAAGTACGCGATCGAGGAGGCGTACGAACTGGTCGAGGCGATCGAGGAGGGCGATCGCGAGGAACTGCGGGAGGAGCTGGGCGATGTCCTGCTCCAGGTGGTCTTCCACTCCCGCATCGCGGAGGAGGACGAGGACTCCCCCTTCTCCGTGGACGACGTGGCGGGCACGATCGTCGACAAGCTGATCAACCGCCACCCGCACATCTTCGGCGACGGCTCGGCGGAGACCCCCGAGGACGTAAAGGCACACTGGCTGCGCACCAAGGCCCAGGAGAAGCAGCGTTCGTCGGTCACGGAGGGCATCCCCCTGGGCCAGCCGGGCCTGGCCCTCGCGTCGAAGCTGGCTTCCCGGGTCAGGACGGCGGGCCTGGAGGTCCCCGTCCCCTCCGGAGAGGGCATCGGCTACGACCTCCTGGCGCTGGCCCTACGGGCAGAGTCGGAGGGCATCGACCCCGAGGCAGCGCTGCGGGCGGCGGCCCGGGCTTACCGGGATGCGGTACTGGCCGCCGAGGGGGGTATCAGCCCGTCCGGCGTTTGAGGACGAACCCGGCGAAGCCGGTGATGGACGTGCGCGCGGGGTTTCAGCCTGTCCGGCGTTTGAGGACGAACCCGGCGGAGCCGGTGATGACGGCAACCAAGGCCCAGGGGCCAGTAGAAAGCCGGATAACGTCGTCCCCATGCAAGACCAGCCACCCGCCCCCGCAGCCTGCCCCGCAGGGGCCCACGAGTCCGAGGCCCAGGGGCCAGAACTTTTCACATGGGAGTTCGCCACAGACCCCTACCCCGCCTACGCCTGGCTCCGCCAGCACGCCCCCGTGCGCAAGACCCGGCTGCCCAGTGGTGTGGAGGCCTGGCTGGTCACCCGGTACGTCGATGCCAAGCAGGCGCTCGCCGATCCGCGGCTCAGCAAGAATCCGGCCCATCACGGCGAGCCCGCGCACGCGAAGGGCAAGACCGGCATCCCCGGCGAGCGCAGTGCGAACCTCATGACGCATCTGCTCAACATCGACCCGCCGGACCACACAAGGCTGCGTCGCCTCGTGTCCAAGGCATTCACTCCCCGCCGCGTCGCCGAGTTCGCGCCCCGCGTGCAGGAACTGGCCGATCACCT
The DNA here is from genome assembly GCF_053606765.1 of Streptomyces sp. NPDC055189. Classification (NCBI taxonomy): domain Bacteria; kingdom Bacillati; phylum Actinomycetota; class Actinomycetes; order Kitasatosporales; family Streptomycetaceae; genus Streptomyces; species Streptomyces sp. NPDC055189. The sequence goes on from NZ_JBSGSG010000031.1 coordinate 27,115, forward strand.
CATCGACCAGTTCGCGGAGAAGGGGGAGGCCGACCTCATCCACGACTTCGCCTTCCCGCTCCCCATCTACGCCATCTGCGACCTGCTCGGCGTCCCCCGTGAGGACCAGGACGACTTCCGCGACTGGGCGGGAATGATGATCCGGCACGGGGGCGGGCCCAGAGGCGGGGTCGCCCGGTCCGTGAAGAAGATGCGCGGCTACCTCGCCGAGCTGATCCACCGCAAGCGCCTCGAACCCGGCGACGACCTCATCTCCGGGATCATCCGCGCCTCCGACCACGGCGAGCACCTCACCGAGAACGAGGCCGCGGCGATGGCCTTCATCCTGCTGTTCGCCGGCTTCGAGACGACCGTCAACCTCATCGGCAACGGCACTTTCGCCCTCCTCACCCACCCCGAGCAGCGCGAGCGGCTCCAGGACTCCCTCAGGGACGGCGACACCGGCCTTCTGGAGACAGGGCTCGAAGAACTCCTCCGCTTCGACGGTCCCGTAGAACTCGCCACCTGGCGGTACGCCACCGAACCGCTGACCGTTGGAGGGGAGGAGATCGCCACCGGCGACCCCGTCCTCGTCGTCCTCGCCGCCGCCGATCGCGACCCGGAACGATTCCGCTATCCGGACACGCTCGACCTCTCCCGCCGGGACAACCAACACCTCGGCTACGGCCATGGCATTCATTACTGTCTCGGCGCTCCGCTCGCCCGGCTCGAAGGACAGACCGCCCTCGCGACCCTGCTGCGCCGCCTTCCTGACCTGCGACTCGCGGCGGAACCGGATGATTTGAGATGGCGTGGCGGGCTCATCATGCGTGGACTGCGCACGCTACCCGTGGAGTTCGCACCCGCACAGCGGAGCAAATATCAGGTGTCCGGAACGCCGTCCAGCTGACATGCCGTCAAGACTGTGACTTTCACGTGATCTCCGCTGCATCGACTTGTGACAAGCGTTCGACTGCCGCTACGTTCACGACGACTCGGCCTCCCGTGCCGCAGTCGTCGCTCCAGTCACGCGAAAGGCAACCGCATGCTCTCCGGCAATGGTCGTCACCGACGCCCCCGCCAGGCCCCGGCCCTGATCGTCGCGGCAGGAGTCGCAGGATCGGCGATCGCCATCCCGCTGCTCGGCGCCACCAGCGCGAGCGCGGCGGACACCGCCACGTGGGACAAGCTGGCGGAGTGCGAGAGCGGCGGATCCTGGAGCGCGGACGTGGGCAACGGGTACTACGGCGGACTCCAGCTCTCGCAGGAGGTCTGGGAGAACTACGGCGGCCTCGACTTCGCGCCGAGCGCCGACCAGGCCAGCCGTTCGCAGCAGATATCCGTCGCCGAGGCGGTCCTTGACGACCAGGGCACCAAGGCCTGGCCGAGCTGCGCGCCGATCGCCGGTCTCACCCGGGGTGGCGCCGCCGCCGAGGTCGACCCGGGCGCGCCGATCACGACGGTGCCTTCCGACGAGTCGACGGAGTCGTCCGGTTCGTCGGAGTCGACGAAGCCCGGCGGGTCGAAGAAGGAGTCGGACGAACCGAGCGCGTCGCCGAGCGAGTCGGCCGACCCCTCGGACAGCGCCGAGCCTTCGGACGAGGCTTCGGATGAACCGTCCGGTGAGTCCGGTAAGTCCGGTGGCTCCGGTGCCGACGACGAGGCGCGAGACAAGAATCACGACGAGTCGGACAAGTCGGATGACTCGGCCAAGTCCGGCCGGGACGACGCCACTTCGTCCGACCCCACTCCCTCCACCGGTGACGGCGAAGGCCGCCACCGCGGCGGCAGCGCGGCCGACGAGGCCTCGGAAGGCTCCTCCCGCGAAGGTTCGGGCCGGCACGCCTCCCGCGGCGACGAGCGCGAGCAGGACGGCTCCGACGGGACGTACACGGTCCGTTCCGGAGACAACCTGTGGGCCATCGCCGACGACCTGGACGTGAAGGGCGGGTGGACCGAGCTGTACGCGGGGAACGAGGAGTCGGTCGGCTCCGACCCCGACCTCATCCTTCCCGGTCAGAGCCTCGATTTGGGCGAAAAGTAGGGGTAGTTGGCGAGTCGCTTTGCCTCTGATGTCCAGATTGGCGCAAGTGAGACATGGGTCTCAAAGGCCCTGATCGTCTTTGGAATTCGGCCGCGGTCATGCCTACGGTCGTGACCGCTCGCCACAGCGGGCCCCGCCGGTCGGTACGCCGAGTCCTGCCAACGGCCGTTCGGGAACAGTCGTCGCGTAAGCGCCGTAGGCAGGAGCGGGGGACCCAAGGTTTCCGCCGGGCCCGGCCGTTCAGTCTCGCGAGAGCGAGGCGGAGAGACGGTCAGGAACGGCTAGGGGTTAAGTCGCGCTCAAGGAAGCGCGGCCGGGCAACTTCATCGGCCCGAACCCGACAGCTCACCTCGCAGGCGTCGGTGAGGGGATCACTCATGCTGTTTTCCAGCAAGGGCAAGCACCGCCGCCCGTCCAAGGCCACTCGTGTCGCCACGCTCGCCGGCGTCACCGGTGTCGCGGTCGCAGCCCCGCTGATGGCGGCCGGCCAGGCCTCCGCCGCGACGAACTCCGAGTGGGACGCCGTCGCCCAGTGCGAGTCCGGCGGCAACTGGTCGATCAACACCGGTAACGGCTACACCGGCGGCCTGCAGTTCTCGTCGTCCACCTGGTCCGCGTACGGCGGCACCAAGTACGCGCCCAGCGCCGACAAGGCCTCCAAGGCCCAGCAGATAGAGATCGGCGAGAAGGTTCTCGCGGGTCAGGGCAAGGGTGCCTGGCCGAGCTGCGGCGTCGGCCTCTCGGGCGCCTCCAACGAGGGTGGCGGTGCACAGGAGAGCGCCCCGCAGCAGACCCAGGAGCAGCCCAAGAGCCAGCCCACCCCGCAGACCGAGCAGCCGCAGCAGGCCGCTCCGAAGGCCGCGCCCAAGGCCGAGGCTCCCAAGACCGAGTCCAAGAAGACCGTCGAGACCCCGACCGGCAAGAAGGTCAAGAAGGGCGACGGCGAGTACAAGGTCGAGAAGGGTGACACCCTCTCCAAGATCGCCGAGGCGAAGAACGTCAAGGGCGGCTGGCACAAGGTGTACAAGCTCAACGGCGACATCATCGACAACGCCGACATGATCTACCCCGGTCAGCAGCTGCACCTCAGCTAGTTCTGGCGGGGCGCCTCAGCGGTCTTGATCGTCTGCGGGTGCTCCGTGGCTTGTCGCGCAGTTCCCCGCGCCCCTTCGGGCGCTACCCCGTCCCCACGGACTCCCCGCCCCCGGTGCGCGTATCCCCCGTACGCACCGGGGGCGGGGTATGTTTGTTCCGTTCGTAAACATTTTGCTCTCGGTTTGTCCACAGGACGGGCGGTCGGCTGGCTGTTGTCCGGGAGCCGGTTAGGCTCGTGTCCGCGGGGCCGATGCCCCGCGTACTCGCGTCACATCCCAGAAGGAGATGCTCGTGCCGTCCATCGACGTCGTCGTAGCCCGGGAAATCCTGGACTCCCGAGGCAACCCCACGGTCGAGGTCGAGGTCGGCCTCGACGACGGCAGCACGGGTCGTGCCGCCGTTCCGTCCGGTGCGTCCACCGGTGCTTTCGAGGCCATCGAACTCCGTGACGGTGACCCCAACCGTTACCAGGGCAAGGGCGTCGAGAAGGCCGTCCTCGCCGTCATCGAGCAGATCGGCCCGGAGCTCGTCGGGTACGACGCGACCGAGCAGCGCCTGATCGACCAGGCGATGTTCGACCTCGACGCCACCGACAACAAGGGCTCGCTCGGCGCCAACGCCATCCTCGGCGTCTCGCTCGCCGTCGCGCACGCCGCGTCGGAGGCCTCCGACCTCCCGCTCTTCCGCTACCTCGGCGGCCCGAACGCGCACCTGCTGCCCGTTCCGATGATGAACATCCTGAACGGCGGGTCGCACGCCGACTCGAACGTCGACATCCAGGAGTTCATGATCGCGCCGATCGGCGCCGAGTCGTTCTCCGAGGCCCTGCGCTGGGGCACCGAGGTCTACCACACGCTGAAGAAGGTCCTGAAGGACAAGGGCCTGTCCACCGGCCTGGGCGACGAGGGCGGCTTCGCGCCGAACCTCGACTCCAACCGCGCCGCGCTCGACCTCATCCTCGAGGCCATCAAGCAGGCCGGTTACGTCCCCGGCGAGCAGATCGCGCTCGCGCTCGACGTCGCCGCGTCCGAGTTCTACAAGGACGGCAGTTACGACTTCGAGGGCAAGTCCCGCTCGGCCGCCGAGATGACCGAGTACTACGAGGAGCTCGTCTCCTCGTACCCGCTCGTCTCCATCGAGGACCCGCTGTTCGAGGACGACTGGGCCGGCTGGAACGTCATCACCGAGAAGCTCGGCGAGAAGGTCCAGCTCGTGGGCGACGACCTGTTCGTCACCAACCCGGAGCGCCTCGCCCGCGGCATCGAGGAGAAGTCCGCGAACGCCCTCCTGGTGAAGGTCAACCAGATCGGCTCGCTGACCGAGACCCTGGACGCCGTCGAGATGGCCCAGCGCAGCGGCTTCAAGTGCATGATGTCGCACCGCTCCGGCGAGACCGAGGACGTCACCATCGCCGACCTCGCCGTCGCCACCAACTGCGGCCAGATCAAGACCGGCGCCCCGGCCCGCTCCGAGCGCGTCGCCAAGTACAACCAGCTCCTGCGCATCGAGGAGATCCTGGACGACGCCGCGGTCTACGCCGGTCGTTCGGCGTTCCCCCGCTTCAAGGGCTGAGCTGCACCGAGCTCCGGCTCCGCTGAGTAGTTACGTACGTCCCCGTACTCGGTCCCGTACCGTGTGCGGGGACGTTCGTACGTATCGGGGAGGCGGCACACATGGCCGTGAAGGACCGCGACCGGTTCTCCACCGCGACCAGGCTGCGGCTGCTCGGCGAGCAGACCGCGGAGCGTGTCTACCGCTCCCAGACCAAGCGCCAGGCGCGCCGCTCCCGGCTCACGGGACGCGCCGCGCTCCTCGCGCTCGTGCTCTGCTCGCTGGTCGTCGCGCTTGCCTACCCGATAAGGCAGTACGTGTCGCAGCGGGCGGAGATCGCCGATCAGCGCCGCGAGCAGGCCGAGCGCCGCGAGCACGTCGAGAAGCTGCGGGACGAGAAGGCCCGCTGGCGGGACGACGCGTACGCGGAGCAGCGCATCCGGGACCGGCTGCACTACGTGATGCCGGGCGAGACCGGCTATACGGTGATCGATCCGGCGGCGGCGAACAAGCAGCGCGCCGACCAGGGGGCGGCAGCCAGGCCCTGGTACTCGAACGTCTGGGACGGCGTCGACAAGGCGGACCGCCCGGACGAGGACTGACTTTCCACCACCCCTACTTGCACTCCCTCTCGTAGTAAACCGATCGAAAGACAGGCATGGAAACGCCCCCGCCGACCACCCCGCGCACCGAGCCCACCGACGCCGACGTCGAGGCCTTCAAGCAGCAGCTCGGCCGTCCGCCGCGCGGCCTGCGGGCCATCGCCCACCGCTGCCCGTGCGGGCAGCCGGACGTCGTCGAGACGGCGCCGCGCCTGCCGGACGGGACGCCGTTCCCGACGACGTACTACCTGACGTGCCCGCGGGCCGCGTCCGCGATCGGCACCCTTGAGGCCAACGGCGTCATGAAGGAGATGTCGGAGCGCCTGAAGACGGACCCCGAGCTGGCCGCGGCGTACCGCAAGGCGCACGAGGACTACATCGCGCGCCGTGACGCCATCGAGGTCCTTGAGGGCTTCCCCAGCGCGGGCGGCATGCCGGACCGCGTGAAGTGCCTGCACGTCCTGGTCGGCCACTCCCTGGCCGCGGGCCCCGGCGTGAACCCGCTGGGCGACGAGGCGATCGCGATGCTGCCTCAGTGGTGGGCCAAGGGACCGTGCGTCACGCCGTGTGCCGACAAGGAGTCGGACAAGGAGCCCGCCAAGTGACCCGCGTGGCAGCCATCGACTGCGGCACGAACTCGATCCGCCTCCTGGTGGCGGACGCCGACCCGCAGACCGGCGAGCTGGTCGACCTGGACCGCAGGATGACCGTCGTCCGCCTTGGCCAGGGGGTGGACAAGACGGGCCGCCTGGCCCCGGAGGCCCTGGAGCGGACCTTCGCGGCCTGCCGCGAGTACGCGCGGATCATCAAGGAGCACGGCGCCGAACGCCTCCGCTTCGTGGCGACCTCCGCATCGCGCGACGCCGAGAACCGTGACGACTTCGTACGCGGAGTCCTGGACATCCTCGGCGTCGAGCCGGAGGTCATCAGCGGTGACCAGGAGGCCGAGTTCTCCTTCACGGGCGCGACGAAGGAGCTTGCGGGCAGCGACCACCTGGCCAAGCCCTACCTGGTGGTGGACATCGGCGGCGGCTCCACGGAGTTCGTCGTCGGCGACGACGGGGTCCGCGCCGCGCGCTCCGTGGACGTCGGCTGCGTACGGCTCACCGAGCGGCACATCCGCACCGACCCGCCCTCGCCCGCCGAACTCGACGCCGTGCGGGCGGACATCACGGCCGCCCTCGACCTCGCCGAGCAGACAGTCCCGATCGGCGAGGCCCGCACTCTGGTCGGGCTCGCCGGCTCGGTGACGACGGTGGCCGCGATCGCGCTCGGCCTCGACGCGTACGACTCCGCGGCGATCCACCACTCCCGCGTCTCCTACGAGCAGGTGAGTGAGATCGTCGGCCGTCTGAGCCGGGCCACGCACGACGAGCGGGCCGCGATCCCCGTCATGCACCCCGGCCGCGTGGACGTCATCGTGTCGGGCGCTCTCGTACTCCTGTCGATCATGGACCGGACCGGCGCCCGGGAGGTCGTCGTGAGCGAGCACGACATCCTCGACGGCATCGGCTGGTCGATCGCCTGAGCGCGTGATGTAGCGTCTGAGCGGCTGGTGGAGGGGTCGAAAGGCCCCTCGGCGACTCGCTGTCGGGAAACTTCGTGAAGTTCTTCACAAGGAAATCGGCTCGGTTGGACGAGATTCAGGGGTCGCGGACCCCTGAAAGTGACCTCGGAGAGCCTCGCAACCCATGACAGTGAAGGTTCGGGAGTGTGTCCCGAGCGTGAACCGGGCGAGTGGTCCACCGGGCCCGGGACGCCAGAGCGGCAGCTCACAAGGGGTGCACAACGACTCGTGATGTCCCGTGGTTCCCCTGGGGCGCTATGGCCTGTGTCACGTGGGCGGCGAAGTGTAGCAGAGGCCCTGCTCATGCTTGTGAAGGGGCGCACGAGCGACCCCCCTCGGGCAGGTGGATACTCGATGGCATGAGCACCACGGAGCGTCCCAGGATCCTCGTAGTAGGCGGTGGGTACGTAGGCCTGTACGCAGCTCGGCGCATCCTCAAGAAGATGCGCTACGGAGAGGCGACCGTCACGGTCGTCGACCCCCGGTCGTACATGACCTACCAGCCCTTCCTCCCCGAAGCCGCAGCCGGCAGCATTTCGCCTCGGCACGTCGTCGTCCCGCTGCGACGCGTGCTGCCCAAGGCGGAAGTTCTGACCGGGCGGGTCACCACCATCGATCAGGACCGCAAGGTCGCCACGATCGCCCCCCTCGTGGGCGAGGCGTACGAGCTGCCTTTCGACTACCTGGTCATCGCGATGGGCGCGGTCTCCCGCACCTTCCCGATCCCCGGCCTCGCCGAGCAGGGCATCGGCATGAAGGGCATCGAGGAGGCCATCGGCCTGCGCAACCACGTCCTTGAGCAGCTGGACAAGGCTGACTCCACGACGGACGAGGAGGTCCGCCGCAAGGCGCTGACCTTCGTCTTCGTCGGCGGTGGCTTCGCGGGTGCGGAGACCATCGGTGAGGTCGAGGACATGGCCCGCGACGCGGCCAAGTACTACAACAACGTGAAGCGCGAGGACATGCGCTTCGTGCTCGTCGACGTCGCGGACAAGATCCTCCCCGAGGTCGGCCCGAAGCTCGGCCAGTACGGCAAGGAGCACCTCGAGGGCCGCGGTGTCGAGGTCTACCTCAAGACCGGCATGGACTCCTGCGTGGACGGCCACGTGGTGCTCAACAACGGCCTCGAGGTCGACTCCAGCACCATCGTGTGGACCGCAGGCGTCAAGCCGAACCCGGCGCTCGCCCGCTTCGGTCTGCCGCTGGGCCCCCGTGGCCACGTCGACACCCAGACGACCCTCCAGGTCCAGGGCACCGACTACATCTGGGCCGCGGGCGACAACGCCCAGGTGCCGGACATGGTCGGCCGCAAGGCCGGCAACGAGAACGCCTGGTGCCCGCCGAACGCCCAGCACGCGCTGCGTCAGGCCAAGGTCCTCGGCGACAACGTGATCTCCGGCATGCGGGGCTTCCCGCAGAAGGAGTACAGCCACGCCAACAAGGGTGCGGTCGCCGGTCTCGGCCTGCACAAGGGCGTCGCGATGATCGTCATGGGCAAGATGAAGATCAAGCTGAAGGGCCGTCTGGCCTGGTACATGCACCGCGCGTACCACGGCATGGCGATGCCGACGTTCAACCGCAAGATCCGGGTCTTCGCCGACTGGACGCTCGCGGTGTTCCTCAAGCGCGAGGTCGTCTCGCTGGGCGCCATGGAGACTCCCCGCGAGGAGTTCTACGAGGCCGCCAAGCCCGCGCCGAAGCCTGCGGCCAAGGCTGAACCGGTTGCCCCCGTCGAGGAGAAGGCCAAGGCCTCCTGACGGCTCGCTGACCAAACCCCGAAGGGGCTGCTCGCCATCCGTGGTGCGAGTGGCCCCTTCGGGTTTTTCCGGACCGCATACATGGTGGCTACATGTATTTTGCCGATCCATGACGCAATAACGGGACTGCGCAAGCGTGCGGTTGGTGTTTACGTGGTGTCGAACCTATCCGGGATTTCTCTGTCACGGAGGTGTGCACCATGCCCGATGCCGCACTGCGGCTGAAGCACCTTGCCGAACAATTGCTGGGGGCACCGCTCCCCGTACGTATTCGTGCCTGGGACGGTTCCGAGGCGGGACCACCCAGTGGCCCCGTCCTCGTCATACGCAATCGCCGCGCCCTGCGCCGGGTGATGTGGAAGCCGGGCGAACTGGGTCTGGCCCGTGCCTGGGTGGCCGGGGACCTGGACGTCGAGGGCGATCTGTACGTCGCCCTCGACCGGCTCGCCGGGTTCATCTGGGAGCGCGACGAGGAGGCGAAGGGCCTCAGGGAGTCCCTGCGCGACCCGCGGTTCCGCGCCGCCGCCCGCTCCCTGATCGGCCTCGCCGCGCCCTTCCTGCCGCCGCCCCCGCCGCAGGAGGAGATGCGCAGGCCGCGCAGGCTCCACCTGCACACCAAGGGCAGCGACCGGCAGGCCATCAGCCACCACTACGACGTGGGCAACGACTTCTACGAGCTGGTGCTCGGCCCCTCGATGGTCTACTCGTGCGCGTACTGGGAGTCCGAGGACTCCACCCTGGAGAACGCCCAGCGCGACAAGCTGGAGCTCATCGCCCGCAAGCTCGCACTCAAGCCCGGCATGCGGCTGCTCGACGTCGGCTGTGGCTGGGGCTCCATGGCCATCCACGCGGCGCGCGAGCACGGCGTCACCGTCGTCGGCGTCACGCTCTCCCAGGAACAGGCCGCGTACGCCAGGAAGCGCATCGCGGAGGAGGGCCTGACCGACCGGGTCGAGATCCGCGTCCAGGACTACCGCGACGTGCGCGATGGTCCGTACGACGCCATCTCCTCCATCGGCATGGCCGAACACGTCGGCGCCGAGCAGTACTTGGAGTACGCACACGACCTGCACGCCCTCCTGAAGCCGGGCGGCAGGCTCCTCAACCACCAGATCGCCCGGCGGCCGCAGGCCGACGAGTCCGCGTACTCGGTGGACGACTTCATCGACGCCTATGTCTTCCCTGGTGGCGAGCTCGCTCCCGTCGGGTCCACCGTCGGCATCCTGGAGCGCGCCGGGTTCGAGGTGCGTGACGTGGAGGCGATCCGCGAGCACTACGCCCTCACGCTGCGCGGCTGGGTCGCCAACCTGGAGGCCCACTGGAAGGAGGGCCAGCGGCTCACCTCGCCGGGCCGCGCCCGCATCTGGCGTCTCTATATGGCGGCGTCCGCGCTGGCCTTCGAGCGCAACCGCATAGGTGTCAACCAGGTCCTCGCGGTGAAGACCCCGGAGGCCGGCGCCTCCGGAATGCCGCTGCGGGCCCGCGCCTGGCAGTAGCTTCGTATGTGAAAGGGCCCCGGACGGTGAGTGTCCGGGGCCCCGTTCATGTGCGCCTGCCGTCAGGTGCTACTCGGCCTTGATCGCCATCAGCGGGTTCAGCTTGGCCGCGCTGCGGGCCGGCCACATCGCCGCGAGGACACCGACCAGGCCCGCGATGCAGAGGAACACCGCGATACGGCCGAGCGGGATCTCCATGGTGTACGTCTTCACCGAGTCCGTGATGCTGTTGCCCGCGGCCCAGCCCATGAAGAGGCCGAGACCGATGCCGAGCACCGCGCCGAACAGGGAGATGATGACCGCCTCCAGGCGCACCATCTGCTTGACCTTCGCGCGGTCGAGGCCGATGGCCCGCATCATGCCGATCTCGTGCTTCCGCTCGAAGACCGACATGGCGAGGGTGTTGATGACGCCGAGCACCGCGATCAGGATGGCCATCGCGAGCAGGCCGTAGAGCATGTTCAGCATGAGGTTGATCGCGCCGGCGATCTCGTTGCTGATCGCGTCCTTGTCCTGGATCTTGATGGCGGGGTTGTCGCCGAGGGCCTTGACGATGGTGTCCTCGGCCTTGTCGGAGGTGCCGCCCTTCATCTTCACCAGGACCTGCTCGTCGGTGATCTTCGACAGGTGCGGGTCGACCACGGCGAGCGGCGTGAAGAGACCGTTGATCATCTCGTTCTGCTGGTAGACACCGGCGACCTTCAGCTTCGCCGTCTTGTCGTCGTCGAACTTCACCGGGACGGTGTCGCCCGCCTTCAGGCCCTTCTTGTCCGCGGTCTCCTTGTCGATCAGCGTGGAGCTGCCGGTCAGGTTCGCCAGGGAGCCGCTGGTGAAGTCCAGGCTCGTCAGCTTGCCGAAGTCCTGCTCGTCGACGCCGGCGATCCGTGCGTACGAGCCGTCCACCTCGCCGTAGGCCATGCGCATCGGGCTGCTGGCCTCGACCTCGGGGAGCTTGTCCAGCTTCTCGCGGACCTCCGGGGTCAGCGGCTGGTAGTTCGCCATGGAGACGGTGTAGTCGGCCTTCAGGGAGCCCGCGGCCATCTTGTTGATCGCGCTGCTCATGGAGGTCGCCACGACCGTCATCGCGGTGATGAGGGTCAGGCCGATCATCAGGGCCGCTGCGGTGGACGCCGTGCGGCGCGGGTTGCGCACCGCGTTGAGGCGGGACAGCTTGCCCGTGACGCCGAACGGCTTCAGGAGCGGGGCCGACGCGGCGATGAACGGACGCGACAGGAGCGGCGTGAGGACGATGACGCCGACCATGATCACGGCTGCGCCGCCGGCCATCACGTAGTTGTCGTCCATGAAGAGCATGAGCACGCCGAGGGCGACGATGATCGAGCCGAAGGTGTTGCGGACGACCAGGCCGCGCATGGTGGGCGTCGCGTGGACGCTGTTCATCGCGGCGACCGGCGGGATTTTCGCGGCGCGGCGGCCGGGCAGCCAGGCGGCCAGCATGGTCACGACCACGCCGATGATCAGGGCGACGACGATCGTGGTCGGGGCGATGACGATCGGCCCGTCGGGCAGCGAGGCGCCCGCGGAATTCATCAGGGCCTCCAGGCCCATGGCCACGCCGATGCCGAGCGCGAAGCCGGTCACGGCGGCCACCAGGCCCACCAGGAACGCCTCGATGAGCACGGAGCGCGTCACCTGGCGGCGCGAGGCGCCGACGGCCCGCATGAGCGCGAGCTCCTTGGTGCGCTGGGCGACCAGCATGGTGAAGGTGTTGGCGATGATGAAGATGCCGACGAAGAGCGCGATGCCCGCGAAGATCAGCAGGACCTGGCTCATCGAGCTGGTCTGCTCCTCGATCATCTTCTCCTGGTCGTCGGAGAGCTGGGCGCCGGTGACGGCGTCCGTGTCCTTCGGCAGGATCTTCTCGACCGAGGTCTTCAGCGCGGCCTCGGAGGTGCCCGCGGCGGCCTTCACGTCGATCTCGTCGTACTCGGTCTTGCCGAGGACGGTGCGCGCCGTGTCGTCGTCGAACACCACCAGGCTGCCGCCCGCGAGGACGCTGCCGTCCTCGGTGTCGAAGACGCCGCTGATCTTCGCCGTCCTCACCGGTCCGTCGGTGGAGTAGCGGACCGTGTCGCCGACCTTGTAGCCGGTGCGCTCGGCGGTCCTGGAGTCGAGGGCGATGTCACCGGCGGACTTCGGGGCCGCGCCCCGGGTGAAGTCGTAGCGCGGGTCCTTGCCGTCCTTGCCGGGGAAGTAGTTGGCGCCGGAGGAGCCCCACTCGCCGCCGACCAGCTTGCCGTCCTTGTCGGCGACCGCGGTGAACCCGGAGACGGACCCGATCGCCGACTCGGCGCCGGGCAGGTTCTGCGTCTTCTTCAGGAAGGCGTCGGTCAGCCGCGGCGGCTTCTTGGCCTCGCCGCCTTCGTCACCGCCACCGTACGAGGAGGCGGAACCGTCCCCCTGGATGGCGACGGAGACGTGGTCGAAGCTCTTGGCCGACTTGTTCTTGTAGGCGTTGCCGAAGGTGTCGGTGAAGACCAGCGTGCCGGAGACGAAGGCGACGCCGAGCATGACGGCGAGCACGGTCATCAACAGCCTGGCCTTGTGCGCGAGCACGTTGCGCAGGGCGGTACGGAACATGGGTGTGAGTCCTGTGGGAGGAGGGAGGAGCGCTGGGGAGCGCCCCGAAGGGGCGCGGGGAACTGCGCGATCAGCCACGACGTACCCGCAGACAGTGCCTACGGACGTCGCCCGGCGCTTAGCTGGTCCGCCCCTTGGCGTCGAAGTCCTTCATCCGGTCAAGAACGCCCTCGGCGGTAGGCCCGTGCATCTCGTCGACGATCCGTCCGTCCGCCAGGAAGATCACGCGATCCGCGTACGCCGCGGCGACCGGGTCGTGGGTGACCATCACCACGGTCTGCCCCAGCTCCCGCACGGAGTTGCGAAGGAAGCCGAGGACCTCCGCGCCCGAGCGCGAGTCGAGGTTTCCGGTCGGCTCGTCGCCGAAGATGATGTCGGGCTGCGAGGCCAGCGCGCGGGCCACGGCGACGCGCTGCTGCTGGCCGCCGGAGAGCTCGGTGGGCCGGTGGGAGAGGCGCCCGGCCAGACCGACCATGGAGATGACCTGCTCCAGCCACTGCTTGTCGGGCTTGCGCCCTGCGATGTCCATCGGCAGCGTGATGTTCTCCAGGGCCGTCAGGGTCGGCAGCAGGTTGAACGCCTGGAAGATGAAGCCGATCTTGTCCCGGCGGAGCTTGGTGAGCTGCTTGTCCTTGAGGGTGGAGAGCTCGGTCTCGCCGATCCGCACGGAGCCGCCGCTGAAGCTGTCGAGCCCCGCGACGCAGTGCATCAGGGTCGACTTGCCGGAGCCCGACGGGCCCATGATCGCGGTGAACTCGCCCTGCCGGAAGTCGACGGAGACATGGTCCAGGGCGACCACCTGGGTCTCGCCCTGGCCGTACACCTTGGAGAGGTCCGTGGCGCGCGCGGCCACTGCGGTGGTGCGGGCGGCGTAGGGGGTGGTGGTCACGGGGCGGTGCTCCTGTCGGGACGACGAGTGGGGACGTATTCCATCGTCCTTGCGGATCCGCGCCGTGTAGTCAGCCGCTGTTCCGGTTCCGGGGGCCCTCTCCAGTCGGACTCGAGTCGTCTGTGTCATACCTGGGGATGACCTCGGCCCCTGACACGAGTACCACCCGCCAGTGACCCGACGGCGTTCCGGAGGCAGCTAAATTCCGTCATTCCGTACAGGAGGCCCCGCAGCGGCGGAAGGGCCTGCGGCATGTGCCGATGGGCCGGGCCGGTGGCTGATGCACCCTCAGACGTCAATAAAATAAGACAACATCGGGCTGTTGTTCCGCTGTTCGGGGGACGCCTCCCGATAGGGTCGAATCACTTGATGCGGAGCCCATGGCCTGCCCGGATGGTGGAATGCAGACACGGCGAGCTTAAACCTCGCTGCCCCTAGCGGGCGTGCCGGTTCAAGTCCGGCTCCGGGCACCTCCACAAGCCGTCGGCGGCATTTCCGCTACGGCGTCAGTACGCCGTTGAAGCGGGCCGCCGTGTGCAGGTCCGCTTCGATCGCCGCCGCCGTCGCGCGCAGTGCGGGAAGCAGCGCATCGACGGTCTCCGCCAGGGGAGCGGTGCCCGCGTGCTGCGCCACGTTCAGGGCCGCGACCACCCGCCCCCGTGCGTCCTTCAGCGGTACGGCGACCGAGCGCAGGCCCTCCTCCAGTTCCTCGTCCGCGGTTGCGTACCCGTCGGCGGCGGCCCGGTCCAGGATGCGGTGCAGGGCCGCCGGGTCGGTGACGGTGTGCCGGGTGAGAGGGCGGGGCGGGGCGGCCTCCAGGATGCGTGCGCGGTCCCCCTGCGGCAGCCCGGCGAGCAGGACCCGGCCCATGGCGGTGGGGCAGGCGGGGAAGCGGGTGCCGAGCGTGATGTAGACGCTCATGACGCGCGTCGTCGCCGCCCGTGCCACGTACAGGATGTCCGTGCCGTCGAGCACCGTCACGGAGGCCGACTGGTGGACACGGGCCGTCAGTTGGCGCAGATGCGGATCGGCGATGTCGGCGAAGCCGAGGCCGGAGAGGCGGGCGTAGCCGAGCTCCAGGATGCGGGGGAGCGGGCGGTAGAGGCGGCCGTCGTGAGCCGCGTAGCCCTCGAGCTCCAGGGTGTGCAGACAGCGGCGTGCGGTGGCCCGCGGAAGGCCGGTGGCGGCGGCGGTCGCGGTGAGCGGGAGGCCGTCGCCGCGGGCCCCGCCGAGGGCGCGCAGGACGGTGAGGCCGCGGGCGAGCGACTGGAGGTAGCCGGGGCCGAGTTCGGCCTTGGCGTCACTCGGCTGCTCGTGGGGGAGGGTTTCGCCCGCCGTATGAGGTGCCGTCACATCGGCTTGATCGCCCGGTAGTTGCGCCGCAGGCAGGGACTCCAGGTGCGCGGCCTCCGCCCGCAGCCGTGGCAGTACGAGCTCCGCGAGGCCCTGTGCCGTGTGCCTGCTGGTGTGGCTCACCGCGGACAGGGCGTACCGGGCGCGCCCCGTCGCGTCGCGCACCGGGACCGCCGTCGCGATCAGGCCCGGCTCGATCAGCTGGTCGTCCAGGGCCCAGCCCGTACCCCGCGAGTGCTCCACGCGGTCCGTGAGTTCCGGCGGCGGGGAAGCCGGCCCCGGCGGCAGCGCGGGAAAGGCCTCGCCCCCGGGGTCGGCGGCCACCCGGGCCCGCCATGCCGCCCACGCCGCCTCGTCCCACTCGGCGGCGAACAGCGCGCCTGGGGCGCACCGCTCGGCGGGCAGCAGATCGCCGATGCGGAAGGCCACCGACATCGCGCGGCGCCGCGCGGCCTGCGTGACGAAGCGGACGCCGTCGCCGTCCGGCACCGCGAGGGACACCGACTCGTCGAGCTCGTCCGCGAGCCGGGCGGTGCGCGCCGCGACCTCGCCGCTCAGTCCGCTCGCCGCGAGGTAGGCGTTGCCGAGCTCCATCAGGCGGGGCGTGAGGCGCAGTTCCTGGCCGTGCTCGCGCACGTACCCGATGCGGGCCAGGGTCGCCACGACCCGGTCCACCGTCGAGCGGGCAAGGCCGGTCGCGCGCACCAGGTCGCCCGCTCTGACCTGATCGGCGACCGCGAGGGCGCGCAGGACCGCGAGGCCGCGCTCCAGGGGGCGTACGGACTCTTCCGGCATGGCGCTGCTCCTCGTACAGGTGGAAACCGGGTGCCCCGAAAGTGGATGGCCCGCAACCGTTGACAGCCGATGGGTCCGGTCGGAGACTCCCGTCAGCACATTATGAACGAAAGTTCACCAGGCGAACAAGGGGAGAGGTCGGCCGATGCGCACCACCGTCGGAATCATCGGAGCCGGACCGGCGGGGCTGCTCCTCGCCCGCCTGCTGCACAACGCCGGCATCGATTCCGTCGTCCTGGAGACCAGGGACCGTGCCTACGTGGAGCAGCGCCAGCGCGCCGGAATCCTGGAACAGGGCACCGTCGACGTCCTGCGCGAGGCAGGCGCCGGCGCGCGCATGGACCGCATGGGCATCCCGCACGACGGCATCGAGCTGCGCTTCGACCGCCGCAGGCACCGCGTCGACTTCCCCGCCCTCACCGGCGGCCGGTCGGTGATGGTCTACGCCCAGACCGAGGTCTGCAAGGACCTCATAGCCCTCCAGCTCGCCGAAGGCGGCCCGCTGCTCTTCGGGGCCGAGGCGCTGGCCGTGGAGGGCGCCGAGACGCAGAACCCCCGCATCCGCTTCCGTCACCAGGGCCGCGACGACGTACTCGAATGCGACTACGTGGTGGGCTGCGACGGCTCCTGGGGTGTGGCCCGCAAGGTCGTGCCCGCCGATGTCTCGCGGGTCTTCGAGCGGACGTACCCCTTCGGGTGGCTCGGCATCCTCGCCGACGTACCGCCCTCGCACGACGAACTGGTCTACGCCCGCCACGACCGCGGCTTCGCGCTCCTCTCCATGCGCTCGCCCACCGTCACGCGCGCGTACCTCCAGGTCCCGGCCGGAACCGACGCCGAGGACTGGGGCGACGAGGAGATCTGGGACGAGCTCGACCGCCGCCTGGAGACGGACGACCCCGCCTGGACGCTGAAGCGCGGGCCCATCACCGCCAAGTCCGTCACGCCCATGCGCAGCCACGTCCACGAGCCCATGCGGCACGGCCGGGTCTTCCTCGCCGGGGACGCCGCCCACATCGTCCCGCCCACCGGCGCCAAGGGCCTCAACCTCGCCGTCGGGGACGTCGTCACCTTCGCCCGCGCGCTCGCCGAACTCCGCGAGACGGGCTCCGAGGCCCGCCTGGAGGCGTACTCGCAGACCTGCCTGCGCCGCGTCTGGCAGGCCGAGCGCTTCTCGTACGCGATGACCACGATGCTGCACCGCTCGCCCGAAGCCACCCCCTTCGACGACCGCATCCAGCTCGCCCGGCTGGACCGCATCACCACCGCGCGCTCGGCCGAGGCGGACCTCGCCGAGAGCTACACCGGATTCCCGCTCGACTGACGCACTCCGCTCACACCCCGCTCGCACCCCCGTCCCCACCAGGTCCCACAAAGAAGTGAGAGCCCCGTGACCGCTCCCCAAGGCGCCGCGCCCCAGCGGACCTTCAGATCAGTGGCCCCCGTCATAGCCCTGTGCTGGCTCGTCGTCTTCTTCGACGGCATGGACGTCAACATCTACGGCGCCGTGATGCCGCACCTCATCGACGACAAGGGCTTCGGCTTCACCCCGTCGACCGCAGGCACCATCGGCTCCTGGACCACCTTCGGCATGCTCGTCGGCGCCCTCGGCTGCGGCACCCTCACCGACTGGATCGGCCGCAAGCCGATGGTGACGGGGAGCGTCGCGCTGTTCTCCCTGGGCTCCGCGGTCTGCGCCCTCGCGCCCACCGCCGCCGTCTTCGGGGGCGGCCGGTTCATCGCCGGGCTCGGGCTCGGCGGTCTGATGCCGATCAGCCTCGCGATCGTCGCCGAGTTCGCGCCGCCGCGCAGGGCCGCGCTCGCCACCGGCCTGATGATGACCTCGTACCACGCGGGCGGCATGGCGGCCACGGGCCTGGGGCTCTGGCTCGGGCCCGACCACGGCTGGCGCGTCGTCTTCTGGGCGGGCGTGATCCCCGCGGCCGTCGCCATCCCCCTCGTGCTCAAGTGGCTGCCCGAATCGCCCGGCGTGCTGCTCGCCAAGGGACGCACGAGCGAGGCCGAGGCCGTCGCCGCCCGGTACCTCCTGCCGTCCCCGACGCTCGCCGAAGCCCCCGAGGCCGGTGCCAAGGGACGGTTCGCCGCCGTCGCCTCGCTCCTCACCCCCGGTCAGCGGCTCGCCACCCCGCTCCTGTGGATCGCGTCCTTCGCCGGGCTCCTCCTCGTCTACGGGGTCTCCACCTGGCTCCCCGAGCTGATGCGCGCCTCCGGCTACTCCCTCTCCTCCTCCGTGACGTTCCTCATGGTCATCAACGCGGGCGGCATCGTCGGCATGCTGGTCGCGGGCCGGGCAGCCGACAAGTTCGGCGCCGTACGGATCTCCGCGATCTGGTTCCTGCTCACGGCCTGCGGAGCCTTCCTGCTCAAGGCCGAGCTGCCGCTCGGTGTCGCGTACGTGATCGTCTTCGTCACCGGCATCTGGCTCTTCTCGGCGCAGGTGATGGTCTACGCCTCCGCCCCTTCCGTGTACACGCCCGCCCAGCGCGCCACCGGACTCGGCTGGATCACCGGCGTCGGGCGCACCGGCGCGGTCGTCGGCCCGTGGCTGGGAGGCGCCGTCGTCTCCGGCGGGAACGCGTCACTCGGATTCACCACGTTCGCCGTGGCCGCCGTGCTCGGCGCCGTCGCGATCTCGCTGGTGCCACTCGTCCGGCGCAGCCGCCGTACCCCCGCCGACGAGGGAGTATCCGCCGCCGCACCGGGAACAGAGAGCACCGGGCCGAGCGTTCTTGGTCACAAGGAGGGAAAGATCCTCCCCAAGCACTAGGGTCTTCCTTTTGCCTACGCATTACTCTTGAGCCAAAGCCACACACGGTGGCCATGGAGGAGTGAGATGAGGAGCAGTAACCCGGTCTTCTCGCGACGGGGGTTCAGCCGCGACAACGGCTACGCGGGCTTCGGCCAGCAGCAGCCGCAGGCCGGGGGACCCGCGGGCGGGACGCAGACCCAGCAGGGCAATCCGTACGCGACCGCGGGCCAGCAGGCCCCCGCCAACCCGTACGCGACGAACCCGTACGCCCAGCAGGACCTTCAGTACGGCGCGCCGCAGGCGCCCGTAACCACCACCGGCCGTATGACGATGGACGACGTCGTCATGCGTACGGCCACCACGCTCGGCACCCTCCTGGTGACGGCCGCCCTCGCCTGGGCGCTGCTGCCGGTGGACGACGCCAACATCGGCAAGTCGTACGGCATCGCGATCGGCGCGGGCCTCGTCGCGATGGTGCTCGGCCTGGTGCAGGCCTTCAAGCGCAAGGCATCGCCCGCGCTGATCCTGACGTACGCCGCCCTGGAAGGTGTCTTCCTCGGTGTCGTCTCCAGCGTCGTCGACAACCGCATCGCGGACGGCGCGGCCATGCAGGCCGTGCTCGGCACGATGGCCGTTTTCGCCGGCGTCCTGATCGCCTACAAGGCGGGCTGGATCCGCGTCAACCGTCGCTTCTACGGCTTCGTGATGGCCGCGGCGATGGGCTTCCTGCTCCTCACCGCGGTGAACCTGCTGTTCATGGTCTTCGGCGGCGGTGACGGCCTCGGCTTCCGCAGCGGCGGCCTCGGCATCGTCTTCGGCATCGTGGGCATCCTGCTCGGCGCGTGCTTCCTGGCCCTGGACTTCAAGCAGGTCGAGGACGGCATCGCGTACGGCGCCCCGAAGGAAGAGGCCTGGCTCGCGGCGTTCGGTCTGACGATGACGCTCGTCTGGATCTACCTCGAGTTCCTGCGCCTGATCGCCATCCTTCAGGGCAACGACTGACGCGGCTGATCGAGCTGATCCAAACGAAGGGCCCCGCGGAACGGATGTTCCGCGGGGCCCTTCGTGTATGAGTGATTCGCCGTGCGTGTGATGCGCGTGAGGGGACAGGGGAGTCAGAGCAGCTTGCGGGCAGCCCGCCGCAAGTCGTACTCGTGAATGATGGCCTTGGCGTGCCCGTACGCCAGATTGTGTTCCGCGCGGAGCCAGCTGACCTTCTCCTCGAAGCGGAAGAGCGAGGGGCCTTCGTCCACGGCGCGAAGCCAGTCGGAGATTTCACGACCGGTGCAGTGGGGGATGCGGGCGATCAGATTGCGGTGGGTCTCCTCGGAGAAGACTTGTGACATCGGCGCCTCCGGACGCGTCGCGATGTGTTCCGTCCTTCACGACACCGTGCCTGAGTGCCGGGACGTTGGCAACAGTCCCGTCCGGGCGCATAAGGTCGCCGGGTGCTTGATACGACGCCTTTGACGGCCGCAGTGGACCAATTCGCCGACCGCTTGCGGGCCGCCCCGCAGAGTCGCCTGCAGCGGGGGGCGGCGACCGAGGCGCTCGCTCTGGCCAGGGAACTGGCGGCGTGGGCACAGCGGATCGAGGTACCGGACGCGGAGCCGCGGGAGATGCCGGACGCCGGGATGTTCGCGGCGGCCGACCAAATCACGGTCGCGGGGCGGGATTTGGCCCTTGTGCTCGATGATTCCGGTCAGCTTGCGGAGGCACTGACGCTCGTGGAGAAGGCGCAGAAGCGCGCCGGAGTGTGACCGGGGTGGTACGGGGGTGGGGTCCGACCCCGGCGGGCGCCGGGGTCGCGCGGGTCAGACCGACGCGATGACGCGGTCGGCCAGGATGTAGACGTTCTCGGTGCCGCACTCGAAGGTGAGGGCGTAGGCGCCGGAGACTCCGGAGCCGCCGAGCAGGACCGGGGCGTGGCCGTCGCGCAGGGCGTCGGCGAGCAGCTCCGCGGTCTCGCGGTGGCCGGGCGTCATGCACAGCGTGGTGCCGTCGGTGAAGACGTAGACGTCCAGGGTGCCGAGCGGTCCGGGGCGGACGTCGGCGAGCGCGGTGCGGGCGCCGGCCAGCTCTTCCAGGCAGGCGACGGTGCGCTCGTGGTCGCCGTTGACGGGCGACTGGACCGGGACGAAGTCCGGGTGCGAGGGGTGGCGGCGGCGGGCCGCGGCCAGCTCCGGGGAGTCGGCGGCGAACTCGTCGACCTGGTCGGCGTACGGCTCGATGACCGGCTCCAGGCTGTCCGCCTCCAGGCCGGAGAAGTCCGCCTGGCGGGGCAGGAACAGCTCGTCGGCCATGTCGGAGAGGCCGGGCAGGCCGCTGAGCAGGGACGGCGCGTCCGAGGCGTCACGGGCTTCCTGGGCGGCCCAGAAGGCCCGCGCCTCGGCCAGCTCGCGCTCGCGTTCCTCGGCGAGGGCTTCGGCGACGGCCGTGCGTATCTCTTCGGTGTCCGCGGCCGTGCGGGCAGCGGGTACGGCGGCGTTCGCGTTCTCCGAGCGGCTCTGGGCCAGCTCGGCGCGCAGGGCGGTGATCTCTGCGAGCTGCTTTCGCAGGCCGTGTACGGCGTGCAGGGCGGCGGCGCCCACGGCCGTGGCAGCGGCCGTGGAGAGCAGCAAGGCAATAGGCATGGCGCTCACTGACGTACTCCCGGTTTCAAGTCGACCCCCGACTTCCTACATCAGCTTGAAGGCTGCACGATCCACCTGTCAGTGCATTACGTCACGAATTGGACAGGTCTTTCGGCCCGGAGTTTATCCACAGATGTGCTCTGACCTGGGCATATACATCTCCCCCAGGAGATAGGTCACATCCTGGGGGAGATTGAGTCACGAATCAATGGAGACGTGAGGGGTTTCCGGGCCCCGGAGGGGCTGCCGGGGCGCTCAGCTGAGGCGCTCGATGACCATGGCCATGCCCTGGCCGCCGCCGACGCACATCGTCTCCAGGCCGAACTGCTTGTCGTGGAACTGGAGGCTGTTGATGAGCGTGCCGGTGATGCGGGCGCCGGTCATGCCGAAGGGGTGGCCCACCGCGATGGCGCCGCCGTTGACGTTCAGCTTGTCGAGCGGGATGTTCAGGTCGCGGTAGGAGGGGATCACCTGGGCGGCGAAGGCCTCGTTGATCTCGAAGAGGTCGATGTCGTCGACGGTCAGACCGGCGCGGGACAGCGCCTGCTTGCTGGCCTCGACCGGGCCCAGGCCCATGATCTCGGGGGAGAGGCCGGTGACGCCGGTGGAGACGATGCGGGCGAGCGGGGTCAGGCCGAGCTCGCGGGCCTTGGTGTCGCTCATGATCACGAGGGCGGCGGCGCCGTCGTTGAGCGGGCAGCAGTTGCCCGCGGTGACCAGGCCGTCGGGGCGGAAGACGGGCTTGAGGCCCTCGACGCCTTCGAGGGTGACGCCGGCGCGGGGGCCGTCGTCCTTGCTGACGACGGTGCCGTCGGGGGTGGTGACGGGGGTGATCTCCCGCTCCCAGAAGCCGTTCTTGATGGCTTCCTCGGCGAGGTTCTGCGAGCGGACGCCGAACTCGTCCATGTCCCGGCGGGTGACGCCCTTGGCGCGGGCCAGGTTCTCGGCGGTCTGCCCCATCGAGATGTAGGCGTCCGGGATCAGGCCGTCCTCGCGGGGGTCGTGCCAGTTCGAGCCCTCGGTCTTGCTGACGGCCTCGGTGCGGGCCTCGGCGTCGGCGAAGAGGGGGTTGTGGGTGTCGGGGAGCCCGTCGCTCGACCCCTTCACGCTGCGCGAGACCATCTCCACGCCCGCCGAGATGAAGACGTCGCCCTCGCCCGCCTTGATGGCGTGCAGGGCCATGCGGGAGGTCTGCAGGGAGGAGGAGCAGTACCGGGTGATGGTGCAGCCAGGCAGGTGGTCCATGCCCATCTGTACGGCGACGATGCGGCCGAGGTTGTGCCCCTGCTCGCCACCCGGCAGACCACAGCCGAGCATCAGGTCGTCGATGAGCTTCGGGTCGAGCTCGGGGACCTTCGCGAGGGCGGCCTCGATGATCGTGGCGGTCAGGTCGTCCGGCCGCAGGTCCTTCAGGGAGCCCTTGAAGGCGCGGCCGATCGGCGTACGGGCGGCGGAAACGATCACGGCTTCGGGCATGCGGGGCTCCAGAGGTTGCTTCTCGAAAGGCGGACCGCTTCGGAAGTTACCCGGACGTACCGCGAAGGTCACCGGTGCGGGACTGTGATGCGGACCGCATTTTTCTAAGCGCTTGCTCAGGCTGGTACCGGCCTTGGACGCTCACCCCCGCAAGGGCGACGGGTCCTGGTCCGGGGCGTGGTGGATGCGTCGGCGGCGGCGGCGTTTGATGAGGGCCCAGGGGCCGCGCGGGCCCGTCGGCATCGCGGCCGCGACCTCCGTGCCGCCCTCCGAGGCGGCCTGCGCGGCCGCACGCGCCACCGGCAGGAAGCCCTCGCGCCGGGAGACGTCCGGGCGCTCCTCCTCCGGCCACAGGCCGAGCGCGGCGCACAGCGTCGGAAGCACCGCCATCGCCGCGGTCGCGTACCCCTCCGCGGAGGGGTGGTAGTTGTCGGGACCGAACAGCTCCCGCGGGTTCGCCAGGAACTCGGGCCCGAGAAGGTCCCCGAGCGACACCGTCCGCCCGCCCTGCTCGACCACGCCGATCGTCTGCGCGGCGGCCAGCTGCCGCGACACGCGCCGCGCCATCCAGCGGAGCGGCTGGTAGACGTTCTCGACCGTCCCCAGGTCGGGACAGGTGCCGACCACCACTTCCGCCCCCGCCGTACGCAGCCTGCGCACCGCCGCCGACAGATGCCGTACGGAACGCGTCGCCGGCATCCGGTGCGTCACGTCGTTCGCGCCGATCATCACGACGCAGACGTCGGGCACCCAGGACGGGGATTCGGACAGGATCAGCGTCGTCTGGCGATCGAGGTCGTCCGACTGGGCCCCCGGCAGCGCCACGTTCCGCAGCTCCACCGGCCGCTCCGCCACCGCGGCGAGCCCCGCCGCGAGCAGCGACGCCGGGGTCTGCCGGGCCCGGTAGACCCCCTGGCCCGCGGCGGTCGAATCGCCGAGCATCGCGAAGCGCAAGGGCTCCGCGCCGTCCGACCGGTCCGCGAACCCCCAGCCATAGCGTCCGTCCGCCCGCGGCGGAGCCGGATGCTCCCCGCTGTTCCCGACCGTCCGCTTCGCCAGCTGCACCTCGGCGAGGACCACTCCCACGGCCGCCGCCCCGAGCAGCCCGATGCCTCCGCCGCCGTACGCCGCGCCCGCCGCGATCCGCCTCGCCACCCTCGCCCTCGACATGCCCCGCAGCCACCTCCTCGTAGCCAATCCGCCATACATCAACTAATTGCCCCGTAAGCACGGTCGGCCAATCGCATGCGGAGGTGAACGACTGAACGGGACCCTTACGCTGACGACACCCATTCGTCGCACTACATCGCAGCCCGGAGACAACGGTGCAATTCCACGACTCGATGATCAGCCTCGTCGGCAACACCCCGCTGGTGAAGCTCAACAACGTGACCACGGGCATTCAGGCGACCGTCCTGGCCAAGGTCGAGTACTTCAACCCCGGCGGTTCCGTGAAGGACCGCATCGCGCTGCGCATGATCGAGGCGGCCGAGCAGAGCGGGGAGCTGAAGCCCGGCGGCACCATCGTCGAGCCCACCTCCGGCAACACCGGGGTCGGGCTCGCCATCGTGGCCCAGCAGAAGGGCTACAAGTGCATCTTCGTCTGCCCCGACAAGGTGTCGCTCGACAAGATCAATGTGCTGCGCGCGTACGGCGCGGACGTGGTCGTCTGCCCCACGGCCGTCGACCCCGACCACCCGGACTCGTACTACAACGTCTCCGACCGCCTCGTGCGCGAGACCCCCGGCGCCTGGAAGCCCGACCAGTACAGCAACCCGAACAACCCCCTTTCGCACTACCACTCCACCGGCCCCGAGCTGTGGGACCAGACGGAAGGGAAGATCACCCATTTCGTGGCCGGCATCGGGACCGGCGGCACGATCTCGGGTACGGGCGGATATCTGAAGGAGATCTCGAAGGGTCAGGTCACGGTCGTCGGCGCCGACCCCGAGGGCTCCGTGTACTCCGGCGGCTCCGGGCGGCCCTACCTCGTCGAGGGCGTCGGCGAGGACTTCTGGCCGACGGCGTACGACCGCAACGTCACGGACGAGATCATCGCGGTGTCCGACAAGGACTCCTTCCAGATGACGCGGCGCCTGGCCAAGGAGGAGGGGCTGCTCGTCGGCGGCTCCTGCGGCATGGCCGTCGTGGCGGCGCTGCGGGTCGCGGAGCGGCTCGGTCCGGACGACGTCGTGGTCGTACTCCTGCCCGACTCGGGCCGCGGCTACATGAGCAAGATCTTCAGCGACGAGTGGATGAACGACTACGGCTTCCTGGAGCAGGCGGGCGACGCGCCTCGCGTCGGCGACGTACTGAGCCGCAAGGCCGGCGGCCGACTGCCCTCGCTCGTCCACATGCACCCGGAGGAGACGGTCGGCGAGGCCATCGACGTACTGCGTGAGTACGGCGTCTCGCAGATGCCCATCGTGAAGCCGGGCGCGGGCCACCCGGACGTGATGGCGGCCGAGGTCATCGGCTCCGTCGTCGAACGCGAGCTCCTGGACGCCCTGTTCGCCCAGCGCGCCTCGCTCTCCGACCCGCTGGAGAAGCACATGTCGGACCCGCTGCCGCAGGTCGGCTCCGGTGAGCCCGTCGCCGACCTGATGACGGTCCTCGGCAGGGCCGACGCGGCGATCGTCCTCGTCGAGGGCAAGCCGACCGGTGTGGTGAGCCGTCAGGACCTGCTGGCCTTCCTCGCGGAGCAGCAGGGCCAGTAATCGCGGGGGTGTGCCGTGAGCCGTGGTGCGAGCCGTGGGGCGAACTTCGCGGAAGTGGTACGAGCGCGACACGTCCGCGCAGCACCCGCTTAACACGGCTCGGGCACATTGGTCGTTGTCGGCGTACAGGAACTCCGGAGCGGCTCCCGGACCTCTGAACGCCTGGACGCGGGCCCGGTCCTGACCCGGCCCGCGCCCCTCGCGGGGACCGCCGTCGTCCCGCCCCCTGGTTCACCCGGGGGTGCGGCGGTCCCCGCGCACGAACTTCGTATACGGGCCAGTACGGGCCAGGCCCCGGTAGCGGGAGCGCCCCTCAGAACCCCCGGATCAGCTCAGTACCCCTGGATCAGCCCCGCCGCATGGCTCACCGGCACCGTGTGCGTGACCCAGCCGGTGGCCGTTCGCAGGTGGAGCTGGAAGGCCGTCGGTTCGGGTACGTAGCCCATGGCGCCGTCCGGGCTCATCGTCAGGGAGCTCTGGAGGTACGTCGACGGGGCGGTCGACAGGGTCGTGCCCGCGTAGGCGCCGGTGATCGGGCGGTGGACGTGGCCCGCGAGAACTCGGGCGACCCGGGGATGGCGGGCCAGGACCTCCGCCAGGGCGTCGCCGTCCGTGAGGCGCATGCCGTCCAGGAACGGGATGCCGATGTCCGCCGGCGGGTGGTGCACGCAGACCAGGGCGGGGACGTCGGGGCGGGCCGCCAGCCGGGTGTCCAGCCAGGTGAGTTGGGCTTCGCCGAGGTGACCGTGTCCCGCGCCCGGCACGTTCGAGTCCAGGGCGAGCAGCGTCAGGTCCTCGTACTCGACGGCGTAGTGCGTGGCGTGGGTGCCGCCGAGGTGCCCGGTGCCGCCGAACGCCTCGGCCAGGGACGCCGGGTCGTCGTGGTTGCCGGTCGTCAGGTGCAGGGGCAGCGGGAAGTCCGCGATGAGTTCGCGCAGCTGCTCGTACTCCTCGGGGCGGCCGTGTTCCGTCAGGTCGCCGGTGATCACGACGCAGTCGGGCCGGGGCGCCAGGGCGAGGACGCGGGTGAGCGCGTGGCGCAGCCCGGCTGCCGGACCGGCGGCCAGGGCGCCCGTGGTGAGGTGCGGGTCACTGAGGTGCGCGACGGATGTGGTCATCAGGGCAGGATCCCCCCGGAGCCGTGGACTCAGACCTCAGTCGTCCCCCAGCCGTCCCTCAGTCGTCCCACTCCGATTTCCGGTCGCGGTCCTTGCCGCGGCCGAAGTTCATGCCGCGCAGCGAATGCACCGCGTTCACGCCGACGATGCCGCCCCAGGTGACGAAGAGGCCGGGCAGGTCCGCGTTGACCACGCCGATCGCCGAGAGCGGGACCGCGAGGATCAGCGAGATGATGCCGAAGCCGAAGCGCTCGCCCCAGGAGTCCACGGGGCTGTTGGGCGCGCGGGAGCCCCGGGCGACGACCATCTGCTGCTCGGCCATGTGCCGGCGCATGCGGCGGTCGATGGTGCCGTCCAGGCGCTGCTCCACCTTCCCGAGGAAGGAGTCGACCAGCGCGGACTCGTACTCTTCGCCCAGCTCTCTGCGCGCGTGCAGAGTGGCGTCGAGTTCCTTCTTGAGTTCGGCGTCTCGGGCTTCCATAGCTGTTTAAGGTACGCAGCCGGTGCCGTCCTGGCAGTGGGGCTATCCCCCCTTTCTCAGCGGGCCCCAGCACCCGCCTTCGGTGTCGGCTCCGCGCTCTGCCCGGGGATGTGGGACGTGTCGCGGCGGGCGAGCAGCCAGTACAGGGCCGCCGGGACGACCAGGCCCACGATCCACGAGATGTCGGCTCCGCCGAGCGGCTCCACCAGCGGGCCCGTGTAGAAGTGCGTCGCCAGGAAGGGGAGTTGGGCCAGGACACCCACTCCGTAGACCGTCAGCGCGTCCCAGCGCCAGGCTCCGTAGCGGCCGTCGGGGTCCGAGAGCGCCGGGATGTCGTAGCGCTCCTTGGAGATCAGGTAGTAGTCGACCAGGTTGATCGCCGACCACGGCGTGAAGAACGTCAGGAGGAAGAGCAGGAAGTCCTTGAACGACGTCAGGAAGCTGTCCTTGCCGAGGAGCGCCACCACCGTGCCCGCCACCATGATCAGGGCGATGTACGCCGCCCTGCCGCGCGGCGAGAGCGTCTTCTGGCCCCGGAATCCGCTGATGCTGGTCACCATCGACATGAAGCCGCCGTAGGTGTTGAGCACGTTGATCGTCAGCTTGCCCAGCGCGATGACGAAGTACAGGAACGACGCGATCAGGCCCGTACCGCCCAGGCCGACCACGTATCCGACCTGGTTGTCGAGGAACGCCCCGCCCGCGCTGGCCGCCACGAGCACGCCGAACGTCATCGACCACTGCGAGCCGAGCACCGTCCCGGACAGCGTCCACCAGAAGGTGGCCCGCCCCGACGTCGTACGCGGCAGATAGCGCGAGTAGTCCGCGACGTACGGCCCGAAGGCGAGCTGCCAGGACGCCGAGAGCGAGATCGCGAGCAGGAACATCGGCAGGTCGAAGTGCGCGTCGTTCAGGAGCGCCGAGAGGTCCACGCGGTCCAGGAGGCGGATGCCCAGGTAGATGAAGGCCAGCGCGCAGATCACGCTCGCCACCCGGCCCAGGACGTGGATCACGCGGTAGCCGACCGCCGCCACCACCGCGGTGATCACCGCGAAGACGATGATGCCGGTGGTGTCGTTCGTGTGCGTGAGCTGCGCCGTGGCCTGTCCGGCCAGGACGCTGCCGGACGCGAAGAAGCCGACGTACATGAGGATGACGAGGAGCAGCGGCACGACCGCGCCGCGCACCCCGAACTGGGCGCGGGACTGGATCATCTGCGGCAGGCCGAGCTTGGGGCCCTGCGCCGAGTGCAGGGCCATCACCGCGCCGCCGAGCAGATTGCCGAGCAGCAGGCCGATCACCGACCACACCACGTCGCCGCCGAAGACGACGGCGAGCGCGCCCGTGACGACCGCTGTGATCTGGAGGTTGGCGCCGAGCCAGAGCGTGAACTGGCTGAACGCCGTGCCGTGCCGTTCGTCGTCGGGGACGACGTCGATGGAGCGACGCTCCACCAGGTCTTCAGCTGCCATGACTCGGTTTCCCAACTACTCGGCGGTGCGGCCTACTTCTTGCTGATCCCGTGCTTCGCCGCCCAGTCGTCCGCGACGTCCTCCGGGTCCTTCTTGTCCTTGTCCACCAGGCGGTTCAGCTCGGTGAGGTCCTTGGTGGTCAGCGCGTTGCCCAGGCGGGCGAGCGCCTTGCGCACCGTCGAGTCGGCCTTGCGGTCGGCGATGAGCGGGACGATGTGCTGGCCGGGTATGAGGTTCTTGGGGTCGGTGAGCACGACCCACTTCTCGGCGGCGATGTCGGTGTCGGTGGTGAAGAGGTTCGCCACGTCGACGTCGCCCTTCTTCAGGGCGCCCTTCACCAGCGGGCCCGAGGAGTCCAGGGACTTGAACTCCTTGAACTCCACGCCGTAGACGTCCTTGAGGCCCACCGAGCCCACGGTGCGCTTCTTGACCTCGGGTGCGGCGCCGATGACGAGCTTGCCGTTGTGCTTGGCGAGGTCGGCGAGGGTCTTGAGGCCGTACTTGTCGGCGGTCTCCCTCGTGACGGCGAAGGCGTCCGAGTCCTCGGCCTTCCCGTACGGGAGGATCTGCAGGCCGCGCGGCAGGACCATGGCGAGGGCGTTCTGCATCTCGCCCTCCTCGGTGACCTTCGACTTGGCGTCGAGGTAGTGCAGGAGGGCGCCCTGGTACTCGGGCAGGAGGTCGATGTCGCCGCCCTTGAGGGCGGGGATGAGGATCTCGCGGGTGCCGAGGTTGGGGCGGACGGTCGTCTTGACGCCCTCCGCTTCGAGGGCGGCGGCGTAGAGGTAGCCGAGCACCTGGTTCTCGGTGAAGTTGGCGGTGCCGATGGTGACGCCGTTCTTGCTGGAGCCACCGCCCGAGCCGCCGGAGCCGTCGCCGTTGAG
Organism: Streptomyces sp. NPDC055189; assembly: GCF_053606765.1. Lineage (NCBI taxonomy): Bacteria > Bacillati > Actinomycetota > Actinomycetes > Kitasatosporales > Streptomycetaceae > Streptomyces > Streptomyces sp. NPDC055189. Next base: position 56,395 of record NZ_JBSGSG010000031.1, read on the forward strand.
CGAGGTGATGCCGCCGCTGCAGGAGGCGAGCGCGGGGACGGACGCGGCGGCGAAGAGTCCGCCGAGGACGTTTCTGCGGTTCATGGGGGCCATCTGGCTTTGCTCCTAGGCCGACTTGGCGGGGCGGTGGCGGAAGAGGGCGCGCTGGAGTGCGGAGAGCGCGAGATCGAGTACGACGGCGACGACGGCCACGAGCACCGCGCCGCCGAGCACCTGCACGAGGTCGCGCTGGGCGAGCCCGTCGAAGACGTACCGGCCGAGCCCGCCGAAGGAGACGTACGCGGCGATGGTGGCGGTCGCGACGACCTGGATGAGCGCGAGCCTCAGGCCGGTCATGATCAGGGGCAGCGCGAGGGGCAGTTCGACCTGGAAGAGGACCTGGTGCCAGCGCATGCCCTGGCCGCGCGCTGCGTCCCGTACCTCGGGGTCGACCGCGGTCATCCCGGCGTACGTGTTGGTCACGATGGACGGCACGGCGAGGGCGACGAGCGCGATGTAGACGGGCCACATCGACAGGCCGCTGGCCAGGAAGACCAGGACGACGAGGCCGACCGTGGGCAGCGCGCGCCCGAAGCTGGAGAGGTTGATCGCGACGAAGGCGCCGCGCCCGGTGTGCCCGATGAGCAGGCCGACCGGCAGCGCGATCGCGGCGGCGATGAGGGTCGCGAGCAGCGAGTACTGGAGGTGCTCCAGGAGGCGGTGCCCGATGCCGTCGGACCCGGCCCACTGCTCGCCGCTGACCAGCCAGGCGCCGAGGTTCTTGAAGAGTTCGTACATGTCACGCGCTCCTCTTGCGGCGGGTCCAGGGGGTCAGGACGTACTGGAGCGTGACCAGCAGCGCGTCCGCGACGAGCGCGAGGAGCAGGGTCAGGACGACGCCGACGATGACGGGGGTGGGGAAGTTGCGCTGGAACCCGTCGGTGAAGAGCTGTCCGAGACCGCCGTCGCCGATGTACGTGGCCACGGAGACGAGGGAGATCGCCATGACCGTCGCGATCCGTACGCCCGCCATGATCACGGGGAGGGCGAGGGGGAGTTCGACGGTGAGCAGGGTGCGCAGGGGGCGGGTGCCCATGGCCTTCGCGGCTTCCTTCGTCTTCGCCGGGACGGAGTCCAGACCCTCGACGGTGTTCCGCAGGAGGACGACGAGGGTGTAGATCGTCAGGCCGATGACGGTCGTGGTGCGGGTGAGCCCGCTGACCGGCAGGAGCAGCACGAAGATCGCGATGGACGGGATGGTGAACAGGACGTTCGACAGGCCGAGGAGCAGGCCGCGCAGGGGGCGCACGCGGTGCGCGATGACGGCCAGGGGGAGCGAGATGAGCAGCCCGAGGAGTACGGAGGTGAGGGCGGCCTGTAGGTGGGAGAGGGTGAGGGAGGTGAGGTCGTCGGTGTGGTCGGATATCCACGACCAGTCGACGCTCACGCGGGGCGCTTCGCTGTGGTGGGGGCGGCTTCCTGGTGCGGGCCGTCCTGGGTTGCTCGCGCAGTTCCTCGCGCCCCTGACGGGGCGCTCTCGCGGCCCTGCTCGTGAGCCGTCCCCGCGTGCTCGTGGATGTCGTCGCGGGACGTGACGCCGGTCAGGACGCCCTCCGCGTCGACGCGGGCGACCAGGCCGCTGGGGGCGGCTATGGACTCGTTGAGGGCCGACAGGAGCGAGTCCGTGTCCCGCAGGGGGCGTACGGGGACGTCCGCGGCCTGTGAGTCCTTGTGCCGCCACGCCACCGGCGCTCCCGCGGTGTCGAGACGCAGCGTCCAGGCGCCGCCCTCCGGGGCCGGGGCCTTGGGGACCTCGGCCAGTGTGGTCAGGGAGAGCAGCTTCAGGCCGCGCTCGGCGCCCAGGAAGTCCGCGACGAAGTCGTCCGCCGGGCGGGCCAGGAGCTCCGCGGGGCTCGCGCACTGCACGAGGTGGCCGCCGGTGCGGAAGACGGCTATGCGGTCACCGAGCCGTACCGCCTCGTCGATGTCGTGCGTGACGAAGACGATGGTCTTGTTCAACTCCCGCTGGAGACGCAGGAGTTCGTCCTGGAGCTGGGTACGCACCACGGGGTCGACCGCACCGAACGGCTCGTCCATCAGGAGCACCGGCGGGTCCGCGGCGAGCGCACGCGCCACGCCGACCCGCTGCTGCTGGCCGCCCGAGAGCTGGTGCGGGTACCGCTTCCCGGCGTCGGCGGCGAGGCCGACCGTCTCCAGGAGCTCCGCCGCCCGCGCCCGCGCCTTCTTGCGGCCCCAGCCGAGCAGCAGCGGCACGGTCGCGATGTTGTCCAGGACCGTGCGGTGCGGGAAGAGCCCGGACTGCTGGATCACGTAACCGATGGAGCGGCGCAGCTCGGCCGCGTCCTGCTCCAGGACGTCCTTGCCGCCCACTCTGATCGTCCCGGAGGTCGGATCGACCATCCGGTTGATCATGCGGAGCGTCGTCGTCTTGCCGCAACCGGAAGATCCGACGAGGACGGTCACGCCTCCTTCCGGCATCTCGAGGGTCAGGTCGTGGACCGCGGTTGTGCCGTTCGGGAAGCGCTTGTGGACCGTATCGAATTGGATCATGAGGAGTCCCTTGCCCGGCTGTATATCGTCATGCAGAGTTCTTGGTGACTGAATAGATTGTCAATAGTTAGTCGGCGCCCAGGCGTAAATCGCGGGTTACAAGTAGCCGCAGGGCAAGACGAAGCGTCCGTTTGAGGAGGAAATTCGAGTGATGTCGTCTCATATCGCGGACAGGGCGACCGGAGACAGTGGCTCGGTCGTCGTCCTGGACGGACGCGGACTGATGGTCGCAGATGTCGTACGTATGGCCGAATCCACCGCTAGGCCCGTTCCCGGGACGGACGGCATGAAGCGCGTGGAGAGCTCGTGGAACGCCGCCCGTGAGATCGCCTCCTGGGGCCGCGTCTACGGCCGCTCCACCGGCGTCGGCGCCAACCGGAACGAGTCCGTACCGACCGAGGCGGCCGCCGACCACGGCCTGCGCCTGCTGCGCAGCCACGCGGGAGCGATCGGCGACGAGCTCCCGGCCAGGCAGGTGCGCGCGATGCTCGCCGTGCGCGCCAACCAGCTCCTCGCGGGCGGCGCGGGCCTGCGCCCCACCGTCGTCACGGCACTCTGCGACGCCCTGACGACCGGCGCGTACCCGAAGGTCAACGAATTCGGCTCGGTCGGCACCGGCGACATCGCCGCGCTCTCCCAGATGGGCCTCGCGCTCGCGGGCGAGCACCCCTGGCAGGGCGCCGGTCTCGCCCCCGAGCCGCAGCCGCTCGACAACAACGACGCCCTCGCCCTGATCAGCAGTAACGCCCTCACTCTCGGCCAGTCCGCGCTCGCCCTGCACGAGCTGCGCGGCCTCGTCGCGGCCACGCAGCTGGTGGCGGCGCTGACCCTGATGGCGGTCGACGGTTCGTACGAGGCGTACGCGCTGCCCGTGCACGAGGCGCGGCGCCACGCGGGTTCGTACGCGGTCGCCGAGCGCATGCGGCAGATCCTCGGCGCCCCCGACCGCCCCACGCCCCCGCTCGGCCGCATCCAGGACCCGTACGGCCTGCGCTGCGTGCCGCAGATCCACGGGCCCGCGCACGACGCCGCGGACTCCCTTGAGGACGTCCTGACGGTCGAGATCAACGCCGCCGCCGAGAACCCGCTGATCTCGGCGGACGACATGGCGGCCTACCACCACGGCGGCTTCTACCTCGCCCAACTCGCCCTGTCGCTCGACCACTTCAGGCTCGCGGTGACGCAGGCGGCGCGCCTGTCGACGTCCCGCCTCTCGACCCTGAACGAACCCGGCTTCACGCGCCTGCGCCCCTTCCTCGCGGACGGCGAGGCGGCGTCGTCGGGCGTGATGATCCTGGAGTACGCGGCCGGGGCGGCGCTCGGTGATCTGCGGGCCTTCTCCGCGCCGGCCTCGCTCGGCCACGCGGTGCTCTCGCGCGGCGTCGAGGAGCAGGCCAGCTTCGCCTCGCTCGCGGCACGCCAGACACTCCGTGCGTGTGACGCGTACCGCCTGGTGGTCGGCTGTGAACTGGTCGCCGCGATAAGGGCATTGCGGCAGCGCGACATGCGCCTCGACCCGGACCTGCCCGTCGGGCGGGCCTTCGACCTGGCGGACTCGGTGCTCGACCCGGAGCTGGCCGACCGGCCGTTGACGGATGATGTGACGGTGGCGGCCGGGCTGCTCGACCGGTTCACGGAACTCTGTCTCGACCTCGGGTCCGGGAACGGAACGGCCCACGAGGGCATGGGTGTTGTGAGGGGAACGGCATGAGTGACAGTCCTGCGGCGCGGCTGCAAGTGCTCTTCGAGGGGCACCGGCTCACGCCCACGCAGCGGCGCATCGCGCACTGCATGGTGCGGCGGGCCGGGGACGTCCCCTTCCTCTCCAGCGTCGAACTGGCGGAACTCGCCGGGGTGAGCCAGCCCTCGGTGACGCGGTTCGCCGTGGCGCTCGGCTTCGACGGGTATCCGGCGCTGCGCAAGCACCTGCGGGAGCTCGCACCGGCGGAGGCGGCCGGCGAGTCCTCCCTGAACGAGTACCAGCAGGCGGTCGAGGCGGAGATCGCCAACCTCCGGCACCTGGCGGAGGTCCTCGCCGACCCGGCGCCGGTGGAACGCGCGGGGCGCCTCCTCGCCTCCTCCCGTCCGCTCCCCGTCCTCGGGCTGCGGGCCGCCGCGTCCCAGGCCTACGGGTTCTCGTACTTCGCGGCCAAGGTCCACCCCGACGTACGGCTCCTCGACGAGGGCGGCACGATGCTGGCCGACCGGATCGACGCGGCGGTGCGGGCGGGGGCATCGGCGCTGCTCTGCTTCGCGCTGCCCCGGCATCCGCGCGAGGTGGTGGACGCGCTCGCCTACGCGCAGGCCGCCGGGCTCTCCGTGGTCACGGTGGCCGACTCGGCGTTCGCCCCCGTGGCGGCACACTCCGACCTGCTCCTCCCGGCGGCGGTCGGCACCGGGCTCGCCTTCGACACCGCGTGCGCGCCGATGCTGCTCGGGCGGGTGCTCCTGGAGGCCATGTGCGACGGACTGCCCGACGCGCAGGCGCGGTTGGAGGAGTTCGACGCGGGGGCGGCGGCGCGGGGGTTGTTCGTGGAGTAGGCGTGGGGGCCTCCTGGAGTGAGGTCGCGCACGACGGGCCGGACCCGAAGGTCCGGCCCGCCGTGGTTTTCGCTCCGGCTCAGACGTCGAGGTTGGCCTCAATGCGTTTGAGCTGGTGCCGGGCCATGGCCAGATTGGCCCGGTCCTTGTCGAGGGCCACGTAGAGGAAAAGCCCGTTGTTGTTGCGCCCCTTGATCAGCCGGATCAGGTGATACTGCGTGCTGAGCGAGATCAGGATGTCCTCGATCTCGTCCTTGAGGCTGAGCATCTCCATCGTGCGCAGCTTGGCGCGCACCACGTCGGTATTGCCGGCCGCGGCTACGGACAGATCCAGCTCCTTTCCGCCGCCGATGGTGCCCAGGGCCATGCCGCTCGTGTAGTCGACCAGGGCGGCGCCGATGACTCCTTCGATCGAGGTGGTGACTTCCTTGAGCGATGTCTCTGTGTTGGCCATGAATTTCGCACTTCCTTTCCGTCTGCTGGGTGTCCGCGGTGACGAGGACGATGAGGGGGTGGTGGGGGACATGGGTCAGGTTTCCTCCGCTCGTTCGACGGCGGCGTCGACCAGCTCCCCGATGAGCACGCTGGAACGGCGGCCCTCCAGATGGAGCCGGCCCACGTTGACGCGGGGCTCGGCGAGCAGGGTGAGCACGGCGGAGGAGCCGGCCGTGTAGGTGGCCAGGTAGCCGTCCTCGCCGCGGATGAGCAGTTCGCGGAAGCCACCCTGATGCGTGGCGTCGGACAGCCGCAGGGCGACTCCGAGCGCCGCCGCGGTGAGGGCGCAGATGCCCTCCGCCTCGACGTCCGTCGCGTCCTGCGCGAGCAGCAGTCCGTCGACGCTGGCCGTCAAGGCGCCCCTGAGTTGAGGAATCCTGGTCCGCAGCCGTTTCAGTTCCACGAGTACGTCGGCTTCGGCAGCCATCAGCTCTCTCCTCCCGGCGCGCCTCCAGGGCGCGAAGAACTTCATGGGCATCGGGACCGAGTCCGCTGACGCGTACGGAGATTCACAGGCTCGCCTCCAGCGCGTCACGGACCCGGCGCAGCAGCGCGATGTCCGGCTCGGAGTGGTCGTCGGGGAACGCGACGGGGAGCATCGGCGGGGCCGGATCCTCCGTCCGCGGGGGTTCCACGAGTCCGGCCGCGGCGAGCCGCCTGACCTCGATCAGGGTGTGGAACGTGGGGCGGCCGAGGGCCCAGGCGATGGCCGTCGGCGTGCGGACGCCGTCCGCGAGCCGAAGGAGTGCGCTCTGGCGGCCGGTGAGCTTCTGACCCGGCGCGGGCGGACGCGGCACGACGGGTGAGGTGTCAAGCTCCGGGCAGGGCCAGACACTGTCCAGGAGCGCCCGCCGCCGCCGGGTCTCGCGCTCCACGGTCTCGGCCGCCACCGGGCGCACCCGGCCGAGCCAGTGTGCGACCCCGTAACGGAATCTGGTGGGCCCGCTCGCCGGGCCCAGGACGAAGAACGCGGCGTCGAACAGCGCTCCGATGTGGCACATCTCCAGCTCGCCCGCGGTTATTCGGCCGCTGTCGACCAGCTGCCGCCCCACCTCGTTGCGGGTGCCCGCGAGGGAGAGGGCTTCCTGCCAGCCCTGCTGCGGCAGCGCGCCGCCGGCCGTGAGCAGGACCTCTATGCCCGGCGCCGCGGGGCTCTCCGCGTGCACGATGCGGCCGTCGACGAGATACAGGGTGCCCTGGTCGCGCAGGAGGGCGCCGGTCGCCTGCTCGGCGGCCAGGCGCATCAGCATGGGCGAGGTGACGGATGCGGTGATGAGCATGGTGTTCACACCAGGACCAGACGTTCGGAGAGGTCCCGCAGCCGCAAGCGCGCCATCGCGAGATTGCCGGTGTGCCGGTCGAGCCAGAGGTAGAGGAAGACGCTGCTGTCGAACGTCGTCTCGACGAAGCGGATCAGATGGAATCCGGTCCGCGTGGTGACCATGAGGTCCTCGACGGGGAGTTCCTTGCGGCCTGTGGCAAGCACCGGGTCCAGCACGTCGTCCTTGGGCGCGAACGCCTGGTACTCGGCCGCCGACCGCGCCACCTCCGCGGTCTCCGCCGCGGTCGCCTCGTGGTCGCCGCCCGGGGGATCGCCGACCGAACCGAGGGCGAGCCCACTGGTCCAGTCGACGATCGCTGCTCCGCGCGCACCGGGCAGTGTCATGGCTTCGAGCAGACACTCGTCGATTCCGGGCACGCGGCTCCCCTTCCCCAGGGTTGAACCGGGTGGCCCCTACCACCCGACCGGGAGCTGTGCGCTGCCCGGTGTGAGGAAGGTAGGCGGAAGTCGTGGAGTTTCCAGGGAAATAGGCACTTTCCAGGGGAACATGCCCGACCTCGACGGGATCGGTGCGAGGAGGGGGCGGGCGGGGCCCGAGCCTGACCGAATGTAGTGGCCTAGCGACCGATTCGCCCTCGCGTCACTCCTGCCGCGTCGTCTTGCCGGGTGGCTCCCCGTGTCACTCCTGCCGCGTCATCCCGCCGGGTGGCTCCCCGCGTCACTCCTGCCCGCCGGGGTGGGTCACTCCTCCCCGCGAGCCTTGAGCACCGCCTTGTTCACGACCCAGAGGCCGATGCCGATGGCGATCAGCACCCCGGCCCGGATGTAGACCTCCGCCGGTCGGTCCGCGAGGGGGCTCGCGAGAACGAGGGCGGTGAGGGCGCCGAGCACCGGAAGGACCGTGGGCGCCCGGAAGTGCTTGTGCTCCACGCGGTCGCGACGCAGCACCAGGACCGCCACGTTGACCACCGCGAACACGCACAGGAGCAGGAACGCCGTGGTGTCGCCGAGCCCCTCGATCTCACCCGTCGACACCAGGCCGATCGCGAGCAGCGAGACGAAGACGATGCCCACCCACGGCGTCTTGCGACGGGACAGGACCCGGCCCATCGCGCGCGGCAGGATGCGCTCGTTGGCCATGCCGTAACAGAGCCGCGAGGCCATCATGATGTTGATGAGGGCCGAGTTGGTGACCGCGAACAGGGCGATCAGGGCGAAGAGTTTGTGCGGGAAGTCGATGCCGCCCGCCTTCACGACCTCAAGGAGCGGGCCGCTCGATCCTTCGAGCACCTTGTAGTCGACGAGCAGCGACGACACCAGCGCCACCAGGACGTAGATCGTCCCCGTCACCGCGACACCGATGAAGATCGCCCGCGGGAACGTGCGCGTCGGATCCTTCGTCTCCTCGGCCATGTTCACCGAGTCCTCGAAGCCGACGAACGCGAAGAAGCCGAGCGCGGTCGCGCCGAGGACGCCCGTCATCAGGGCATAGCCCGTGCCGCCGCCCGCCTCGAAATCCGTGAGGCGGGACGGTTCGCCGTCCCCGCTCAGGACCGCGTACGCGCCGATCGCCAAGATGATGGCCAGGCCCGTCAGTTCGACGAGGGTGAGGACCACGTTCGTCTTCACCGACTCCGAGACGCCCCGCAGATTCAGTGCCGCGAGCGCGAGGATGAAGAGGATCGCGATCAGCGTCGGCGGCAGCGCGTCGTTCGTCAGCTCTCCGAGGTAGTCGCCGCTGAACGCGCGGGCCGCGGCGCTCGCCGACGACAGGCCCGAGCACATCACCATGAAGGCGATGATGAACGTGAAGAACGGGACCTTGAACGCCTTCTGTGTGTAGAGCGCGGCGCCCGCCGCCTTCGGATACTTGCCGACCAGCTCCACGTACGAAGCCGCCGTCAGGAGCGCCACCACGAAGCCGATCGCGAACGGCAGCCACAGCGCGCCGCCGACCTTTCCCGCGACCTTGCCGGTGGTGGCGTAGATACCGGTGCCGAGGATGTCGCCGATCACGAAGAGGATCAGGAGCTTGGGCCCGATCGCGCGGTTCAGTGCGGGTTCTTCCGCGGGCGGTGGGGCGTCGGTGGTGGCCTTGGATGTCGTCACAGGATCATCTCCCCCGAGGGTGTGCCTTGAGGGAGGGCTGCCCCGGAACGCCCGTGACATGCGGGAGTTGAGGAACGTCAGAGGAACTTCGGGGGCGCCCCGGAGGAACCCGGGGAGAACTTCCGGGGCGCCCCGGAGCGATTCAGAGGTCGCGCAGCGCGTCCCGCCGCGCGCCCCCCGACTCGGCCACGATCTCCTCCAGGGTCTGCGGCTCCCGCACGGTGGCGAAGGTGACCTGTTCCCCAGATCCCGCTTCGCCCGGCCCCACTTCCCCCGACCCCACTTCGCCCGGCCCCGCCACGAAGCCGTAGATCCCCGGCCTGGCAAGGCTGTTGTACGAGTAGTGGTGCGCGAAGTAGTAGGCACCCGTGTCCAACACCGCCGCGTAGTCGCCCTGTTCGAGCAGCGGGAGCGGGCGGTTCTCGGCGAGCAGGTCGCCCGCGAAACAGGCCGGACCCGCGATGTCCTGGCCGACGGGCGGCCCGCTCTTGGCGCGGCCCTTCGCGTCGAACGCGGCGATCCGCAGCGGCCAGGACGCGGGCGCGTACACCGTGCGCGCCGCCACCTGGACGCCCGCGTGCGTCACCGCGATGGGCCGGGTGCCCGCCGTCTTGGCGTACTCGACGCGGGCCAGGATCGTGCCGTGCTTGGCGAGCACCGAGCGGCCGAACTCGGTGACGATGCCGTACCGCCCGTCGAGCAGTCCCGGCACGCGCGACTTCAGGCGGCGCGCGTACTGCGCGTGCGTCGGGGTCTCCTCGTCCGAGCCGAAGTTGACGGGCAGACCGCCGCCGATGTCGATGGTGTCGATCTGCTGCCGGCCCGCGAGGCCGTTGATCTCCTCGGCCAGTTCGTACGTCGCCGCCACGCCCCGCACCATCATTTCGAGCGGCATGCCCTGCGACCCGGAGTGGGCGTGCAGGCGGGTCAGCCACGGGCGGTCCAGGTAGGCCTGGACGACCCACTCGCGGGCGCCGTCGTCGAGCAGCGCGACGCCGAACTTGGAGGTCGCCGTCGCGGTGGAGAGGGCGCCGATTGAGCCGCCGCCGATCTGCGGGTTCACGCGCAGGCCGACGGGGGAGCGGGTGGGCGCCGAGCGGGTCATCGCGTCGATGCGGGCGAGCTCCTGCGGATTGTCCGCGTTCACCGCGATGCCCAGCGCGAGGGCCTCGCGCAGCTCGGCCGGGGTCTTCGCGGGCGAGTCGAGGACCGTGTGCCCGGGCGGCACACCGGCGGCCCGCGCCAGGGCCAGCTCGCCGGGGCTCGCCACCTCGGCGCCGATGCCCGCGTCGCGGAGCAGCCGCAGGACCGGGACCAGGGGCGAGGCCTTCACCGCGAAGGCGTGCAGGACGGACGTACCGGACGGTGTGACCGCTTCGAAGGCGGCGCGCAGGGACGCGGCGGTCGCGCGGATCCCGGTGACGTCCAGGAGCCCGATGATCGGGGACGCGGGGTCCACGAGGCCCTGCTCGACGGCGGCGCGGATGGCCTGGTCACGCCGGGCGGCGGGGTCCGCCGACTGCCTGCTTCCCGCCTCCTCACCCGCCCCCTGGCCCAGCTCGGACAGACGTACGGTCTCCGCGTCCTGATCGCTCATGTGTTCCAGCCAATCATTCGTCACGTGGTCCTGCTGCCCCGTCAACGTATTGACTAGCTCTATTCAACATCGCAGGATGTGAATAACAAGGTCACAACAGAGCTTCACGCGAGGAGGCAATCGCCATGTCAGGACCCCGCCCCGTACGGGCACCGCGCGGCAGTGAACTGAGCGCCCTGGGATGGCAGCAGGAAGCCGCCCTGCGCATGCTCCAGAACAACCTCGACCCCGAGGTCGCCGAGCACCCCGACAAGCTCGTCGTCTACGGCGGCACCGGCAAGGCGGCCCGCGACTGGCGCTCCTTCGACGCGATGGTCCGCACCCTGAAGACCCTCAAGCAGGACGAGACGATGCTCGTCCAGTCCGGCCGCCCGGTCGGCGTCATGCAGACCCACGAGTGGGCCCCGCGCGTCCTGATCGCCAACTCCAACCTTGTGGGCGACTGGGCGAACTGGGAGGAGTTCCGGCGCCTTGAGGCCCTCGGCCTCACGATGTACGGCCAGATGACCGCCGGTTCCTGGATCTACATCGGCACGCAGGGCATCCTCCAGGGCACGTACGAGACCTTCGCCGCCGTCGCCGCCAAGAAGTTCAACGGCACCCTCGCCGGGACGATCACCCTCACCGCCGGTCTCGGCGGCATGGGCGGCGCCCAGCCCCTCGCGGTGACGATGAACGACGGCGTCGCGATCTGTATCGACGTCGACCCGCGCGCCATCGAGCGCCGCATCGAGCACCGGTACCTGGACGTGAAGGCGGACTCCCTGGAGCACGCGCTCCAGCTGGCGACGGAGGCCCGCGACCAGCGCAAGCCCCTCTCCATCGGCCTGCTCGGCAACGCGGCCGACCTGCTCCCGCGCATGCTCGCCGAGGGCGCCCCCATCGACATCGTGACCGACCAGACCTCGGCCCACGACCCGCTCGCGTACCTCCCCGTCGGCGTCGACTTCGACGACATGCAGACCCTCTCCGCCAAGGACCCGGCGGGCTTCACCACCCGCGCGCGCGAGTCGATGGCCAAGCACGTCGAGGCCATGGTCGGCTTCATGGACGCGGGCGCCGAGGTCTTCGACTACGGCAACTCGATCCGCGGCGAGGCCCAACTCGCGGGCTACGACCGCGCGTTCGCGTTCCCCGGCTTCGTCCCCGCCTACATCCGCCCGCTCTTCTGCGAGGGCAAGGGCCCGTTCCGCTGGGCGGCGCTCTCCGGCGAGGCATCGGACATCCACAAGACGGACAAGGCGCTCCTCGACCTCTTCCCGGAGAACGAGTCGCTGCACCGCTGGATCAAGATGGCGGGGGAGCGGGTCCACTTCCAGGGCCTGCCCGCGCGCATCTGCTGGCTCGGCCAGGGCGAGCGCGACAAGGCCGGCGACATGTTCAACGACATGGTCGGCAACGGCACCCTCGCCGCCCCCCTCGCCATCGGCCGCGACCACCTCGACTGCGGTTCCGTCGCATCGCCGTACCGCGAGACCGAGGCCATGCTCGACGGCTCCGACGCGATCGCCGACTGGCCGCTCCTGAACGCCATGGTGAACGTCGCCTCGGGTGCCTCCTGGGTCTCCATCCACCACGGCGGCGGCGTCGGCATGGGCCGCTCCATCCACGCGGGCCAGGTGTCGGTGGCCGACGGCACGAAGCTGGCCGGCGAGAAGATCCGCCGCGTCCTGACCAACGACCCCGGCATGGGCGTCATCCGGCACGTGGACGCGGGCTACGACATCGCGGAGTCGGTGGCGGACGAGAAGGGCGTACGTATCCCGATGCGCGAGGGTGACCAGGCGTGAGCGACACGTTCCACGCCATGTGGCGCTCGCTGCGGCCCATCGGCCGCAGCGACGCCTCCGGCGGCTACCGCCGTTACGCCTGGACCGACGCGGACGCCGAGTGCCGCCTGTGGTTCCAGGCGCAGGCCGAGGCGCGCGGCCTCGACTACGAGGTGGACCGCAACGGCAACCAGTGGGCCTGGCTCGGCGACCCGTCCCGCGGCGACGCGGTTGTCACCGGCTCGCACCTGGACTCGGTCCCGGACGGCGGTGCCTTCGACGGCCCCCTCGGGGTCGTCACCTCCTTCGCGGCGCTCGACGAACTCCGCGCCAGGAAGGTGTCGTTCAGCCGCCCCCTCGCCATCACCAACTTCGGCGACGAGGAGGGCGCCCGCTTCGGCCTGGCCTGCGTGGGATCCCGCCTCACCGCGGGTCAGCTCTCGCGCGAGAAGGCGTACGAGCTGACGGACGCGTCCGGCGTGACGCTCCCCCAAGCCATGGAAGCGGCGGGCTACGACCCGGCGAAGATCGGGCCCGACCACGAACGCCTCGCCCGCATCGGCGCGTTCGTGGAGCTCCACGTCGAGCAGGGCCGCGCCCTGGACCTCACCGGTGACCCCGTCGGCATCGCCTCCGCCATCTGGCCGCACGGCCGCTGGCGCTTCGACTTCAGGGGCGAGGCCAACCACGCGGGCACCACCCGCCTGGTGGACCGCCGCGACCCGATGCTGTCGTACGCGGAGACGGTCCTGGCGGCCCGCAGGGAGGCCGAACTCGCGGGCGCGGTGGCGACCTTCGGCAAGATCGCGGTCGAGCCGAACGGCGTCAACGCGATCCCGTCGCTGGTGCGCGGCTGGCTGGACTCCCGAGCCGCGGACCAGTCGACCCTCGACACGGTAGTGACGGGCATCGAGAAGGCGGCCCGCGAGTACGCGGACCGGCACGGCATCGACCTGGATGTAGTACGCGAGTCGTTCACCCCTGTCGTCGAGTTCGAGCACGCGCTGCGGGACGAGCTCGGCAGGCTCCTGGGCGGGGAGCGGCCGATCCCCGTCCTCGGCACGGGCGCCGGACACGACGCGGGTATTTTGTCCGGATCGATCCCCACCGCCATGCTGTTCGTACGGAACCCCACGGGCATCTCGCACTCCCCGGCAGAGTTCGCCGCCGAGGACGACTGCGTCGCAGGGGTGACCGCACTGGCCGACGTACTGGAAGGGCTGGCGTGCAGGTGACGACGGATACGGCGAAGACGACCACGTACTGGCTGGAGCACGGCTGGCTCGACACGAATGTCGAGCCGGGCGTGGCGGTGGAGGTCACGGGCGACCGGATCACGGCAGTCCGCAGGGAGGTCGCGACGCCCCCGCCCGGCGCGACGGTCCTGCGCGGCCTCACCCTCCCCGGCCTGGCCAACGCCCACTCGCACGCCTTCCACCGGGCCCTGCGCGGCACGGTCCAGGTGGGCTCGGGCACGTTCTGGACGTGGCGCGAGGTCATGTACTCGGTGGCGGACCGCCTGACGCCGGAGACCTACCACGCGCTTGCCCGCGCGGTGTACGCGGAGATGGCCCTTGCGGGCATCACGACGGTGGGCGAGTTCCACTACGTGCACCACGCGCGCGGCGGCACGGCCTACGCGGACCCCAACGCGATGGGCGAGGCGCTGATCGAGGCGGCGGCGGACGCGGGTATCCGCATCACGCTCCTGGACACGGCGTACGTGGCGTCAGGCCTGCTGTCGGAGTCCCGTGGCGAGCCCCCGAACCGCCACCAGCTGCGCTTCTCCGACGGCACGACGGAGGCGTGGGCGGAACGGGCCTCGGCCCTCAAGGACCGCGACCACGCCCGCATCGGCGCCGCGATCCACTCCGTACGAGCGGTACCGGCCCGTCAGCTGGGCACGGTGGCGGAATGGGCGTCGGCCCGCCAGGCCCCCCTCCACGTGCACCTCTCCGAGCAGACGGCGGAGAACGAGGCGTGCGCTGCCGTGCACGGCTGTACCCCCACGCAGCTCCTCGCCGACCACGGAGTCCTGGGCCCCCGCACCACAGGTGTCCACAACACACACCTCACGGCCGAGGACATCGCCCTGCTCGGCCGCACCACGACGGGTACGTGCATGTGCCCCACGACGGAGCGGGACCTCGCTGACGGCATCGGCCCGGCGGTCGGCCTGCAGCGCGCGGGCAGCCCGCTCTCGCTGGGCAGCGACAGCCACGCGGTCATCGACATCCTCGAAGAGGCGCGGGCGATGGAACTGAACGAACGCCTGCGCTCGCACACGCGGGGCCACTGGACGGCGGCGGCGCTGCTGCGGGCGGCTACCGCCGACGGTCACGCGGCTCTCGGCTGGGCGGACGCGGGCACGATCGAGCCGGGCGCGCTGGCCGACTTCGCGACGGTCGCGCTTGACTCCGTCCGCACGGCGGGCCCGCTGCCTCGCCTGGCGGCGGAGACAGCGGTCTTCGCGGCCACGTCGGCGGACGTCCGCCATACGGTGGTGGGCGGCCGCCATGTCGTACGGGACGGGGAGCATGCGTCCATCCCGGACGTGGCGGGAGCGTTGGCGGAGGCGGTGGCGGCGCTGCGAGATTGAGGCTTTCCCCCAGACCCTTGAACCGCCGCTGCGCGGCGGATCTTCCCCACCCACCCACCCGATTCAGCCCGTCCGGCGTTTGAGGACGAACTCGGCGGAGCCGGTGATTGCGGTACGCACAAGGCCCCTGCGCCCAGCGGGTTTTCGGGAAGGGGCGGGGTTGGGGAAACAAGCCCGCCCAAAACCTCAGCCCCCACGGAGATCCCCATGCCCACCACCCTCATCACCAACATCGCCAGCCTCGTGACGAACGACCCCTCCCAGGGCGACGGCACCCCCCTGGGCCTCCTCACGAACGCAGCCGTCGTCCTGGACGGCGAGAAGATCGCCTGGGTAGGCCCGGCCGCCAAGGCCCCCGCAGCGGACGAAACCCACGACGCGCAGGGCCGAGCCGCCATCCCCGGCTTCGTCGACTCCCACTCCCACCTGGTCTTCGCGGGCGACCGCACCCAGGAGTTCAACGCCCGCATGTCCGGCCGCGCGTACTCCGCAGGAGGCATCCGCACGACGGTGGCGGCGACCAGGGCCGCCACCGACGCCGAGCTGGAGGCGAACCTCACCCACTACCTCGCCGAGGCCCTCCGCCAGGGCACCACCACCTTCGAGACGAAGTCGGGCTACGGCCTCAACACGGAGGACGAGGCCCGCGCCCTCCGCATCGCATCCCGCCACACCGACGAGGTCACGTTCCTCGGCGCCCACATCGTCTCCCCGGACTACGCCGAGGACCCGGCAGCGTACGTGGACCTGGTCACGGGCCCCATGCTGGAAGCCTGCGCCCCCCACGCCCGCTGGGTCGACGTCTTCTGCGAGAAGGGCGCCTTCGACGGCGACCAGGCCCGCGCGATCCTGACGGCCGGCAAGGCGAAGGGCCTGCACCCCCGCATCCACGCCAACCAGCTCTCCTACGGCCCCGGCGTACAGCTCGCCGTAGAGCTGGACGCGGCATCGGCGGACCACTGCACGCACCTCACGGACGCAGACGTGGACGCACTCGCGAACGGCAACACGGTGGCGACGCTCCTCCCCGGCGCGGAGTTCTCCACCCGCGCCGAGTGGCCCGACGCCCGCCGCCTCCTGGACGCGGGCGCCACGGTGGCCCTCTCCACGGACTGCAACCCGGGCTCGTCCTTCACGTCCTCGGTCCCGTTCTGCATCGCCCTCGCCGTACGGGACATGGGCATGACCCCGGACGAGGCCATCTGGTCGGCGACGGCGGGCGGCGCGGCGGCCCTGCGCCGCACGGACATCGGAACGATCCGCGAGGGCGCCCGCGCGGACCTGGCCTTCCTGGACGCCCCGAGCCACGTCCACCTGGCGTACCGGCCGGGCGTCCCGCTGGTCTCACAGGTGTGGCGGAGTGGTGTACAGATGCGCTGAGCCGGGGTCCGATGTCGCGCTGTCCGAGCCGATGGCCTGCGCATAGCTGATTCCCCGCGTGGCGGTGTGGAAAGGTCACGTGACCGTACGACTCGTCCACCTCGGTCATCAGTTTCGCAAGCCGGGCCCGTGCCAACAGCTCCGGACATGCCCCCGCACTTCGATATGCTCGATGTGATGTGCAGCCTCGGGAGCATCAGGTGCCCCGAGGATTTCTCAGGACGGCAGGGGGCGCGTGGTGACGGAGCAGACGACTGAGTATGTGACCGAAATCGAGCGGGGGCGTGGTGACCCGCTCCGGGTTCTTGAGCTGAGCCCGACCCGTTGTCTGACGACCATGGCGTGGGGCCAGCTCGCGCGCATCGTTCCGGACCCCCGCAAGGCCGAGGAGGTCAAGGCGCTACGTTTCCTGTCTCCCGAGGAGCGGAAGCAGGCGGAGACCCGTAACGAGGTCCAGCGCAACATCAAGTCGACGAAGAAGGCGCACAACGCCAAGGCGTACGCCCGCTATCTGGCCGAGGTGATCCAGGGCGAGCGCGACGAACGCTGGGCTACTCCGCCTTTCGCGCTGTGGACGGGCAAGGGCTTGGACACCGTGCGCGCGGAGAGCCCTTTCGGTGTGGACACGATCGCGTACCTGCCGTTCGACCTCACCGGCGTGCTCATGGATGCGGAGACTCAGCATCTGGCGCACTACCTGCTGCGCGAAGACCCGGACGGGTATGGCTTGACGACAGCGCAGGTCAACGCCCGGCTGGTCGGCGTAGAGATCTACCACGACATCGACCTGGTTGCTGCTCGTCAGATCTTTCACGACCGCAATTTGCTCGGCGTCGTGCCCAACAAGAACGTGGCGCTTGCCTCGGACTCATCCAACGTGGCCACCAACATCACGCTGAGCTTGCTGAAGGAGGTGGAGGTGCCCAACCCGTCCGGTGTCGGCACCGTTCCGCTCGAGCAGGTGGTCTCCGTCCGTCAGCGGCAGCTCAAGGCGGCCGACACCGAATGGATGACGTTGTCGACGATGCGCTCGTTCGTGGTCACGGCGCTCTTCGGGAAGGCGGGCTTCGAGAAGACCAGCGGCCCAATCGACGACCTCCCCGAGGGGTGCACGCGGGAGAACGCCACGATGGAGATCCGGGATGCGTTGATCCGGATCCTCGCGGAGTTTGCCCCGGCGTTCATGGCGCGCCATTCCACTGTGATCGCTTCCCCGGCCGTGTTCGCGGCTCTCGGTGCAGTTACCCACCGCGTCATGTCCTGGAGCAAGGGCAAGACGGAGAGCGGCGGAGAGCTGGACCTGGACGGCCTGATGGCGCTCCTTGCAGATGTGAAGTGGGACAGGGACGCCAAATACTGGGAGGGCACGGCCGGCAAGCAGACCTCCACGGGAGCGTTCTCCCTTGCTGGCGGCGTCAAGGACAACGGGTCCAAGACCACTGCGGCCCTGGGCGATCCGGCATCTCCTCGTTTCCGGTGGGTGCGGTACGGCCGGCCAGCCGGGGAGTGACCTCGAGGGGGCGCAGACATGTGCACTGTGCGTCCCCGCAGTTCCCTCAAAGATTCCCCGCACTTTCCTTAAGCCTGTTTTGGCAGGTCAACTGCCTGGTCGTACCCCCGTGAAGCTCTGGGAATCCTCCAACGCCGCAGAATCCCCGCAGTTTCCGCTAATCTCATCTTTCTCGTCACTCTGAGGCGCAACAAGCGTCTCAGAGTGACCTGTACGCACTGATTGGGGAGATGAGTGGCGACAGAAGCTGCCAGTTGTGCGCCGGGGGCGACCTGGTACCACGGGGAGGCGCGACGGTGAGCGGCGCACAGATCACGGTGGTGGCCACCATTGTTGCGATGCTGGTGGGGGTGGGATCCCTTTGGTACCTGCGAGAGCGGCACCTCCGGGAGGAACGGCAGGAGCGCAAGGCGGAAACAGAGGAAGCGCGAAGAATCCTCGGCGACGTGGAGACGGCATTCCAGCGGCCGGATCCGCCCGCGCCTCAGGAGCTCGCCGACTTCGCCGAGCGTCTCGGTAGGACCGAGACGAGTGCGGCGAAGGAAGTGCGGACCGCCGTTGAGCGCGTGGGTGCGAAAGTGGACTCGTACCACTTCAGGCGCTGTCGAGAGGAAGCGGTACTCAAAGACGTCATCGCAGCCCGTGAGCGGATCGACACATACGTCGAAAAGGGGCGCTGACCATGCGGACCATCGGCCTCATCGGCGGCATGAGCTGGGAGTCCAGCGCCGAGTACTACCGGCTGCTCAACGAGCTCGTGCGCGAGCGTCTTGGCGGGCTGCACTCCGCGCGGTGCGTGCTGTACTCCGTCGACTTCGCCGGGATCGAGCGGCTCCAGGCGGCGGGGGAGTGGGAGCAGGCGGGGGAGGTGCTCGCGCGGGCCGCCGAGGGGGTGGAGGCGGCCGGGGCGGATCTCGTGTTGATCTGCACCAACACCATGCACAAGGTCGCAGAACAGGTCCAGGCGGCTCTCTCCGTGCCGCTCCTGCACCTGGCGGACGCGACCGCCGACGCGGTGCTGCGCGGCGGCGTACGGCGCGTGGGGCTGCTCGGGACCGCGTTCACCATGGAGCAGGACTTCTACCGGGAGAGGCTGGCCGCGCGCGGGCTCGACGTGCTCGTTCCGGACGCGGAGGGGCGCGCGCTGGTGCACCGGGTGATCTACGAGGAGTTGTGCGTGGGGGTGGTGAGTGAGGTGTCCAGGGCTGGGTACCAGAGGGTCATCGAAGATCTCGTACGGGAAGGAGCTGAGGGCGTGATCCTCGGGTGCACCGAGATCGAGCTGCTGATCGGGCAGGAGCACAGCCCGGTGCCGCTCTTCCCGACGACGCGACTGCACGCGGAGGCGGCGGTGGCGGCAGCGCTGGAGACGGACAAGTGAACGGGCACAACGCACCCCACCCGCCTACCCCTTGATGCGGGGCAAACGGGTGGGTGGGTGGGAATGATCCGGATCCGCCGCGAAGCGGAGGTCTGTTCGCCCGCGGAAAAGGCCGCGAACAACGCCGAGCGGCGAGATCCCTCACTCGTCGACGGTCAATCCCTTGCGCAGCTTCACGAGAGTGCGCGACAGCAGTCGCGAGACATGCATCTGCGAGATGCCCAGCTCATCGCCTATCTCCGACTGCGTCATGTTGGCGACGAAGCGGAGCGAGAGGATCTTGCGGTCGCGCGGCGGCAGTTCGGCGATCAGCGGCTTCAACGACTCGACGTACTCGATGCCTTCGAGCCCGTGGTCCTCGTAGCCGATGCGGTCCGCGAGCGCGCCCTCGGAGTCGTCCTCCTCGGGCTGGGCGTCCAGCGAGCTGGCCGTGTAGGCGTTGGATGCCGCCATGCCCTCGACGACCTCTTCGTTGGAGATGCCCAGGCGCTCGGCGAGCTCGCCCACCGTGGGGGCGCGGTCGAACTGCTGGGCGAGTTCGTCGCCCGCCTTGGCGAGGTCCAGACGGAGTTCCTGAAGGCGGCGCGGGACGCGCACCGACCAACTCGTGTCGCGGAAGAAGCGCTTGATCTCACCGACGATCGTCGGCATCGCGAAGGTGGGGAACTCGACGCCCCGGCTGAGCTCGAAGCGGTCGATCGCCTTGATCAGGCCGATGGTGCCGACCTGGATGATGTCCTCCATGGGCTCGCTGCGCGAGCGGAACCGGGAGGCGGCGAACTTGACCAGAGCGAGGTTGAGTTCGACGAGGGTGTTGCGCACGTACGCGTACTCGTGCGTGCCTTCCTCGAGCGACTCGAGGCGTTCGAAGAGGGTCTTGGACAGAGCCCTCGCATCCAGCGGCCCCACCTGGTCGTACGGCGGGATCTCGGGCAGATCGGCGAGCCCCTCGGGGGCTTCCGTCTCCGATACGGCTGTCAGGGCCGGAAAATCGTCCGGCGTGGCTTCCGTGCGGGGACCCGGGATCTCGGTCTCGATACGGTTCGGTGAGAGTGTCGACGTCGCTCGGTCAGTGCGCGATTCGTCGAGCCGGGGTGACATGGTGTCCTCCATCGTTCTCGGCATATGGCTGCCGATGCCAATACGTGCACTGCGGTGTGCGGCGCCTCCAAAGCCGTCCGTGTTGATTACTGTCTCTTCTACCCCTACCCGGTTCTACAGCCCGGTCGCAAGTGCGTTGTGCGGCGAAATGTCCGAATTCGGGGGCTTGTTCGGGTACCGGAGACCGTACGGAAGGCGTAATGTTCAGGGGCGTCATCAACAGCCACGACGGTCGGAAGTGAGTGACGGAATGGACCGCGGGACAGTCGGTAGCGCGCAGGGTGGCCGGCTTCTGGTCGAAGTCCGGGCCGAGAGCCCGAGCGTCGTCGTGACTCCGGCGGGTGAGTTGGATCACCACACCGCCGATTTGTTGCGTGAACCGCTCGAGGCCTGCCTCGACGACGGTTTTTCGCGGCTCGTGGTCGACTGTGCGCGTCTGGAATTCATGGACTCCACCGGACTCAATGTCCTCCTGGGGGCCCGGCTCAAGGCCGAGGCCGCGGGGGGCGGAGTGCATCTGGCCGCGATGCAGCCGGTGGTGGCCCGAGTCTTCGAGATCACTGGAGCCGACGCGGTCTTCACTGTCCACGAGACGCTCGAAGCGGCGCTTGCCGACTGATCGGGCGGCCTGCTGACGGAGCGTGCCAAGAGTTACGCGCCAGTTGTCTCTATGTGATCACTGCGTTACCAGCGTCACACGGGTTGCGTCGAATAAGTGGGTGTTCTCACGGTTCGGCAGGGCAGGAGAGACCTGGATGCGTCGTATCCGTCGACAGCGGTCCGATGTGAATCAATCGTTGCCAAATCAACAGCAGGAACGGCCGAGCAGCCGATGATCTCTCTTGGAGCCCCGCTACTTGTCCAGTTTCTTGTCCAGAGTCCTCTTGTCGGTGAGGTGAAGCGCTGATGAGCACCACCCGGCCTTGCTCGCCGGGCGATCGCGGTCCGGAGTCCGAGACCGTTGTCGCGGACGCTCCCGCGGACCAGGTCGCTCCGGCGGCCGCGGACCGTCAGGGGCGCCAGGTCCGCAGGCTGAGCCTGAGCGGCGCGAGCGGCATCGTGCCGCTCGCCCGGGACTTCGCACGCCAGGCGCTGCAAGCCTGGGGCTGGCTGCCCGCGGCGGGCGCAGATCAGCGGGCGGCGGCGGAGGACGTCCTCCTGGTCGTGTCCGAGCTGGTGACCAACGCCTGCCTGCACGCCGAGGGCCCCGACGAGCTCTGGCTCTCCTCGGACAACAAGGTGCTGCGGATCGAGGTGTCCGACCGCGGAGCGGGCCAGCCCGCGCCCCGCACCCCGCACCGCGTCGGCAGGCCCGGCGGGCACGGAATGTTCATCGTCCAGCGGCTCTGCCTGGACTGGGGGGTCGTCCGTACGCCCGGAGCCCCCGGCAAGACGGTGTGGGCGGAGCTGAGCGCTCCCGTGTAGGCCCCGTGCCGCCGCCGGTGCATATGCCCGCGCCGGCGCGGTGCCAGCCCAGTCCCCGCTCGGTCCCCCCATGGGGTTACCCACGGTTCGTATGCGCGCCGGATCCACGAGATCCGGCGCGTTCTTTGTCTTCCCTCGACAAGGCCTCGGGCGTACCTTGAGCGCCCAATCTGATGTGCCGTCAGTAAATCCGCACCGCGGCACGCCACGACCGGCATGAGGGGAACTCGAGGTGTCGTACCAAAAACGTAGGGCCGCGCTCGCGCTTGCCACGGCCTTGGCCGGCGGCTCGGCGGTGCTGATGGCCGCCCCCGCCGCGCAGGCCGAGGTCCAGGACGTCAACTACCAGTGCAAGACGCCCATCGGGAACAAGGGCGCCGTCTCGCCGATCGACATAAAGAGCGTGAAGAGCGGCAGCGGCTACAAACTCACCATGTCCTTCCAGAAGGGCGTCTCCTCCAGCCCCGTGGAGCTGGGCAAGGGCGCGATGAAACCGAGCGCGCTCATCAAACTGGGCGGCGCGGAGAGCGGCACCGTGCCGGTCTCCGGAGCGCCCAACGACAAGGCGATCCCCGCCAACACCCCGATCAAGATCAGCGACCTGTCGGGGACGTACACGCCGAAGAAGAGCGGCAAGGTCACCTTCACCGCGGGCGTCCTGACGATCAAGGCGCTCGGCACGACGACGACGTGCACGCCGTCCAACAGCCCCAAGCCCTCGCTCTCGCTCGACGTGAAGGGTTCGGGCGGCGGCACCACGGGCGGCGGCTCCGGCGGCGGGAGCGACGACAGCGGAACCGGCGGCTCCGGCGGCTCCGCGAGCGCCCCCTCCGGCGGCGACGAGCTCCCGCAGACCGGCCCCGCGGACTCCGCGATCGCGCTCGGCACCCTCGGCGGCACGGTGCTGCTCGCGGGCGCGGCGGGTGCGCTCTGGCTGACCCGCAGGAACCAGGCGGCCCGGTCGCGCTAGGCGACGCGTACACCAGGGACGCGTACCTCACGTACGACGCGTAATCACGTACGGCGCGTACATCACGTATGCGGCGCGTACGAAGATCCAGGAGCCGCCGATGCCGTCGCTGCTGTCCGTTGCCCGTGTTCTGACCGTGGCCTTACTGGTGGTGACGGGCGCCGCCGCGGCGACTCCGGTGCACGCCGACGACTCCGGAGCGTGGTCCGTCGCGCCCTCCGCGGGAGGAGGGACGCGGCCCGCGAAGGACGGGCGGCCCTACTTCTACGTGGAGGGCACGCCGGGCTCCGTCCTGGAGGACACGGTGACGGTCACCAATCCGGGGTCGAAGCCGCGCACGGTGGAGCTGAGCGGCGCGGACGCGGACAACACGCGCGGCGGGGCGTTCTCCCTGGAGCGGGGCAAGCCGAAGGACACCGGCTCCTGGATCACCTTCGCCGAGCGCAAGGTGAAGGTGCCGCCGCGCACCCGCGCCGAGGTGCCGTTCAGCGTGAGCATCCCCGGGAGCGCGGTGCCGGGCGACCACCCCGGAGCGGTCGTCGCGCGGGAGGGCGGCAGGGACGCCGGGGTGCGCGTGCACCTGCGGGTGAGCGGCCCGACGCTGTCCGCGCTGACGGTCGAGCACGTCAAGGCCGAGCGCGGGCGCATCTCGTACGACGTCGTCAACCGCGGCAACACGGTCCTGACCCCCCGGATCGAGGTCAACGCGGAGGGCGTCTTCGGCCCGCTGCTCGACCGGGACCCCCGCACGCTTCCGGTGGAGCTCCTGCCCGGCCGCCGGGTCACCCTGACGGAACCGTGGACCGACGCCCCCGCGCTCGACTCCGTGAAGGTCACCCTCACGGTCACGGCCGCGGGCGGAGCCCACGACAAGGCCACGGCATCGGCCCGCTTCGTGCCGTGGGGAGCGGTCGCGGGGGCGGGCGCCGGGGTGCTCGGCCTGGCGGCGGCGGGGGTGTGGTTCGTACGCAGACGCTCAGAGTCCGGGGACCCACCGCGGGACGAGCCCGAACAGGGCGGTACGGAGCTGGAGTTGGCGGGAGCGGGCACGGGCACGGGAAGGGGCGAGCAACTGTGAACGGCTACCCAGGCGGCAAGAGGTACACGGCCGCAGTCGCCGCGCTGGCGGCACTCGCGGCACTCGCGTTCCTGCTGCTCCCGGCGAGCGGGGCAGCCGCCGCGGAAAAGCCAGAACTCACCCTCTCCAAGGCCCAGGCCGGCAAGGGCGGCGACATCACCGTCAAAGGCGAGGGATGGCGGAAGAACGCCCTGCTGATGATGCTGATCTGCGGCCAGGCCACCCCGGCCAAGGGTGTACCCGGCGGCACGAACTCCTGCGCCAACGACTCCGGCCGCGCCGTCACCACGGACGGCAAGGGCGCCTTCAGCAAGAAGCTCCCGGTGGCCGAGCCCCCGAAGCCCTGCCCCTGCGTGGTCCACGTGGCCACCGTGACGGGCGAGAAGGCGCAGGCCGACGCCGCTTTCAAGGTCGCGGGCCATCCCGTGGAGCCCCTGCCCAAGCAGCTGGGCGGCGGGCAGCTCTCCGTCCTCACCGACACGGAGCTCGAAGGCTCCAGCGGCGTACTGACCTGGTTCGGCGCCCCGCCGTCCCGCAAGTTCGTCTTTACGGTGGGCAACGTCGGCTCGGCCCCCGTCAAGAACCCCGTCTTCCAAGTCGGCACCTCTCACGGCGTGTTCGCCCCGCAGTGGGAGGAACAGCAGTGGCGCGGCACCATCGCCCCCGGCAAGAAGGCCCAGATCAAACTCCCGGTCGAGCTCTCCGCCGGGGCGCACGGCAACTACCTCGTATCGCTGAAGTTCGGCGGCAAGGTCCTCGCCGAGCAGCCCTGGGGCGTCGGCCGCCCCTGGGGCGTCACCGTCTTCTGGATCCTGCTCTGCGTCGTCGTGCCCGCCGCCGTCTTCCGCATCGGCATGGCGGTGGTGGACAAGCTCCGTCCGGGCCGCCGCCGGGGCGGGCGCGGCTCCCGTCCGGCGGGCCGTCACCGTACCGGCAGGATCTCCGAACTCACCGACCGGATACCGAAGTTGCGGCTGCCCCAGGGGGCGGTCGCGGCGGACGCGGCGGCCCGTACGCCACGTACCAAGGACACCGCCCCGAACACGGCCACCCTCCCGTGGTTCACCCCTGACACCGACCCCGGCGCTGGTAGCGACTCCGCCGGACAGCTCTCCGCACCGTCAGACAACAGCCCGACGACGAAAGGAAACACGTGATCAGCACACGACGGAGAGCGGGCGCGGCCTCGGTCTCGCTGCTGCTTGGCGGGGCGGGGATCCTGCTGGGCGCGAGTCCCGCGCAGGCGGCCGAGACGGCGTACAAGACGGAGTGCATACCGCCGTCGATCTCGGGTCTGCCACCGGTGCAGGGCACCACGAAGGTGGAGATCACCGCGCCGGCCACCGCGAAGGTGGGTGACGAGGTCGAGGTCGTATGGAAGACCACGGAGGCCGCCTCCAAGAACCCGGACGTCCTGGACCTGGACAAGGACACGGTGAAGCCGACCGGCACGATCAAGCTGGGCGGCGGCCAGACCGGTGACCTGGCGATGGCGGGCGAGCGGGTCAATCCGCCCATCAAGAAGAACAGCCCCATGGTCCTCTCCGACATGAAGGGCAAGCTGAAGCTGACTAAGGCGGGCGACGTCACGCTCACGCCGGGCGCGTACAACATCAACGTCAGCAAGCCGATGTCGACCGACACCAAGTGCACGCCGAAGGAAGAGGTCAAGGCGGGCGCGACCATCAAGGTGACGGAGGGCAGCGGCAGTTCGGGCGGTACGTCGTCGGGCAACACGTCCGGCAGTACCTCCGGCAGCACGTCCGGCAGCACCGGTGGCGGGAACACGACCGGCAGCACCGGCGGCGACACCGCGGGCAGCACCGGCGGCGGCTCCACGGGCGGGGACGACGGCGGCAAGACCGACCTCACCGGCAAGGAAGTCCAGACCCCCTACAAGTGCAAGACGCCCATCGGCGACAAGGACGCCACGTCGCCCGTCCAGATCAACGCCAAGAAGGACGGCGGGAACTACGCCCTCACGGTGAAGTTCAAGAAGTCGGTCATGGACAGCCCCGCCGACATCCCCGCGGACTCCGTGAAGCCGTCGATGGCGGTCAAGCTGGGCGGCGCGGACAAGGGCACGGTGGCGGTGGAGGGCCCCACCAACAAGGAGCCCATCAAGTCCGGCGACCCGATGACCATCCCTGACCTGACCGGCACGTACAAGCCGGGCGCCGACGGCAAGTCGACGCTCTCGCCGGGCGTCCTCACGGTCAAGGCCCTCGGTACGACGACGACCTGCACCCCGTCCAAGTCCGAGGTGTCCCTGGAGATCGACACGGCGGCGGTCCCGGGCGGCGCGGGCGGTTCCGACGCCGGTGACAGCGGCTCTGCGGGTGGCCCTGCGTCGGCCGGCGGGGCGGGTGGTGGCGACCTCGCTGAGACCGGCGCCGACGACAACGGCGCGTTGCGGGCCCTCGGCCTTGTCGCGGGCACCGTGATCCTCCTCGGCGGCGCGGTCTTCACCTTCCTCCCCGCACGAAGGAGGAACCTGCGCTAAAAGCGCCCGAAGGGGCGCGGGGAACTGCGCGAGCAACCAGACACGACCCGCACCCGCCGTTGCTCCGCAGGGAGGCAGACGCGACCGCGGGTCCGTCGTGGCTGGCCGCGCAGTTCCCCGCGCCCCTTACGGGGCGGTCCTCTTCCGGAGCCACTTCAGTACCGCCTGTGCGAGGCCCGGATCCTTGAGGAGTACGCCCCCGTGCGCCGAGCCCGGCTCGATGCGCACGGTGACGTCCCGCAGCCCCGCCACCGTCTGGGCATGGGCCAGGTCCGTGGAGTGCGCCACCGGCACGAAGTCCGCCGCCGAGTGCGTGAGGAGCATCGGGGCGTCGTTCGTGCCCGAGGCATGCGACTTGGCGGCGAGATCTTCCCAGCGGGCCAGGCACCGCTGCCCGCCGGTGGCGGCCGAGCACCCCGCGAGCCGCTCGGCCGCCCCCCGCAGCCCGCGCTGGGCAGAAGACGCGGCGGTCATCCCGCCGTCCGTCCAGGCCCGGTAGGGCGAGGCCACGGGGGAGAGCGCCGCCACGGCCCGCACCCGCTTGCGCCCGGCGCCGTAGGTCGCGGCGCTGACGGCGAGATGCCCGCCCGCGGACGAACCGAGCACGACGGGCGTGCCGCCGCCCCGCCGCTTCACCCACCGCAGGGCCGCGAGCACGTCATCGCGCTGCGCGGGCCAGGCGGCGTCGGAGGCCAGCCGGTAGTCGGTGTCGTAGACGGTGAACCCGCGCGCCGCGAACCACCGCGCCCACCCGCTCCAGTCGGTGTCCCGCAGCCAGGAGCCGCCGTGCAGGATCATCAGGGCGGGGTGCCCGGACCGGTCGCCGTACACGGTGATGTTCTGGCGGGCGTGCTGCCCGTACGAGAAGGTCGGGGCCGGCGGCGGCTCGGGGGCGGCCTCGACGGCGGCACTGGACGAGAGCAACGCCACGCAGAGGGCGAGGACCGGCAAGGTACGGCGCATGGGCAGATGCTTCACCGCCAGGACCTGGGACCGCCGCAGAAACGTTCTGCGTCATCACCACGGGTTAGCGAACGATCCTCTGTTCGCGCGAGTGGACGTGAGCCGACGCGAGTGGGCGGCTGAACGCGAAGGGCCGCCGCACCCTCGGGTGCGGCGGCCCTTCGCCGTCTTGCGCAGGCCCGCAGGGGCGGGCCCGGTCGACGTCAGATCAGTTGACGGAACCCATCAGTTCCTTGACCTTCTTGCGGTTCAGATAGATGCCGAAGCCCGCGATGACCGCGATGATCGCCTCCACGGCCACCGCACCCGAGTTGTTCAGGTCGATGCCGAGCTGCGGCGAGGTCAGCAGGCCGGTGACGGAGTCGCCCGCGGTGACCGCGAGGAACCAGACACCCATCATCTGGGCGGTGTACTTCGCCGGGGCCATCTTCGTGGTCACGGAGAGGCCGACCGGGGAGAGGCAGAGCTCGCCGACGGTCTGGATGAAGTAGATCGCGACCAGCCACATCGGGCTGACCTTGCCGCCGTTGTTGGCGGTGTCGATCAGCGGGATGAGGAAGACGAGGAAGGAGATGCCGATCAGCGTGAGGCTGGAGGCGAACTTGACCGCCGTGCTCGGCTCCTTGCCCCGCTTGTTCAGCCACAGCCAAGCCGAGGCGACCACGGGGGCCAGCGCCATGATGAAGATCGGGTTCAGCGACTGGTACCAGGAGGTCGGGAAGTCGAACCCGAGCAGGTTGTTCGTCGTGGAGTGCTCGCCGAAGATCGACAGGGTCGAGCCGTTCTGGTCGTAGATCATCCAGAAGACGGCGGCGACGATGAAGAACCAGACGTAGCCGGAGAGCTTGGACTGCTCCAGGGTCGTCAGTTCCTTGTCGCGCTTCATGCGGACCAGGACGGTGACCGGGATGACCAGACCGGCGATGGTGAGCGGCATCAGCGCCCAGTCGGCGAAGTTGCCGGTCACGGCGAGGAACGTGTAGAGCGCGGCGGCCACGATCAGCCAGATCAGGCCGGTGCGCAGGGCGGACTTGCGCTGCTCGGGCGTCGCGGGCTGCGAGACGACGCTGCTCTCGCCGCTCAGGTGGCGCGAGCCGAGCATGAACTGGGCCAGGCCGAGCGCCATGCCGACCGCGGCGAGCGCGAAGCCGAAGTGCCAGTTGACGTTCTCGCCCACGGTGCCGATCGTCAGCGGGGCGAGGAAGGCACCCATGTTGATGCCGATGTAGAACAGCGTGAAGCCACCGTCACGGCGCGGGTCCTCCGGGCCGTCGTAGAGGTGGCCGACCATCGTGGAGATGTTGGCCTTCAGGAGGCCGGAGCCGAGCGCGACGAGCGCGAGACCGGCGAAGAAGGAGGCCGAGCTCGGCAGGGCGAGCGTGATGTGGCCGAGGATGACCACGCCGGCGCCGATGGCGACCGTCTTGCGCGGTCCCCAGAAACGGTCCGCGACCCAGCCGCCGGGCATGGCGAGCAGGTAGACCATCGACATGTAGACGGAGTAGATCGCCGTCGCCGTCGTGGCCGACATGTTCATGCCGCCGGGGGCGATCAGGTACAGCGGGAGCAGTGCCTTCATGCCGTAGAAGCTGTAACGCTCCCACATCTCGGTCATGAAGAGTGTGGCCAGTCCGCGGGGGTGGCCGAAGAAGGTCTTCTCAGAGCCAGGGGTACCGGCGGAGTCCTTCGTCAGGCTGGACGCCATGGGTCGATCCTCGTGAGTTCGGGACGCGCGGCAAGAGCGTGTGCGCGCCCGGTGGGGGGCGGTCGGCACCGGGGTCGTATCGCCCGCACACCCCCACGCCCGGGGGGAGTTCGCGCTCCGTTCGAGGAGGGCGCTGGACGGCGACTCCGAGATCCACGCCCTGGCGCAGGTGCACGCGCAGGGCCCGACCACAGGTCATTCCTTCTAAGGCTGGCGCAGCCAGCCCGCACATAAAAGAGACCTAAGGCCGCACAGCGGGCCAAAGGTCCTTGGATAGTGCATCAGGCGTTGGGTCACCATACGCCATGTGAAGGTGGCATATGGAAGGACTTGAGAGATGGATCACAGGTTACGGTGGAACCGCCGCCCACATTTGAAGGTGATCCACAGGATCGCACCCCATAGCCGCAGGCGTCGAACGCCAGCGGGCGATCACCCCACGACGGTCGTCCGGCGCGGACTACCATCACTCCATGACCCGTGTACTGCTCGCCGAGGACGACGCGTCCATCTCGGAGCCGCTGGCCCGTGCCCTGCGCAGGGAGGGGTACGAGGTCGAAGTGCGTGAGGACGGCCCGACCGCCCTCGACGCCGGGCTGCAGGGCAGCGTCGACCTAGTCGTACTCGACCTGGGCCTGCCCGGGATGGACGGCCTCGAGGTCGCCCGTCGCCTCCGTGCCGAGGGGCACACGGCGCCGATCCTCATCCTGACCGCCCGCGCCGACGAGGTGGACACCGTCGTCGGCCTGGACGCGGGCGCCGACGACTACGTGACCAAACCCTTCCGGCTCGCCGAACTGCTCGCCCGGGTCCGGGCCCTGCTCCGGCGCGGGGCCGCCGAGCCGCAGCAGGCGCCGGCCACGCACGGCGTACGGATCGACGTCGAGTCGCACCGGGCCTGGATGGGCGAGGAGGAGCTCCAGCTCACGGCCAAGGAGTTCGACCTGCTCCGGGTCCTGGTCCGCGACGCGGGTCGCGTGGTCACGCGTGACCAGCTGATGCGCGAGGTCTGGGACACCACGTGGTGGTCGTCCACCAAGACCCTGGACATGCACATCTCCTGGCTCCGCAAGAAGCTGGGCGACGACGCGGCGAATCCCCGCTACATCGCCACGGTGCGGGGCGTCGGCTTCCGCTTCGAGAAAAGTTAGGGGCAGCGCCCCGCAGGGGCGCGAGCAACGTGCCCCGTAAGGGGCGCGGGGAACTGCGCGAGCAACCCAAGACGACCCGCACCCGCCGTAAAACCGTCGCGGCCGGACGCGTCTGCGACTCCGTCGTGGCTGGCCGCGCAGTTCCCCGCGCCCCTGCGGGGCACGTTCCCCGCACCCTGAGGGGCGCTTCGATCGGCGACACTGAGTAAATGCGCCGCCGACTGATCAGCAGCACCCTCGCCGTAGTCCTCGTAGTGATCGCGGTCTTCGGGGTGAGCCTCGTCATCGTCGAGACGAGGACCATCAGCAGCAGCGCTCAGGAGCGAGTAACAAGCGAGGCCCTCCGCCTGGCCAGCATCGTGGACAGCAGGCTCATCAGCGACGAGCGGATCAACGCCGAGATCCTGCGTGACGTCGCCGCGGTCGACACCGACCGCTACGCCCTCATCGAGATCCCCGGCCGCGCCCCCATCGAGATCGGCGAACGCCCCACCGGCGACGTCATCCACGACACGGCCGACGGCGAGGAGGGCGAGAAGGTCACCGTCGAGGAGCCCCGTACGGCCGTCACCCAGGAAGTCGGCCGCACCCTGCTGATCATCGCCGCGGTGGCGCTGCTCGCGATCGTCGCCGCCGTGCTCCTCGCCGTACGCCAGGCCAACCGCCTCGCATCGCCGCTCACCGACCTCGCGGAGACCGCCGAGCGCCTCGGCTCGGGCGACCCCAGGCCCCGCCACAAGCGGTACGGGGTGCCGGAGCTTGACCGCGTTGCGGACGTCCTTGACGGCAGCGCCGAGCGGATCGCCCGGATGCTGACCGCCGAGCGACGGCTCGCCGCGGATGCCTCGCACCAGCTCCGTACGCCCCTGACGGCCCTCTCCATGCGCCTGGAGGAGATCACCGTCACCGATGACCTGGACACGGTGAAGGAGGAGGCCACGATCGCGCTCGCGCAGGTCGAGCGCCTCACCGACGTCGTACAGCGGCTGCTCACGAACTCACGCGACCCGCGTACGGGCTCCGCCGTCTCCTTCGACCTGGACGAGGTCATCAAGCAGCAGCTGGAGGAGTGGCGCCCGGCCTACCGCAGCGCGGGCCGTGCCATCGTCAGCTCGGGCAAGCGGCACCTGCGGGCCGTGGGCACGCCCGGCGCGGTCGCACAGGTCCTCGCGGCGCTCATCGAGAACTCCCTCATGCACGGCGGCGGCACCGTGGCCCTGCGCACCCGCGTCACGGGCAACCAGACGGTCGTCGAGGTCACGGACGACGGGCCCGGCGTCCCCGCCGATCTCGGCGCGCGGATCTTCGAGCGCACCATCAGCGGCCGCAATTCGACGGGTATCGGCCTGGCGGTCGCCCGGGATCTGGCCGAGGCCGACGGCGGCCGCCTGGAGATGCTGCAGACCAAGCCGCCGGTGTTCGGCCTGTTCCTGTCGCGTACGCCGCCCAAGCGGGCCCAAGAGCCCGAGACGCTGCGTTAGGCGCGCCGCGCGGCCGGCCGCTTCTCCTCGGCCGTCACGGCCGCGGACTCGTCGTCCAGGAACGATTCCGCACGGGCGACGGCCTCCCGCGCGGGCAGCGTCTTGAAGACCCAGGTGCGGTAGGACCAGAAGCGGAAGCAGGTGGCGATGCCGATGCCCACGAACTTGAAGATGTTGCGCTGGAGCGGGCTGTCCCAGTCGAAGCCGTAGATCGCCGCGTACAGAACGCCGTTCTCGATCACCAGGCCGACCGCGCTGAACATCAGGAACAGCGTGAGCTCCTTGGTGCGGGAGCTCTTGTCGCGGTCCTTGTACGTGAAGTAACGGAAACCCACGTAGTTGAAGGCGATGGCGACGACCGTGGCGATCACGTTCGCGCGCACGGCCTGCAGGCTCGTCATGTGCCACAGCAGGTTGGATACGCCGAAATTCACCAGCGTGCCCAGGGCTCCCACCGCCCCGAACTTGGCCACTTCGCGCGCGAGCTGCTCCATTCGCACCCGTAGTGCGCCACGTTCCGTCATGGTGGTCGCCCCAACCCCCGTCGTCGATTCGTTCGGTCTTCGTCTCGTCGACGTATTTGGTGATTCGGTCGCGTCAACCCAGCCATGCTAACCAGCGACCCCCGCCCGTTGCGCGTGGACGCTTCCACACTGTGGCGGCTCTGTGACGGGAGAGCCCGTACGGTGCACGGAAACCGGCCGTTCCGACCTGGCTGATACAGGCCGATACCCTGGGGGTGTGACGTTCCCGGTAGTCGGCATGGTCGGCGGCGGTCAGCTCGCCCGCATGACCCACGAGGCGGGTATCCCCCTCGGCCTTAAGTTCAAGCTCCTCAGTGACACCCCTCAGGACTCCGCGGCGCAGGTCGTCGGCGATGTCGTCATCGGCGACTATCGCGACCTCGACACGCTGCGCGAGTTCGCGAGGGGCTGCGACGTGATCACTTTTGATCACGAACACGTACCCACCGAGCATCTACGGGCCCTGGAGGCGGACGGCATCCCCGTGCGCCCCGGGCCCGACGCGCTGGTGCACGCCCAGGACAAGGGCGTCATGCGCGAGAAGCTCACGGAGATCGGTGTGCCGTGCCCACGCCACCGGATCGTGCGCGATCCGGCGGACGTGGCGGCCTTCGCGGCCGAAGGCGACGGCTTCCCCGTGATCCTCAAGACGGTGCGTGGCGGCTATGACGGAAAGGGGGTGTGGTTCGTCCGTTCCGTCGAGGACGCCGAAGATCCCTTCCGGGCCGGTGTCCCGGTCCTGGCCGAGGAGAAGGTCGACTTCCTGCGGGAGCTCGCGGCGAACGTCGTCCGCTCGCCGCACGGCCAGGCCGTGGCCTATCCCGTCGTCGAGTCGCAGCAGGTCGACGGCGTCTGCGACACGGTGATCGCCCCGGCCCCCGGTCTCTCCGAGGACCTCGCGGGCGCGGCGGCGGAGCTGGCCCTGCGCATCGCCAAGGAGCTCGGCGTGGTCGGCCACCTCGCGGTCGAGCTCTTCGAGACGCGCGACGGCCGCATCCTGGTCAACGAGCTCGCGATGCGCCCGCACAACTCGGGCCACTGGACCCAGGACGGCGCGATCACGTCCCAGTTCGCCAACCACGTGCGCGCGGTGCTCGACCTCCCCCTCGGCGACCCGCGCCCGCGGGCGAAGTGGACGGTCATGGCCAATGTCCTGGGCGGCGACTACCCGGACATGTACCAGGCGTACCTGCACTGCATGGCGCGCGACCCGCAGTTGAAGATCCACATGTACGGCAAGGACGTGAAGCCGGGCCGCAAGGTCGGCCACGTCAACACCTACGGCGACGACCTGGACGACGTGCTGGAGCGCGCGCGTCACGCGGCCGGCTATCTCAGAGGAACGATCACCGAATGACCGCACCTGTAGTTGGCATCGTGATGGGCTCGGACTCGGACTGGCCGGTCATGGAGGCCGCGGCCAAGGCTCTCGACGAGTTCGAGATCCCCTACGAGGTCGACGTCGTATCGGCGCACCGCATGCCGCGCGAGATGGTCGCGTACGGCGAGGAGGCGGCCGACCGCGGTCTCAAGGCGATCATCGCCGGGGCCGGCGGCGCCGCGCACCTGCCGGGCATGCTCGCTTCGGTGACCCCGCTGCCCGTCATCGGCGTGCCCGTACCGCTCAAGTACCTCGACGGCATGGACTCGCTCCTGTCCATCGTGCAGATGCCCGCGGGCGTCCCGGTGGCGACGGTCTCGGTGGGCGGCGCGCGCAACGCGGGCCTCCTCGCGGCGCGCATCCTCGCCGCGCACGACCCCGAACTCCTCGGTCGTATGCGGGAGTTCCAGCAGGAGCTGAACGAACAAGCCACGGAGAAGGGCAAGCGCCTGCGCACCAAGGTCGAGGGCGCGGGGTCCGGCTTCGGCTTCGGCTCGGGGAAGTGAGCGGCATGACGTCCCTCGACGACGCCCGCGCGTTTCTGGCTGAGTTCCCCGTGGTCGACGGCCACAACGACCTGCCCTGGGCGCTGCGCGAGAAGGCCGGTTACGACATCGACCGCCTCGACATCGCGACCGACCAGACGGGCAGCCTCCACACGGACATCGCGCGCCTGCGGGCGGGCGGCGTCGGTGCGCAGTTCTGGTCGGTGTACGTCCGCACGGACCTGACGGGCGACGCGGCGGTGAGCGCCACGCTCGAACAGATCGACTGCGTGGACCAGTTGCTCACGCGCTACCCGGCTGACCTGCGGCGCGCGCTGACGGCAGCGGACATGGAGGCGGCGCGGGCGGAAGGCCGTATCGCGTCCCTGATGGGCGCCGAGGGCGGCCACTCCATCAACAACTCCCTGGCGACCCTGCGGGCGTTGCACGCGCTCGGCGTCCGCTACATGACGCTGACGCACAACGACAACATCGCCTGGGCGGACTCCGCGACGGACGAACCCGGCGTCGGCGGCCTCTCCGCGTTCGGCCGCGAGGTCGTACGCGAGATGAACCGCAGCGGCATGCTCGTGGACCTCTCGCACGTGGCGGCGACGACGATGCGCGCGGCCCTGGACACCTCCGTGGCCCCGGTGATCTTCTCGCACTCCTCGTCGCGCGCGGTGTGCGACCACCCGCGCAACATCCCCGACGACGTCCTTGAGCGGCTGTCCGCGAACGGCGGCGTCGCGATGGCCACCTTCGTGCCGAAGTTCGTCCTCCAGGCGGCGGTCGACTGGACGGCGGCGGCCGACGAGAACATGCGGGCGCACGGCTTCCACCACCTGGACACGACGCCGGAGGCGATGAAGGTCCACGCGGCCTTCGAGGAGTCCACGCCGCGCCCCGTCGCCACGGCAGCGACGGTCGCCGACCACCTCGACCACATGCGCGAGGTCGCGGGCGTCGACCACATCGGCATCGGCGGCGACTACGACGGCACGGCGTTCACGCCGGACGGCCTCGACGACGTCTCGGGCTACCCGAACCTGATCGCGGAGCTCCTGACCCGCGGCTGGTCGAAGGCGGACCTGGCCAAGCTGACGTGGCAGAACGCGGTCCGCGTGCTCGGCGCGGCCGAGGACGTGGCACGGGACGAGCAGTCCCGGCGCGGTCCTTCGAACGCGACGCTTCAGCAGCTGGACGGCTGACAGTTGGGCGGAGAGCGGGGGTGGCCGGGACCGGCCACCCC
>NZ_JBSGSG010000032.1:0-87937 GCF_053606765.1 Streptomyces sp. NPDC055189
GCCGCCCGGCAGACGCGACTGCGGCTTTTCTGTGGTTGCTCGCGCAGTTCCCCGCGCCCCTACGGGGCGCCCCCGGGTTTCCGGGCGCCCGGAGTCCCGTTGTGCGCGCCCCCGCGAGCGTGAGGCAGAATCGCCGCAATGAGCACCTACCGCGACCTCGCGCACCGCGGCTCCGCCCGAGCCACCGTTCTGCGGACCGTGGGCACGCGTGAGCGCCGATCACATCTGACGGCGCCCCGCGTCCCCACCGTCGGCATCGACATCGGCGGCACGAAGGTGATGGCGGGCGTCGTCGACGCCGACGGAAACATCCTGGAGACCCTCCGTACGGAGACCCCGGACAAGTCCAAGAGCCCCAAGGTCGTCGAGGACACCATCGTCGAGCTGGTCCTGGACCTCTCCGACCGGCACGACGTGCACGCGGTGGGCATCGGCGCGGCGGGCTGGGTCGACGCGGACCGCAACCGCGTCCTGTTCGCCCCGCACCTCTCCTGGCGCAACGAACCCCTCCGCGACCGCATCTCCGGCCGCCTCGCGGTCCCCGTGCTCGTCGACAACGACGCGAACACCGCCGCCTGGGCGGAGTGGCGCTTCGGCGCGGCCCGCGGCGAGGACCACCTGGTCATGATCACGCTGGGTACGGGCATCGGCGGCGCGATCCTGGAGGACGGTCAGGTCAAGCGCGGCAAGTTCGGGGTGGCCGGGGAGTTCGGCCATATGCAGGTCGTCCCCGGCGGCCACCGCTGCCCGTGCGGCAACCGCGGCTGCTGGGAGCAGTACAGCTCCGGCAACGCCCTGGTCAGGGAGGCCCGCGAGCTCGCAGCGGCCGACTCGCCGGTCGCGTACGGGATCATCGAGCGGGTCAAGGGCAACATCCCCGACATCACCGGCCCCCTGATCACCGAGCTGGCCCGGGACGGCGACGCGATGTGCGTCGAGCTCCTCCAGGACATCGGCCAGTGGCTGGGCGTCGGCATCGCGAACCTCGCGGCGGCCCTCGACCCCTCCTGCTTCGTCATCGGCGGCGGCGTCTCGGCCGCCGACGACCTCCTGATCGGCCCGGCACGCGACGCCTTCCGCCGTCAGCTGACGGGGCGCGGCTACCGCCCCGAGGCCCGTATCGCCCGCGCCCAGCTCGGCCCCGAGGCGGGCATGGTGGGCGCCGCCGACCTGGCCCGCCTGGTGGCCCGCCGCTTCCGCCGGGCGAACCGCCGCCGGGTGGAGCGCCACGAACGCTACGAGCGTTACGCCGAAGCCCGCCGCACCAACGACCGCACCTCTCAGGGAACTCAGTAGACAGATGACCGTCCCCCGCCAGCCCTCGTCCCCGGAGTCTCCGGAATCCCCGGATACCGCCGACGAGGGTGGCCGCCCCCGAGAGGGCCGCCGCCACATGATCCGCCGCCGCTGGCTGACGGCCACGATCATCGTGCTCCTGATCGGCGTACCGGCCGGCTATCTGGTGATCTCCGCGAACCAGAGCCGCAACAGCGGCCGCGACAAGGAGGCCAAGTACTCCGCGACCGGCCTCACCGCCGGCTGGCCCTCCAAGGTGCAGCGCCGCCTCTACGACGTGCCGATCGCCCCGTACTCCAGGGAAGTCGCCTACTACGAGACGAACAACTGGCGCACCAGTCGCCTGTACGCCCAGTTCCTGACGAGCAACAAGGGCCTGGACAAGTTCCTCAAGCAGATCGGCACGAGCACCGGCGAGCTGGAGAGGAACGACATAACGATCAGCAAGCGCGACCGCAAGGTGGTCGGCTGGCAGTTCACGGATCCGGGCCCCTGGCTGGGACTCACCCATCAGAAGAAGGACCCGGCGCCGACCCTGGACGTGGTGGTGAACCGCGTCAACCGGGATCACCCCATGGTCTATGTAGTGTCTACGACAACCCCGTAACTGGCGTGTTTCATCGGTGAGTTGCCGCGCGGTCGACTCGTACGATGACGCGCATGATCTCCAAAGAGACGTCCGAAGGGGCATCCGAAGAGGGGTACGACAGACGCCGGCGTGCCCAGTGGCTCGCGGGGGAGGCGCGCGCGGACGGGGTCGCCCGCAGGGACATGCTGCGGCTCCTTGCCGCGGCGTCGGTCACGGCGGGTGCCGCGGGCGCGCTCCCGGCGCTGGGAGCACCGCGGGCGACGGCGGCCACCGGTGCGGCGCCGACCACCGAGGCTGGTGCGGCACCGACCACCGCGGCCGCTTCCGGAATCGTGAAGCCGCTGCCCGCCGACCGCTTCACGATCCGGGGCACGAACGCGGAGACGAAGTTCGAGGCCCTCGCGGGGACCCCCTTCCTCACCCCCGCGTCCCACTTCTTCGTGCGCAACCACACGGCGACGCCGCGCCTGGACGCCGGGACGTGGAGCCTGAAGATCTGGGGCGACGGCCTGAAGGGCGGCGGGGCAAGGGAGTTCACGCTCGCGGACCTCAGGAAACTCCCGTCGGTGACGCGCACCGCCTTCGTCGAATGCGCGGGCAACGGCAGGAGTTTCTTCACCACCCAGCAGGGTCAGCCCGCCTCGGGCACGGCCTGGACCCTGGGCGCGATCGGCAACGCCCGCTGGCGCGGCGTACACCTCTCCGAAGTCCTGCGCCGGGCAGGTGTGTCCCGCGACGCGGTGGACGTACTGCCCAGGGGCCTGGACGCGGACTACGTCACGGACGACGGCACGAACCTGGGCAGGGTGCGCCGCCCGCTCCCGATCTCCAAGGCGCTCGACGACGTCATCCTCGCCTACGAGATGAACGGCGCCCCGCTCCCTCCTGACCACGGCTACCCGGTGAGGGTCCTGGTCCCGGCGTGGGTGGGCATCGCGTCGATCAAATGGGTGGGCGACATCGAAGTCTCGGCGCAGCCGCTCTACTCCCCGTGGAACACGCAGTTCTACCGCCTGTTCGGCGAGCACTACCCGCCGGAGGGCAGCACCCCCCTGACCCGCCAGACCCTGAAGTCCGCCTTCGAACTCCCCTTGAACGCAAGCGTCGACGCGGCCACGACCCACCACCTCACGGGCCGCTCGTGGTCGGCCGCGGGCGCGATCACCCGCGTGGACATCAGCACGGACGCGGGCACGACATGGCACCGGGCCCGCCTCAAGGACACCCCGCACCGCGCCACTTGGACCCGCTGGACCATTCCCTGGCGCCCCGGGTCCCGGGGCCCGACGACACTCCTGGCCCGCGCCACGGACAGCACCGGCCGAACCCAGCCGGAGGCGACGGTGCACAACAGTCAGGGGTATCTGTTCGATGCGGTTGTGCGGCACGCCGTGACGGTGGTCTGAGGGTGGGTAGCCGAGGTCAGCAGAGGCCCGCCCACCGCTCGTAGGCGGCCGCTCCCACGCCCAGGTCCTCCCAGGCCATCCCCGCCGACTTGAACAAGCGGGGACGGTCCTCGGCGAGCTTCACCTCGCCCCGCACCAGCTCGGCCAGCGTGCGCAGGCGGCTCATGGCGAAGGCGCCCGCGTCCACCGCGAGCACGATGTCGCCGCACTCGCGCAGTGCCACCTCGTGGGACTCGGCCACCACCAGCCCGCGGCGCAGCAGTTCTTCGTCGACCTCGCGTGCGTCCGGCTCGTGCGACCCCACCGCGGCGACCGTGGCGTGGGGCGGCAGCAGTGCGCTGTCGAAGAGCGGTTCGCGGGCCGTGGTGCAGCAGCAGACGACGTCGGCGGTGGCGACGTCCGCCGGGGTCGCGGGCGCCGCCGACAGGCCCGCATCGCGGCACCGGTCCACGAAGGCCGCCACCCGCTCCGGGTTCCGCGCCACCACGTCCACGTGGGTCAGCGACGGGCGCACCGCGCGGACCGCCTCCACGTGGCCCCAGGCCTGGGGCCCGGTGCCGAAGACCAAGAGGCGGCGGGCCTCCGGGACCGCCAGGTGGTTGATCGCCGCGCCCGACACCGCGGGGGTCCGCAGGGACGTCAGCGCGATGCCGTCGAGGAGGGCCAGGGGCGTGTGGGTCGTTCCGTCCAGGAGGAGGTACACGCCCTGGATACGGGGGAGGTCGCGGGCCGCGTTCTCCGGGGTGACCGTGGCGATCTTCACGCCGGTGTACGCCGTCGTGGAGG
Source organism: Streptomyces sp. NPDC055189 (assembly GCF_053606765.1). Classification (NCBI taxonomy): domain Bacteria; kingdom Bacillati; phylum Actinomycetota; class Actinomycetes; order Kitasatosporales; family Streptomycetaceae; genus Streptomyces; species Streptomyces sp. NPDC055189. The sequence goes on from NZ_JBSGSG010000032.1 coordinate 4,078, forward strand.
ACGGCATCAGGAGCAGTTGGCCTCCCGGTACACCCACGACTCCCCGCGGAGGCTCGGCCTCCGGGTCCAGACCAGTCCGCAGGACGGCCTCCACCGCCTCGACGGCGGCGGACATCGGAACGAGCCGGGCGATCGCCTCGGCGTCGATGTAGGGCGGGGCCTCGCTCATGCGTGGTTCCTTTCAGATGTTCTGCGCGCTTCGGGGTGTTCTGCGCGCGGTCTCTTCGCGCGCATCACATCACGCTCATGATCACCCTCGTATGGAAGATCTCCACAGAACGCCTCCGGTGTGTGGTCGGTGGCGTGGGGCGGGGTGCGAGATGAACGCCCCTGGTGGCGGCGGTAGTTCAGGGTGCATGCGGTGCCGGAACCCGCGGCGGGGCGCGCTTTTCCGGTGAGACCTTTGGCACCCTCTTACTCACGCGTCAGCTCCGACCGTTAGCGTAGAGCGGTGAGCGAGACGACTACCCCTGCCCTCCAGTACCGCTTCGACGGCCCCGAAGACGCACCCGTGCTGATCCTCGGGCCCTCGCTCGGTACCACCTGGCACATGTGGGACCGGCAGGTGCCCGAGCTGATCAAGCAGTGGCGCGTGTTCCGCTTCGACATGCCCGGACACGGGGGCGCCCCCGCGCACCCCTGCGGCTCCGTCGGCGAGCTCGCCCAGCGGCTCCTGGCCACGCTCGACGAGGTCGGCGTGCAGCGCTTCGGCTACGCGGGCTGCGCGTTCGGCGGCGCGATCGGCGCCGAGCTCGCCCTGCGCCACCCGCAGCGCGTCGCCTCCCTGGCGCTGATATCCGCATCGCCGCGCTTCGGCAGCGCCGACGAGTTCCGCCAGCGCGGCGTCATCGTGCGCAGCAACGGCCTCGACCCCATCGCGCGCACGTCCCCCGAGCGCTGGTTCACGCCCGGCTTCGCCGCCGCGCAGCCCGCGATCACCGACTGGGCCGTACAGATGGTGCGTACGACCGACCCCGGCTGCTACATCGCCGCCTGCGAGGCCCTTGCCGCCTTCGACGTGCGCGCCGAGCTGGGGCGCATCGGCGTGCCCACGCTCGTCCTGGTCGGGTCGGAGGACCAGGTCACCGGGCAGGGCGAGGCCCGTACGCTCGTCGCCGGCATACCGGACGCCCGCCTCGCCGTGGTGCCGGGCGCATCGCACCTCGCGCCCGTCGAGCAGCCCGCCGCTGTCACCGACCTCCTCGTACGGCACTTCTCCACCGCCTGGCCGCTCGCGAACGACACGGGTACGCACGCGGCGATCGGCGCGCCGCCGGTCAAGCCGGTGCTCGCACCGCCGATCCCTGTCTTCCCCGTCGCCGAGATCGGCCCCACGGAGCAGCCCGAAGCCGTGGGCGGCGGGCGCCCCGACCCGTACGAGGCGGGGATCAAGGTCCGCCGCGAGGTGCTCGGCGACGCGCACGTCGACCGCGCGCTCGCCGCGGCCGACGACTTCTCCGAGGACTTCCAGGAGCTCATCACGCGCTACGCCTGGGGCGAGGTCTGGAACCGGCCCGGCCTCGACCGGCGCTCCCGCAGCTGCGTGACCCTCACCGCGCTCGTGGCGGGCGGCCACCTCGACGAGCTGGCCTTCCACACCCGCGCCGCCCTGCGCAACGGCCTCACTCCGCAGGAGATCAAGGAAGTGCTGCTCCAGGCGGCGGTCTACTGCGGCGTACCCGCGGCGAACTCCGCCTTCAAGGTCGCCCAGGCCGTGATCCGAGAGGAAACCACGCCCCAGGAGTAGCAGGATGGGGGCATGACGACTGCCGCGAAGCGCATCAAGCTCACCAAGAAGACGCACGCCTGTGTCCGCCTGGAGAGGGACGGTCAGAGGCTCGTCATCGACCCGGGCGGCTTCACCGAGGAGGACGCGGCGCTCGGCGCCGACGCGATCCTGGTCACGCACGAGCACCCCGACCACTTCAACGAGGACCGGCTGCGCGCCGCCATGGAGGCCAACGCGGCAGCCGAGATCTGGACCCTGCGCTCCGTCGCGGAGAAGATCTCGGCAGCCTTCCCGGGGCGGGTGCACACCGTCGGGAACGGCGACACCTTCACGGCCGCCGGGTTCGACGTGCAGGTGCACGGCGAGCTGCACGCCGTGATCCACCCGGACATCCCGCGCATCACCAACGTCGGCTATCTGGTGGACGGTTCGGTCTTCCACCCCGGCGACGCGCTGACCGTCCCCGACCAGCCGGTGGAGACGCTGATGCTGCCGGTGATGGCGCCCTGGAGCAAGATCTCCGAGGTCATCGACTATGTCCGCGAGGTCAAGCCGCAGCGCGCCTACGACGTCCACGACGCGCTGCTCACGGATCTGGCCCGCCCCATCTACGACTCGCAGATCGGATCCCTCGGCGGCGCCGAGCACCTGCGGCTCACTCCGGGGGAGTCGGCCGAACTGTGACCGGCCACCCCGGCACTGTCAGTGGCGGCCGGTAGGTTGTGAAGCATGCGCATTGCCACCTGGAACGTGAACTCGATCACCGCTCGGCTGCCGAGGCTGCTCGCCTGGCTGGAGAGCAGCGGTACGGATGTGCTGTGCATCCAGGAGACCAAGACCACCGCCGAGGGATTCCCCGCCGACGAGCTGCGCGAGCTGGGCTACGAATCGGCGGTGAACGCGACCGGCCGGTGGAACGGAGTCGCGCTGCTCTCCAAGGTCGGCCTCGAAGACGTGACGATCGGCCTGCCCGGCGGCCCCGACTACGAAGGGGTGCAGGAACCCCGCGCGATCTCCGCGACCTGCGGCCCCGCGCGGGTCTGGTCGGTGTACGTGCCCAACGGCCGCGAGGTGGACCACGCGCACTACGGCTACAAGCTGCAGTGGTTCGAGGCCCTGAAGGCCGCGGTCGCCTCCGACGCGACGGGCGCGCGGCCGTTCGCGGTCCTCGGTGACTTCAATGTCGCCCCGACCGACGCGGACGTATGGGACCCCGCCCTGTTCGAGGGCGCCACGCACGTGACCCCCGCCGAGCGCGCGGCCCTCGCGGCCCTGCGGGAAGCGGGCCTCTCGGACGTCGTGCCGCGCCCCCTGAAGTACGACCACCCGTTCACCTACTGGGACTACCGCCAGCTCGGCTTCCCCAAGAACCGCGGCATGCGCATCGACCTGGTGTACGGGAACGAGGCGTTCGCGAAGGCCGTGACGGACTCGTACGTGGACCGCGAGGAGCGCAAGGGCAAGGGCGCGTCCGACCACGCGCCGGTCGTGGTGGACCTGGAGGTCTGACCAGCTCCCCGCGCCCCCTCGGGGGCGCGGGGAAGCCCGTGTCGCTACGGCTCCAGCAGCCCCAGATCCACCGACTCCGCGATCGCCGCGAGCCCCGCGTCGCCCGGATGCAGATGGTCCCCGCTGTCGTACGCGGCGAGCATCCGCGAGGGATTCGCCGGGTCGCGAAGGACCGCGTCGAAGTCCAGGACGGCATCGAAGTCGTCGCCGCCGCGCAGGTAGTCGTTGATCTTCACGCGCTCGGCGTCCGCAGCCGCCGTGCACAGGGACTCGCCCTGGCAGGGCGCGATCGTCGCCGCCACCACCCGCAGGCCCCGCGCGTGCGCCCGCTCGGCGATCTCCCGCATCCCGGCCGTCACCTGATCCGCCGGCGCACCCCAGCGGACGTCGTTGACGCCCTCGAAGAGCACGACCGTACGGGCCGACGTCTGGGCGAACACATCACGGTCCAGGCGATGCAGCGCGCTCACGCCGCCCGTGTCGGTGGAGACGCCGTCGCCGGGGTAGCGGTCCGCGATCACCCGGTTCGCGGAGATCCCCTGGTTGAGGACGCCGAAGCGCGGCACCTCGTCCTGCTGGAGCAGCCGCGTCGCGAGCACGTTGGGCCAGCGGTGGTTCGCGTTCTGGGTCGACTTCACGCCGTCCGTGATGGAGTCGCCGAGCAGCACTACGGAACCGGGCCCGCCGCTCACGTCGACTCCGGTGAGCAGCGGCCAGGTGGAGATCGTCGAGGTGTACGCCTCCGGGGAGCCGTCCGCCGCGTGGTCGCCGGGGCCGCTCACGTACGAGGTCTGGATGGCCTGGCTGTGGACGGGCGCGGTCGTCACGATCTCCGGGAGGTGGAAGCTGACCAGGAGGTTGGTGTCCGCGGGCACGTCGAAGTCGAGCGGGTCGCTGAACGCCTGCGTGCCCGCGGGGACTTCGGTGCCTCCCTTGCCGCCGAAGGACAGCCGCCGCGGCTCGCCCCGAGCCCCCGCTCCGGACTCCTGCACCGCCACCGTCGCACTTCCGATCCGTACCGGAGCCGAGGCGAACGTGTTGTCGAGCCGGATCCGCACCCGCGGCCCGCCCGTGCTCGTGTGGACGACGAGGCGCACGGTCCGGTCGGCCCACGGACCCACCGCCGTGTACCCGGCCGTCGATGCCGACCAGGTACCGGTCCACCCCTTCGTCGCCTGGCGCACGGAGAGCGAGAAGACGTGCAGGTCCGGGGCGCCCGGGTCCTTCGGCAGGGTCACCGAGGCGACCTCGCGCCCGCGCGCCACCGGTACCGTCACCACGTACAGCCGCGCCTTCTCGGCGAGTTGGCCGCCGGGGGTGTTCACGTGCGGGAGCGCGACCGCCTTGGTGGCGAGGGGGCCCGAGCGCCAGTCCGGTGCCGTCAGGCGGTACGTCCCCCTGGACCCGTCCCGGTAGCGCACCGTCCCCGTGCCGCTCGCGTCGCCGCCCGTGCCCGCGACCAGGAACGCTAGGGCGTCCCCGCGCCCGCGAAGGCGTACGGACTGCCCGTCGGATCGGACGTTGTCCGCCTGGCCCGTGCGGGTGCGCGGCCAGGTGAGCTTCGCCCCGTCCACGCCGAGCGAACGGCCCGGAGTCCAGCCCGCCGCCGTCAGGTCCCGCGCCGAGAGAGAGCCGCCCGAGCCGTCGAAGTCCGCGTCGGCGGGCCGCGCGTCGTCGCTGACCGCCCTGTTGTCGAAGAGCCGCTCCAGAGGGAGCGGCCCGGGTCTGTGCGGCGCGGCCTGCGCCGTCGCCACAGGTACGGCGGCGGTGAGCACCGCGAGTACGGCCGCCGCCCCCCACGAACGTCGGCCCGGACGGTGGAGCATGTGGACCCCCATGGCTGTAGCTGACGTGACGACAGGTGCGCCATGAAGCTAAGGAGGCCGAGGAGAAGCGTCAATGAGGTACGCGTGAACATGACCCGAACTCGCCGGGATGCCGCATCCATGCGGGTGGCGACGTGTCAGATGGGCCATCTCGACGTCATCGCCGGGGGTTCGGCCCTGCGCCTTGACGCACAGATCGGTGCCGCGAAAGGGCGATGCGCAGGGCGCGGCCGTGCGCACCTGAACGACCTTGGTGTAAAGCGCACTTCTCTGTGAAGCTGTCGCGATGACAACAACACCAGAATGGGAGCAGCGCTCCACGGACCTGTGGGCCGCCATCGGCGAGTTCGACGCAGCTGACTTCCGCGCGAAGATCGGAGCGCTGGCCGATGAGCTCCCCGAGGGGCACCCGGTCGGGTACTTCGAGCGTGCTTCGGCGAACGACTCCACCGGCGAGGGCGAGGCGGCCGTACCGCTCTACCGGAAGGCGCTGGAGGCCGGGCTTACCGGAGAGCGCAGGCGGCGAGCCGTGATCCAGATGTCGAGCACGATGCGCGCGCTCGGTGACGCGGAGACGAGCGTCGAACTGCTCACCGCGGAGCGGGAGAACGGCTCCGACAAGCTCGACGACGCGGTCACCGCCTTCCTGGCGCTCGCCCTGATCGACGTCGGGCGTGAGCGGGAAGCAGCGGCGCTGGCCCTGGGCGCGCTCTCCAAGCACCTGCCGCGCTACAACCGCTCTCTGGCGAACTACGCGAAGATCGCCGTCGGCGAGGAGCCGACGGCGTAACCGCCCGCCGCACAGGCCACGGCCCCACCCCCGGTAACCCTTCCACCGGCGGCGGGGCCGTTCTGTTTCCGGCTCCCTGCCCGTACGCACAGGTACGCACGGGGTCGGTGTTCAACTTCCGTATCGCGTCGCCGAATTGGCGGGATCGGTAGATTGACCCGCGTGACGAAGCCGGAGGGCGCCGCGGTGGCGGGGCAGACGCAACAGGCGCGGGGCGCGGTGATCCCGGCCGGGCGGCTCGGGGACCTGCTGGCGGACATGGCCGCCGGGCGTCCCGCCTACCGGCACCTCGCGGCCGGCGTCCGCGCGCTCATCCTCGACGGCAGGATCGCCGTCGACGCGCGGCTGCCCGCGGAACGGGAGCTGGCCCCCGCACTCGCGCTGAGCCGTACGACCGTCAGCGCCGCCTACGAACTGCTGCGCAAGAGCGGGTACGCCCGCAGCCGACGCGGGTCGGGCACCTGGACCGTGCTTCCCGAAAGTTCGTTTCCCGCGGGAGCGCCGGGGGTGTCGGGGGCCTCAAGGTCGTCGGGGGCGTTCGCCGCACCGCCCCCGACGTCCCCGCCCTCCCTGCCACACCCATCACACCCACCACTCCCGCGGTCCTCCCGCCCCACGCTGCTGCCGCCGCCGGAGAGCGTCGTCGACCTCGTCACGGCCGCGCTGCCGATGGCCCCGGACGTGCTCGCCGCGGACCTCGCCGACGCGGCGCTTCGCCTGCCGCATCGCGCCCGCACCCCCGGCTATCACCCCTACGGGCTGCCCGAGCTGCGCACCGCCGTCGCCGCCCGCTACACGGCGCGCGGTCTGCCCACGGACCGGGAGCAGATCCTTGTCACCGCGGGGGCGCAACAGGCACTGAGCCTCACCTTGGCGCTGCTGTGCGGCCCGGGCGACCGGGTGCTCGTGGAGACCCCGTCGTACCCGAACGCACTCGACGCGATCCGGCGTGCCCAACTGCGCCCCGTCCCGGTCCCGGTCACCGAGGATGGCTGGGACGGCGAAGTGCTCGCCTCCGCGATGCGCGCGACCGTGCCGCGCCTCGCGTACCTGATCCCGGCCTTTCACAACCCCACCGGCAGTCTGATGCCGCCGGACCAGTGTGCCGACGTGCTCGGCGCCACGCGGCGGACCGGTACCTGGCTGGTGGTCGACGAGACGCTCGCCGACGTGGCTCTGGACACGGGGCCACCACCGCCGTTCGCCACGTACGGCGCGGGGGCCGACCACGTCATCTCCGTGGGCTCGCTCAGCAAGTGCTACTGGGGCGGGCTGCGCGTCGGCTGGCTGCGCGCCTCACCGAGTCTCGTCGCCGAACTGGCCGAGGTGCGGGCGACGGTGGACGTATCGGGCTCCGTCCTCGACCAGCTGCTCGCCCTCTCGCTCATCGAGCGAGGGGACGATTGGCTCGCCGAACGCGTCGATCAGGTACGACACCGGCGCCGGGCCCTCGTCGACGCCCTTGAGCGCCATCTGCCGCACTGGTCCTGGAGGCTGCCGCCCGGCGGTCTGTCGCTGTGGGCGGACCTGGGGCAGCCCATCGCCTCCGCTCTCGCCGAACGCGCCCTCGCCCAAGGGGTGCGCATCGGGGCGGGGGCACGATTCGGCGCCGAACCGGGGCTCTACGAGGACCGGCTGCGCATTCCGTACACGTTGTCTCCCGCCGTCCTGACCGAGGCCGTACGCCGGCTGGCGGCGATCCTGGCCTGAGCCCCTCTGGGGACTCGGGGGACGGTCGTACCGGCTGCCCCGCATCGCGTTCAACTGCGTACGTCCGCGGTTGAACGCGTTTTTCGTGTGCGCACCCGCGGAACTGTTCGGCGAAATGTTCAACTCGCTCGTGCCGCGGCCCTGTTCAGGTTTTCGTCGATTGACGCGGAAAGCCCCGGCGGGCGAATATCTCATCACCGCCGAAACACAGAGGCGGAAAACCAAGAAAAAAGAGGAGTGAGCAACATGGAGAACACCGTGGAGTTCGACGACATCGAGTTCATCGAGACCTCTGCCGAACTGCTGGCGACGTCGTACTACGTCAACATCCAGTAATTCCCTGCTGCGGCCGGAGGGGCGGTATGCGTCGTCCGCCGCCCCTCCGCCGCAACATAAGCGGGCTGACGTCAGTGTCACGTCATCGAGGCATTGTTCGTCCCACGCCGACGCGCACCGGAAGGAATGAAGATGAACAACTATAAGTTCGAAGATCTGGTGGGGGACGAAAAGGTCTTCTTTGCCGAGTACTTCAACAAGAAACCGATGCTGCGGAAGGCGAGCATGCCGGGGGATGTGCGCGACATCCTCTCCATCCGCAAGCTCGACGAACTGCTTCACCTCGAAGTGGTCCGTCCGCCTTACATCAAGGTGAACCACAACGGCTCCGGTGTCCCCGAGAAGGGATACACGCGCAGCGTCGTGGTCCAGGGCGTCAACATCACCGACACGGTCGTGCCGGAGAAGATCTACGAGCTCTTCCGCGCCGGGGCCACCGTCACCTGGTGCTCGCTCAACCAGATAGTCCCTGAACTCCGTGACTTCACCCGGATGATCAGCGACAAGATGGCCGTCAGGACCGATGTCGTCGGCTTCATGACCCCCACCAAGAAGCGGGGTTACCTGCCGCACCACGATCCGGTCGACCTCTTCATCGTGCAGCTCGAGGGCACCAAGCGGTGGAAGCTGTGGAACCCGCCGGCCGAGCGCCTGGGCGACAACGCCTCCTACACCGACGAGCAGCTCGGCGAGCCGGCCATCGAGGTCCTCCTGGAGCCCGGCGACGTCCTCTACCTGCCGTACAACACGCCGCACGCGGCCGCCGCCGAGGACAAGGTGTCGCTGCACCTGTCGATCATGATGCGCCCCCGCATGTGGAAGGACCTGCTGCGGGAGACCTTCGAACAGGTCGCCGACGACCCCGAGTTCAACGAGTACCCGCACATCGGGGACCTGCGGGGCTCCGGCGTGGAGTCGATGTTCCGGCAGAAGGTCACCTCGCTCGCGGCCCGCATGGAGTCGCTCGAGGCAGGCCACGAGCTGGACCGGCTCGCCGACCTGGGCCGCCACATGCCGGGCAGCTCCCACGGCACCACGTTCCAGACCATCGCCGAGACGGACGGGCTCACCCCGGACGCCCTGCTGCGTCGTACCGGAGCGGCCGTGGAGTTCGGCGCGAACGAGGGCGGCCGCACCCAGATGACCGTCAACGGCCACAAGATCGCCGTGCCGGCCCCGGTGGCCGAGCGCCTCGCGGACCTCGACGACGGTGAGTCGATCCCCGCCGGCGAGATCTTCCCGGGAGCCCCGGCGGAGCGGGCGACGAAGGCCGCCCAGGGCCTGACCCGGCTCGGCGTACTCGAGGTCGCAGGGGCGCGCTGACCGCGGCGCGGAAGCACCGGAACGAGAACAACGGGAGCAACGGGAGCAACGGATGCCAACGTCACGTCTGCTGGAGGCGAAGAGCGTGGACACCTCCACGACCACCCACGGCTTCGAGGACCTCGTCGGCGACGCCGGAGTCTTCTTCTCGGAGCACTTCAACAAGAAGCCGCTGCTGCGCAGGGGTGCGCTCGAAGGCAGCACCCGGAGCCTCGTTTCGGTGCGGCAACTCGACGACATCGTCGCCATGGAAGCCGTGTCACCCTCCTATCTGCGCGTCGCCAAGGACGGCCGCGGTGTACCCGCCAAGGCGTACACCCGCACCGTGGCCGACCGAGGCGCCGCGCTCACCGACGCCGTCATTCCGGAACAGGTCTACGAACTGTTCCGGTCCGGCGGCACCATCACCTGGAACGCCCTCAACCACTTCCTGCCGTCCGCCCGGCACCTGGTGAACGTCTTCGCGCAGACGTTCGCGTGCCCCAGCGAGGTGGTCGCCTTCCTCACCCCCGCGGGCAAGGACGGCTACGCCCCGCACCACGACCCGGTCGACGTCTACGTCATCCAGATCGAGGGCACCAAGGACTGGCGGATCTGGGAGCCGCCCGGCGACCGCCGTGCCGACAAGGCCTCCTACTCGCCCGAGGACCTCGGCGCGCCCGTCATCGAGACGACGCTGCGCCCGGGCGATGTCCTGTACCTGCCCTACGGGACACCGCACGCCGCCGCCGCGAAGGCCGAGGTGTCCCTGCACCTGTCGGTCACCGTCGAGCCCCGGCGCTGGCGCGACCTCGTACGCGAGACGGTGGAGCACCTGGTCCAGGGCCCGGAGTTCGACGGATTCCCGCACCTCGGCGGTGGCGCGACCGATGACGGTGCGACCGAGGACGGCGCGACCGATGACGGCGCGGCCGACGGCGGTGCCACTCTCGGCGGGATGCTGCGCCGGCTCGCCGACCGGCTCGAGAAAACCGATGCGCAGGCAGAGGCCGGGCGGCTCCTCGCGGACGGCCGCCACCGTGCCGGCGCCGGCCGGTCGCGCGAGTTCGAACGGCTCGCGTCCGCGGACGTGCTCGCTCCCGGCACCCGGCTGCGCCGCAGCCCCGTGCCGGTCGAGATCGGACCGAGCGACGGCACGAAGAGCGGACTGCTCGTCAACGGCCACCGGCTCGCCGTCCCGGACGCCGTCGCCGACGTGCTGCGCTCTCTGGAGAACGGCGGCGTGGTCCCGGCGGCCCACTTCTTCCCGGGCGTCTCCGAGGCCCGGTCCGTGCACGCAGCCCAGGGGCTGACCCGTCTCGGGGTGCTGGAAACCGCAGACCACATGAGGAGCTGAACCATCACCATGGCCGACACCACACAGGGGCCCGTGACGCCCACGAGTGCTGCCGAGGCCGCGCCGGCCTGGCGGGACGTCTACGTCCTCGCCGGAATGCGAGGACTCTCCTTCGCCGGTGACATCGCGGCCGCCACCGCCCTGACCCTGCTGCTCCAGGCGAACGGCGCCGGATCGTACGCGGTCATGGCGATGCTGCTCGCGGCCGTCCTGCCGCCCGCCCTGCTCGCACCCGTCACGGGAGCGTTCGCCGACCGGTTCGACAGCCGCAGGCTGATCGTCACGGTCGCCTCGGCGCAGATCCTCGTCTGTCTGGCGATGACGCAGACGACATCGCCGATCCTGCTGATCGTCCTGGCCGTCCTGCTCTCCACCGGTCTCGCCTTCACCCACCCGGTCTTCGCCGGGCTGCCCGGGGCGATGGTCGGCAAGGAGAACGTCCCGCGGGCCTCGGGGATCTCACAGACCACCGCCATGACCGGCATGGTCGTCGCCCCCGGCATCGCGGGCTTCCTCACCGCCCACTTCGGCGTCAACGTCTCGCTCCTGATCGACGCGGCGACCTTCGGGATCGTCGTGCTCGGCGCCCTGACGATCCGTACCCGGCTGCACAAGAAGGACCCCGCGAAGAAGGCCGGCGCCGGTGCCGAGAAGGCCGCGGGTCCCGCCTACCGCGTGTCGACCGACCGCTTCCTGCGCTCCGTACTGGTGATCAGCGGTGTGGTGATGGCCGCCGCGAGCATCATCAACGTCCTGATCGTCTTCTACGTGCGGGACACCTTCCACGCGTCGGAGGAGACGTACGGCCTGGTCATGTCCTCGTGGATGGCGGGCCTCGTGCCCGGTGCGCTCCTGGTGCGCCGGATCAAGCGGTTCAGCCACGAGACGATCCTCATCGGGTCGTTCCTGTGCATCGCGGTGGGCATCGTGGGCGCGGGTCTTGCCCCTGGCGCCTGGTGGATCGTGCCGTTCTACGTGATCGGCGGGTTCGGCAACGGCGCTCAGGCCACGGTCACCCACATCGTCATCAACCTGCGGGTGCCCGACAGCCACCGCGGCAGGGCGTTCGCCGCGCTCGGCGCGGTGTCCAACACCGGCCCCGCCGTGGGCTATCTGATGGGCGGCGTGGTCCTCGGCTTCATGGAGCCGCGGTACGCCTTCCTGCTGGCGGGCGCCTGTGCGCTGCTGGCCGTGCTCGCCTTCCACCGGGGCGTGCTGCGGGCCGCCGACGACGCCGTGCCGGAGGCCGACAGCGCCCCGGCGAGCGACAGCGCCCCGGAGGCCAACACGGCCCCGGCCGCCGAGGCCACCCCGGAACCGGCCGCGGACACAGCGGCCGACCTGAGCCGGGCCGCATCGCGATGAGCGGCGGGATCACGGCGCACGACGTCGAGACGGACCCGGCGACCAGGCCGCAGGACGACTTCTACGCCCACGTCAACGGCCGGTGGTCGGACGCCTTCGAGCTGCCCGGGCACCGGGCCGAGGCCACCATGCTGTCCCTCCTGGCCGAGAAGGTGCAGGACGACGTCGTCGCCGTGATCCGCAGCAGTACCCCGGGACAGCAGATCGCCGATCTCTACGCCAGCTTCATGGACGAGGCCGGCATCGAGGAACGCGGCCCCGCCGATCTCACCGCGGTGCTCGACACCGTCCGGGCGGTCACCACCCGGACGGAGCTGGCCCGGCTGATGGGCGCTCTTCAGCGCGAAGGAGTCGGCGGTCCCGTCGAGGCGACCGTCGCCACCGACACCGCGGGCACCCGCGGTTATCTGCTCACCCTCACCCAGTCGGGACTGGCCCTGCCCGGCGGCGTGGCCCCCTATCTGGACCCCTCCGCGGGGCCGCTGCGCGAGCAGTACGCCGAGCATGTGCGGCGCATGATGGAGCTCGCCGGGCAGCCGGACCCCCGGCACGCGGCGGATGCCGCCCTGCGTGTGGAGAGCGCGCTCGCCGCCGCCCACACCCCGCCGGACGCCTCGGGCCGCATCAGGGCCAGGGCACAGACCTGCACCGCGGCCGAACTCGCTGCCGGGAGCGGCTCGTTCCCGTGGGGCGCCTGGCTGGAAGGTCTCGGCGGCATCCCGGCCGGCGCGCCCGTGCAGATTCGCCCCGGACCCTTCCGCACCGCGCTCGACCAGTGGTGGACGGCCACGGACCTCGAGGACCTGAAGCTCTGGCTGGTCTGGCTGCGGGTGCACGAAGAGGCGCCGTTCGGACCCGCCGCGACGTTCGCCGAGAACTTCCGCTTCTACGGCCAGGTGCTGACCGGGTCGCGGCAGCCGAGGCCCCGGTGGATGCGGGCGACCTCCTTCGTGCAGACCGTCCTCGGCGACGAGGTGGGGGAGCGCTACCTCAAGGAGCACCTCGCGCCCGGCACCCGCAAGGCCGCGGAGGATCTGGTGGCCGCGCTCGTGCAGGCCTACCGAGGCCGCCTCGAACAGGCAGGGTGGATGGCCGAGAGCACCCGGGCGGCGGCGCTCGCCAAGCTCGACGCCATGCACTTCGAGCTGGGCCACCCGCGGGACGCCGCAGCGTACGGCGCACTGCGCACCGACCCCGCCGATCTGCCGGGCAACGTCCGGCGCGGCCGCACCCGGCGCTTCGACCGCCAGCTGCGCAGGCTGGCGGGGCCGGTCGACCGCTCGGAGTGGAAGGTCCCGCCGCAGGCGGTCACCGCCTACTACCGGCACGGGCTGAACCAGGTGGTCGTTCCCGCCGCCCTGCTGCAGGCGCCCCTGTTCGACGCGGGCGGCGACATGACACGGAACTTCGCCCTGCTCGGCTCCATCGTCTGCCACGAGATGTCCCACGCCTTCGACAGCCGCGGCTCGCGCCACGACGCCGACGGCCGGCTGCGCGAGTGGTGGACCGAGGCGGACCGCGCCGAGTACACGCGCCGGACCGCGCTGCTCGTGGACCAGTACGACGGCTACGTCCCCGACGGCCCGGACGGCCCGGACGGGCAGAGCGTCAGCGGTGCCAGGACGCTGGGCGAGAACATCGCCGACATCACCGGACTCGCCGTCGCCCACAGCGCGTTCGCCGCCCACCTGGAATCGACCGGCCCGACCGACGCCGAACGGGTCGCCGAGACGCGGAGGTTCTTCGTCCTGTGGGCCACGATGTGGCGGGCCAAGCGCACCCCGGGGCGGATGCGGGAGCGCCTGGCGAACGACCGGCATGCCCCGCCGCAGTTCCGCTGCAACGGAGCGCTCGGCCATGTCCCGGCTTTCTACGAGGCCTTCGGCGTCACCGAGAACGACCCCATGTCCATCCGACCCGAAGCCCGGTTCACGCTGCTGTGACCCGGCAGGGCCGTCGGCCGACGAGGAGCCACACCATGGCCGCCACACACACGACCGTCTCCGCGCGGAAGCAGCTGTCCCGGGGCAGCGCCAGGGCCGACGACGGGCCCTTGTCCGCGTACGAGCCCGCCGACCACGCCTATCACCACGCGTTCCAACTGCTGCAACTCGTGCCGGGCCCGGACATCGCCGTGCCCGCGGCCGCCTCGCTGCTGGCCCTCGACGCGGGCCGTGCGGCCGTGCTCCTGGACCGCTTCGTGGCCGACGGACTGTGCGAACGGACCGCTCCGGGCCGCTTCCGCGCCCGGCCGGGAGCCGCACGCCGGGCCGTCGCCCGCTGCGGCGAGGGCGTGGCGCGGCGCCGCCTGATCGACCACTACCTGCACAGCGCCCACCGGGCGGACCTGCTCATCGCCCCGCACCACCGCGCGCTGCCCCTCGCGCCGACGGGCCCGGGCTGTGTGCCCGAGGAACCGGCCTCCAGGGAAGCGGCGCTGAAGTGGCTGGACGCCGAGCACGACACCCTGATCGCCGTCCGCGAACTCGCCGCGGACACCGGCAGGCACCTGGTGGTGTTCCAGCTCGCGAACTGCCTCAACGGGCACTACGTGCGGCGCGGTCGCACCGGTGAGCAACTGGCCCAGTGGGCGGACGCGGTGCGCGCCGCCCACACGCTGGCCGACCCGGAGGCCCAGATCACCGCGCACCGGTACGCGGGGCAGGCGGCAAGCCGAGCCGGCCTGCACTCCCGGGCCGTCACCCAACTGGGCCGTGCGGTGCGGATCGCGGAGCGCCACGGCGAGCCCGGACCGCAGGCCCATGCGTACTACATCCTCGCCTGGGTCGAGGAGATGGCCGGAAGGGACGCACAGGCGCTCGGTCACGCGGTGTGCGCGGCCGGGCTGTTCCGGCGTGCGGGCGAGTGGAGCGCCGAGTCCGACGCGCTGAACGCGGCGGGTTGGTACCACACGCGGCTCGGCGACCTCGTGCAGGCCGAGCAGTACTGCGCCCGCGCCCTCGGCATCGCCCGCGAGTACCGCTACCGCGGAGGCGAGGCGGCGGCGCTCGACAGCCTCGGACTGCTCGCGCAACGGGGCGGTCGGCACGACGAGGCTCTGGTCAGCTATCGGGCGGCGCTCGACCTGTGCCGGGAGCTCGGCAACACGTACCAGGAGGCGGGGGCCCTGGACCGCATCGGCGACAGCTGTGCGGCGGTCGGACGGTTCGACGAGGCCCGCCGGGCGTGGGCCGGGGCGCTCGATCTGTACCGCGGCCAGCGGCGGCTCGACGAGGCCGGAGCGGTCGAGCGGCGGCTGGCGACGGCCGGGTGAGACCACCGGTCGGAAGGAGATGTCCCGGGAGCGAGCGCTCCCGGGATTTTTCTTTGTCCAACTGGGCACGTCCGCAGTTGAGCACGTGGCCCAAGTAGGCCATGGACGGTTTGACCAGCCGCGTTCCCCTGTCGGCCGATCCCGCGGCGCGGCAGCATCTCTCCCGTCGGAACGAACCGAACACAGGGGAGAGAGACATGACGGTCGGGAAAACGATACCGGGCATGATCGCGGCTGGCGTACTCATCGTCGCGGCCCTCGTCACGGGCGTCGTCACGAGCGCCCCCGCGACGTCCGGCACGGCCTCCTTCTCTGTTTCCGCGGCCGGCGCGACGACGGACGGCGACTCGGGCTGGCAGCGGACCGACTCCTGAAGGAATTCAGAAAGTGCTCAACTTTCCATGTCGCGCGCCTTGTTCAGCTTTTCGCTCATTGACGGATGAGGCCTCCTCGCGGGAATATTTCATCACCGCCGGAACACAGCGGCGGAAATCGAATAAGAGGAGTGAGCATCATGGAGAACACCGTGGAGTTCGACGACATCGAGTTCATCGAGACCTCTGCCGAGCTGCTGGCGACGTCGTACTACGTCAACATCCAGTAATTACCTGCTGCGGCCGGAGGGGCGGGGTCATCGCAGGCCGCCCCTCCGCCGCAACATAACAGGTATACCGAGGGTGCCTCCCGAGGCACCCTCGTATTATTTTGCCGTGACGTCAGGAGGATTCCTGGCGTCATTTTCGTTCAATTTGAAGGGCGTTGACCGAGGCAATGCGGCGGAAATAGTTTCGTTGCATGAAGCCTACGGACATTGACCTTCTGCCCGTCCTCGGACGGCCCACGTTGTCGGGCGACGGCCGGTTCGCCGCCGTCACCGTCACCCGGTCCGACCTTGCCGCCGAGGGATACGTCTCCGAGCTGTGGCTGGCCGAGACCGACGGCAGTACGCCGGCCCGGCTGCTGACCCGCGGCCCGCACGACGCGGCTCCCGCCTTCTCTCCCGACGGCCGCCATCTGGCGTTCCTGCGGCCGGTTCCGGGCGGCCCCGGCCAGCTGCATCTGCTGCCCATGGACGGCGGCGAGGCCCGTGTGGTCACCGGCCACCCGATCGGGGCGGGACAGCCCGTGTGGAGCCCGGACTCCAGGCTCCTCGCCTACACGGCGCGCGTGCCCGAGCCCGGCCGCTACCGCGGCGCCCCTGAGAGCGAGGCCCCGCGCCGCATCACCAAACTCCGCTACCTGGCCGACGGGTTCGGCTACACCGTCGACCGCCCCCGGCACGTCTTCGTGACCGACCCGTTCGCCGGCGATCCGATGGCCGCCACGACGCGGGTCACCGAGGGAGCCCACGACCACTCGGACGTCGCGTGGAGCCCCGACGGCAAGCTGCTTGCGTTCACCGCGGCCCGTCATGCCGAGGCCGGCGACGACCTGCGCAACGACCTGTGGCTGTGCGCTCCCGACGGCACCGGCCTGCGCCCGCTCACCGACGGCGGGATGATCCTCGGCTGCCCCCGCTTCTCCCCGGACGGCACCACGGTGGTCTTTGCCGCCGAGCCGCTCGACGAGAACAACAACGCCTTCGCGACCGCGAGTTACGGCCTGTGGTCCGCGCCGCTCGACGGTTCGGCGGCCGCTCGCCGGCTCACCGACGAGAACTACCACCTCAGCTTCGCGAGCCAGATGATCCACCCCGTCGCCGACGGCGTGCTGTTCGCCGCCGACCACCGCGGCGAGGTCCACCTGGTCCTCGTGCCCTACGACGGCGGCGAGCCGAAGCCCCTCATTACGGGCGCCCGGCAGGTCAACGCGTACGCGGCCGTGGACGGTGCGGACGGCCTCACGGTCGCGGCGGTCGTCTCCAGTGCCACCAGCGCCGGCGACCTCGTCGGCCTGCGGGCCGGCGAGGAGCACGAACTGACCGGTTTCGGCCGGACACTCGTCGAGCAGACCGACGTGCTGCCGATGGAGGAGTTCATCGCCACCGCGCCCGACGGCTACGAACTGCAGGGCTGGATCGTGCGCCCGCCCGGCGAAGGCCCGCACCCGGTGCTGCTCCAGATCAAGGGCGGCCCGTACACCCAGTTCGGATACACGCTGAACGGGCCCGCCGCCTTCGACGAGGCGCAGGTGTACGCGAGTGCCGGCTACGCGGTGGTCCTCGGCAACCCGCGCGGCTGCTCCGGCTACGGACAGGCGCACGGCATGTACGTGGCCGACGACCTGCCGCGCAAGTCGGCTCCGGACCTGCTGGCCCTGCTCGACAAGGCCCTCGAGGCGCCGGACCTGGACGCGGACAGGGTCGGGGTGATGGGCGGTTCGTTCGGCGGCTACATGTCCGCCTGGATGTCGGCTCACCACGGCGACCGGTTCCGTGCGGCGATCGGCGAGCGCGGCCTGTACGCCGTGGACAGCTACGCGGCATCGAGCGACGACGGCGTCAATGTCGCCATCGCGCTCTACGGATCCGACCAGTCCCGCTGGGCCGAGAAGAGCCCGCTGACGTACGCGGACTCGATGCGCATCCCGATGCTCCTGATCCAGTCCGAGGAGGACCGGCACTGCCCGACGGAGCAGGCGCAGCGGATGTTCGTGGCGCTCAAGACCCGCGGCGTGCCCGTGGAGTTGCTGCTCTTCCCGGGCGAGGGGCACGACATGTCGCGCTCCGGTCTGCCGAGCCACCGGGTGGCCAGGTTCGAGGCGATTCTCGAGTGGTGGGGCCGCCACCTCTGAGCCCTGTCCTCATTTCCGACTGACTGGTCCTGGAGGAACCATGAGTCAATCAGTGGCCCATCACCGGACAGCCCCGCCGGCCGTCGACGGTGGCCGCCTGCTGCGCCGGGTCGAAGAACTCGGGAACATCGGCCGCTCGCCGGCCACAGGGGGCATCACCCGCGAGGGCTTCAGCCCCGCGGACCGGGAGGCCCGCGCGTACGTCGTCGAGGAGGCCCGCGCCGCGGGACTCACCTCGTCGGTGGACGCGGCGGGAAACATCATCATCCGCTCCCGGCCCGCGGCGACCAGCGCCGACCGGCCCGCCCTGCTGATGGGCTCCCACCTGGACACCGTCGTGGGCGGCGGCCGGCTCGACGGCGCCTATGGAGTGCTGGCCGCCCTCGAGGTCGTGCAGGCGTGCGCCGAGTCGGGCGGCCGCGGCCGGTACGAGCCGATGGCCGTCGCCTTCACCAACGAGGAGGGCGCGCTCTTCCCGCAGCCCTTCTTCGGGTCGTCCGTCCTGGCGGGCCGGCTCGCCGACCTGCCCAGGGAGCCCCTCGACCACGAAGGCGGTTCGCTGCGCGGACCGCTGGCGCTGGCCGGCGGCGACCTGGACGCACTGGGCAGCGCGGTGTGGCTGCCCGAGTCGGTGGCCGCGTATCTGGAGATCCACATCGAGCAGGGACCGGTGCTCGAGCGCAGCGGTGACCGCATCGGCGTCGTCGACGGCATCACCGGCCGCACCGTCCTGACCGTCGAGATCCGCGGCACGGCAGGTCACGCGGGCACCACCCCGATGGCGGGGCGACGCGACGCGCTCGCGGCCGCGGCCCGCGTGGTCTCGGCCGTCGAATCCATCGCGTACACCCGGGACCTGTGCCGTGTCGCCACGGTCGGCAGGCTCGACATCCACCCCAACTCGCCGAACACCATCGCCGACACGGTGCGGCTGAGCATCGACCTGCGGGACACGGTCGCCGCCAGGATGCACGGGGCCGAGACCGCCCTCCTGAAGGAGCTGGAGGCGGTCGCCGGAGGGACCGGCACCGAGATCGAGGTCGTCGCCCGTACACACTCCGGGCCCGTGTCCACCAGCGCGGAACTGCGCGGCCTGATCGAGGAGAACTGTGCCGAACTGGGCGTGCCCCACCGGGCGATGCCCAGCGGCGCCGGCCACGACGCGCAGGTCGTCGCCGACGTCACGCCCGTAGCCATGATCTTCGTCCCGAGCATCGGAGGCGTCAGCCATGTCCCGCATGAAGACACCGCCCCCGCCGACCTGGTCCTCGGAGCAGAGGTCCTGCTGCGCACCGCCCTCAAGGCCGCGCGCATCCGCCCCTGCTGACCCTTCGGCACCCGCTTCCGCCGGCTCTTCGGCACCCTCCCCGGCGAGCGCCGGGCGCACCGTCCTGGACATCCTGGTATGCCACTCCCTCAGCTGGAGTGACCCGAATCATGAGGATTTCGATGCAGAGCGTAGTTGAGAAGAGCGCCAAGATCGCGGTCTTCTGCGGTGCGCGCCCCGGCGTGCACCCGGAACATCTGCTTCTCGCCGAGGAGTTCGGCACGACGCTGGCCCGCCGCGGCCTCGACCTGGTGTACGGCGCCGGCGGTGTGGGCGTGATGGGCGCGGTGGCCGACGCCGTGCTGGCGGCGGGCGGCAGTGTCACCGGGGTGATTCCCCGTCTCCTGCACGAGAGGGAGCGCTCCGACAAGGCTCCCGGCGCGGTCTTCGTCGTCCGCTCCATGCATGAGCGCAAGGCCCTGATGTACCGCTTGTCCCTCGGCTTCGCGGTACTGCCCGGCGGCCTTGGCACGCTCGACGAGCTGATGGAGGTGGCGACCTGGAACCAGTTGTCGATCATGCGCAAGCCGATCGTGGTGGTCAACCACCGGGGCTTTTTCGACCCGATGCTGCGCATGCTGGACCACTTGGTCGAACAGGGCTTCCTCAAGGCCGAGGAGCGGGCCCTCATCCAGGTCGCGCACGACGCCGGGGACGCCGTCGACCGGCTCGGTGCCGGACACGCGGTGCCGGTCCCGGTGACGGCGTAAGTCAGTCCGGCGTCACCGGGAGATGTCCGTTGCGCACGGCCCGTACCCCGGCCTGGAATCGGCTGCGGGCATCCAGGTGGGCCATCAGGGTGTTGGCGATGCGACGAGCCGTGCGGGTCGAGACGCCGAGGCTGCGGGCGATCGAATCGTCCGTGCGGCCCTCCGCCAGCAGGCGGAGAACCTCGTTCTGCTGGGCCGTCAGGCCGTCCTGTTGCTGCGGCGGGTCGGCGGTCAACGGCTCGGCGGACGCCCAGGTGCTGTCGAAGAGGGCGCAGAGCGTGGCGATCATTCCGGGTGCGCTGAGGACCACCGCGCCCACCGACGTGTTGTCGCTGTCGGCGGCCATGATCGCCACTCGCCGGTCGCAGATGATCATCCGGTTGGGCAGCGAGGGCGCGACGCGCACCTGGGCGCCGCGCTCCGTCAGCCACTCGGCGTGAGCCGCCGTCGCCGCGTCGCCGCGGATGCTGCAGAGGTATATGGTCCGCATGCGCACGCCGCGTTCGAGCAGCCGCTGATTGAGCGGCCGGGACGCCTGCATGTTCGTGGGCGTCTGCGGGCCCCCGGGCGCGAAGGTCAGAAACTCCTTCTCCACCTGGTTGTTGAGCGCGAGCAGATAGTCCCGTATGGACTCCAGGCCGGTGAGGTACTGCACTCCGGATTCCGATGTGTCCACCCGGTGCTGGGTGAACTCCGAGATCAGCCGGGCCGCCGCCGCCCGGCTCGCCTCGATCTTCTGCTGCTGCGCGGTGATCTCGGCCTGCTGCCGTGCGAGCAGGATCTCCATCCCGATGTGCGGGCTGAGCGCGTGCATCCGGGTGGGGTCCTCGGTGGAGACGCGTACGAGCGAGAGTTCGCTGAGGCGGGTGAGTGCTTCACGCACCTCTTGCTCGGAGAGCGCCAGTCGGGCCGACATCGCGGCAACTCCGCCGTCATCGGGCGAAGCGAGCAGATCCCGGTAAACGGATTCCGTTGCCGAGTCGAGGCCGAGCTGATCGAGCATGCGGTCTCCTCCCCCAAGAGAGCCCCATCGGGCAGGCGGACGCGGCACTTTCGGACAAATGAAGGTGCAAGCGCTTCCGCTGGACGGCAGCATAACCAGGGTCTTCGCGCTGGTGAGGGGTCCGGAGAGTTTTTTGCCATCCGATGGTGATATGTAAATCCATTCAATGTTCCGTCTTGCGGAAGCGACATTCCGTTTCTCCCGCAGGGTGCCAGCGAGGGTCGGTCATGTATCTCGTCCATATCCACCTGCGGCCGCTCGACGTCGGCGGGTCCCTGCCGGGCGACACCGCCGCCACCGTGATGTCGGCCGGGTCGGGGGCGGGGCTCGAACACGTCGCCGTACACCTCAGGAGCGGCGCGCACCCGGTGATCGGTGTCTATGTGCGGGCGGCGACGCTCCAGGCGGCGGAAGCGGTGACCGAGGACGCCTGGTGGCGGGCGAGCGCGACCGACCGGAGCCTCAGCGCCTGGGTGCCGTTACGGGTGGAGGTCCCCCTGCTGCCGGAGTGGCCCGCATAGCGCTCCTCGTGGCCCAAGTAGGCCATGGACGGTTTGACCAGCCGCGATCCTCTGTCGGCCGCTTCCGCGGCGCGGCAGCATCTTTCTCGTCGGAACGAACCGATCACAGGGGAGAAAGACATGACGGTTGGCAAGACGTTTCTGAGCACGATCACGGCAAGCGTGCTCATCATGGCGGGAGCCGGCACCGCGAGCGCAACGGTTCTGGCGGCCGGCCCCTCATCGTCTGCCGCGGTCACCGCGCCCCTCTCCGCCGACGGCGGCAATTCGGCGACGGACGACGACTCGGGCTGGCAGTGAGCCGGCTCCATCCCGAACGGGCGGACCTGACGTCGAGGGTGAGGGGTCAAGGTGAGTGTGAACGGGCGGATTCAGCCGGAGGCGGAGAGCTCGGACTATGTGCTGGCGCTGCGGGACGGGGTGCTCGGGAAGGCGCCGGTGGAGTCCGTCGCGACCGGTGCGCTGCGGGTGGCCTTCGAGCTGCGGGTGGAGGGCGAGGACGAGGAGTACGTGCGCCAGCTCGCGGAGTCGGAGACGCCGTGGCCGCCGATCGTGGTGCATCGCGTGTCGATGACGGTGGTGGACGGCGTGCACCGGCTGCGGGCGGCGGTGCTGCGGGGCGAGGAGCGGATCGCGGTCAGGTTCTTCGAGGGGGACGTGGGCGACGCGCGGCTCCTGTCGGTCGCGGCCAACGTGGTGCACGGGCGGGCTCTCTCCGTGGCCGACCGGGTGGCTGCGGCGGGGCGGATCTTCGAGGTGCGGCCGGGGTGGTCGGACCGGGCCGTCGGGGCTGTCGCGGGTTTGTCGGCGAAGAAGGTGGCGCAGGTCAGGCGGGGACGCGGCGGGGAGGTCGCGGAGCTGGGCGGCCGGATGGGGCGCGACGGCCGGGTCAGGCCGGTCAGTTCGGCGCGGGGGCGTGAACTGGCCTGTGAGCTGATTCGCGAGAACCCGGCGGCCTCGTTGCGCCAGATCGCCCGGCGGGCGGGCATCTCACCGGCGACGGTCGCCGACGTACGAGATCGCATACGCAGGGGAGAGGACCCCCTGCCCCCACGGCAGCGTCTGGCGGTGGTCGCCCCCGGCGAGGAAGCAGCGCCGGGCGGAGAAGCTGCCCTGAACAGCGGAACGGCCGCCCGGGCCCGGCCCGTTGCGGCTCTGGAAACGGCACCCCCGGAGTGCGCGGGGACGCCGGCGGACGCACCCGGCGAGCCGCTCCCGCACTCCGGTGCGATGTCCCTGGTGCGCTCGCAGGCCGCGCAGCGCGGAGTGGACCTCTGGCCGAGAGGCGGTAAGGGGCCCGTCGAACTGCTCGCCATCTTCGACGTGTTGCGCCGCGATCCGTCCCTGCGGCACAACGAGGCAGGCCGCAACGTGCTGCGGATGCTGGACGCGTGCGCCGCCGTCGTACGGGACAGGCGGCGGATCGTCGACACCGTCCCGGCGCACTGCAAGGAGTCGATGTCCCGGCTCGTGGACGGCTATGCCGAGGTCTGGCAGCTGCTGGCCGACGATCTCCGGCGGGCGGGCATGGCGGGCATGGGGGACGCGGGCCTAGAGAACCCTTCGTCCCTCGGTGCGTAGCAGTACCCCGGGGAGTCCGTGCCCGCGGTCGACGTGAGGGGCCCGTCCGGGCCGACCACGCGGCCGCGGGCTGTACGGCGTGATTCGGGCGATTCCGTGATCAACTGATGCAAGATACATTCTTGGAGACAGGGACATCCGCGGCCGGGAATTGGGCAGCGGATGGGAGATGATCTCGTGCGACCACGGAGAGGCCGGTCATGAACAGCTCCTTCTTCGGCAGGTGGCGCCGACAGCAGTCCGCCGACCCGGGTTCGGTACTCGCCTCGGCGTTCGACGAGGATCCGGCGGGCGTGGCCGAACTCCTCTCCGAATGCGAACTGCTGCGCTCCCAGGCCGCCACCGCCGGCCTCGAACTCGACGACTCCCCGGCCTCGTTGGCCGCCCTCGACCAACTCCTGCCGCGCTGGCGCGACGACCCCGAACTGCTGCCGTGGCTCGGCAACGACGCGGGCCTCTATCTGGGTTCGGTCATCGTCCGCACGGTGCCCGGCACCACCTGGCACGTCTGGCCCGCCGGCAGCCCCGCCGTGCGGCTCGCTTCGGGGCGCGAGATCCAGGTGGTGGAGGCGGGTCTCGACTGGGCCGTGCACGGCGCTCCTGAGCTGTCCCAGGTCTTCGCGGAGGCCGCGGAAGCGTAGTCGCAGTTCGATGTAACTACAAATACGGTTAATGCCCATACGTGCGTGTCGTCCAATAAGTCCCGTTTTCGCGTGGATAGTTTGCGCGGACCGACACCGGCGAGAGTGGGCAGGGCAGGGCATGGCCGTCGATCCGCTGATCGAGCTGCGTGATGTGAACAAGTACTACGGGGAGTTGCATGTCCTGCAGGACATCAACCTCACCGTCGGCAAGGGGGAGGTGGTCGTGGTCATCGGCCCGTCAGGGTCGGGGAAATCAACGCTCTGCAGGACGATCAACCGTCTGGAGACGATCCAGTCGGGAGCCATCGCGCTGGACGGGCAGCCGCTCCCGGAAGAGGGCAAGGCACTGGCCACGCTCCGTGCCGACGTCGGCATGGTCTTCCAGTCCTTCAACCTCTTCGCGCACAAGACGGTGCTCCAGAACGTCTCCCTCGCGCCGGTCAAGGTGCGGGGCAGCAAGAAGGACGAGGCCGAGCGGCGCTCCCGCGAGCTCCTGGACCGGGTGGGCCTCGCGTCCCAGGCCGACAAGTACCCCGCGCAGCTCTCGGGCGGCCAGCAGCAGCGTGTGGCCATCGCACGCGCGCTCGCCATGGAGCCCAAGGTGATGCTCTTCGACGAGCCGACCTCCGCCCTCGACCCCGAGATGATCAACGAAGTGCTCGAGGTCATGCAGGGCCTCGCCCGCGACGGAATGACCATGGTCGTCGTCACTCACGAGATGGGCTTCGCCCGCTCGGCCGCCAACCGCGTCGTCTTCATGGCCGACGGCCGCATCGTCGAGGACCGGGCCCCCGAGGACTTCTTCAACAACCCTCAGAGCGACCGGGCCAAGGACTTCCTCTCCAAGATCCTCAAGCACTGACGGGGGGCCAGGCATGATGCGTACGACACGTCTGCTCGCGGCGCTCGTCCTCGCCGCGTGTGCCGCGACCGCCTGCGGCAAGGAGGGCAGCCCCCCGGTGAAGGGGCCGCAGCCCGACGAACTGCCCGACTACCAGGTGGCGTCGGGATTCTCGCTGCCGCAGTCCGGCACCTGGAAGAAGGCCAAGAGGCGCGGCCACCTCGTCGTCGGGGCCAAGGAGGACCAGCCGTTCCTCGGCGAGAAGAACCCCGCCACCGGGGCGTACTCCGGATTCGACATCGAGATCGCCAAGATGGTCGCGGCCTCGCTCGGCTTCGAACCGAAATCGATCACCTTCAAGACGATCGCGTCGGCGAACCGCGAGACCGCCCTGCAGAACGGGCAGATCGACTTCTACGTCGGCACCTACACCGTCAACGACCTCCGCAAGAAGCTCGTGGGCTTCGGCGGCCCCTACTACATGGCGGGGCAGGGCCTGCTCGTGCGGTCCGACGAGGACGACATCAAGGGGCCGCAGGATCTGGACGGCAAGAAGGTCTGCTCGGCGGCCGGATCGACCCCCTACCAGCGGATCCAGAAGGACTACCCGAAGGCGACGCTCATCGCGTACGACACGTACTCGGTCTGCGTCGACAATCTGCTGACCTACCAGGTCGACGCCGTCACCACCGACGACGCCATCCTCATCGGATACGCGGCCAAGGTACCCGACGAGCTCAAGGTGGTCGGCAAGCCGTTCTCGGAGGAGCCCTACGGCATCGGCGTACCCAAGAGCGACAACGCCCTGCGGTTCGCCGTCGACGACGCGCTCGCCGCCCGGGAGAAGAACGGCGACTGGAAGAAGGCCTACGACGCCACCCTCGGCCTCTCCGGGGTCCCGGCGCCGAAGCCGCCCGCCATCGACCGCTACCCGGCGAGCTGAGGAGGCGTCGTGGACGTACTGACAGACAACTTCTCCACCTTCGGCAAGGGGTTCCTCGGAACCGTCGAACTCACCGTGTACGCCTCGATCCTGGCCCTCGTGCTCGGGTTCATCATGGCGTCGTTCCGGGTGGCACCGGTCGGCTCCTTCCGGGCCTTCGGCACCGCCTGGGTGACGGTCCTGCGCAACACGCCGCTCACGCTGCTCTTCTTCGCGGTGCTGCTCGGCCTTCCGCGCTTCGGGCTCGTCCTGCCCTTCAAGGTGTTCGCCGTCCTCGCGCTGGGCTGCTACACCTCCGCCTTCATCTGCGAGGCACTGCGCTCGGGCATCAACACCGTCCCCAAGGGCCAGGGCGAGGCGGCCCGCAGCCTGGGAATGACCTTCGGGCAGACCCTGTCCATGGTGGTGCTCCCGCAGGCCTTCCGGTCCGTCATCCCGCCGGTCGGCTCCACCCTCATCGCCCTCGCCAAGAACTCGGCCATCGCGGGCGCGTTCAGCGTCACCGAACTGCTCGGCACGTACAAGACGCTCAGTGAGCTCGGCTACAACATCATCTGGACGTTCGTCTGGATCGCCGTCGGCTACCTGATCATCACCCTCGCCATCAGCGCGGTCTTCAACGTCCTCGAAAAGCGCTGGGGAGTCGCCCGATGAAAGCCCTCTCCCACGAATCCACCGCCCTCTACGACGTACCGGGCCCGAAGACCGAGCGCAGACACAGGCTCTACGGGCTGCTCTCCACCGTGATCCTGCTCGCCCTGGTCGGCTGGCTGGTCTATCTGCTCTTCGACACCGACCAGTTCACCGCGGCGAAGTGGACGCCGTTCGAGTACAAGGGCATCCAGGAACTCCTCCTGAAGGGCCTGGGGAACACCCTCAAGGCCTTCGCCATCTCGGCGGTGCTCGCACTCGCGCTCGGCTGCCTGCTCGCCATGGGGCGGCTCTCCGACCACCGTCCCGTGCGCTGGGTGGCCACGCTTCTCGTGGAGTTCTTCCGCGCGATGCCGGTCCTGGTCATGATCTTCTTCGTCTTCGTGGCGCTGAAGGTCCAGCCGCTGCCGGCCCTGGTCGCCGGGCTCACGCTCTACAACGGCTCGGTGCTCGCCGAGGTCTTCCGCTCGGGCGTGAACTCCGTGGAGCGCGGACAGCGGGAGGCGGCGTACGCGCTCGGGATGCGCAAGACGCAGGTGATGACGCACGTCCTCGTACCGCAGGCCGTGCGCGCCATGCTGCCCGCCATCATCAGCCAGTTGGTGGTCGCCCTCAAGGACACTTCGCTCGGCTACCTGATCACCTACGAGGAGTTCCTCCACGCCGGGAAGCTGATCGCGTCGAACCTCGACTACGATCTACCTTTCATCCCCGTGGTTCTGGTGATCTCGCCGATCTACATCGGGATGTGCATGCTGCTCTCGTGGTTCGCCCAGTGGGTGTCCAAACGACAGCGGCGCAATCCCAAGACCGAGGCCGCGGACGTGGCACCGGCCGAACCAGGGACGCTGCTGCCGGGTAGGTAGTGGCTAAAGGGGCCAGGGCCCACCCGGCAGCAGCCGGTGATCACTTGTCGCGCAGCGGGACCGACACGTATGACGGGTCGGACGCGGGCGAGGAGAAGGTCAGCTGCGCGCCGGACGGGTTGTGCTCGATGTAGAGCGGGTCGACCGTGTCGACCACCAGGGCGAGCCTGTGTCCTGCCGGGACGTCGTAGGCCGTGGAGAACAACTCCAGGTCCACGCCGAACGGCCGGCCGGGGGTCTTGCCGTGGAAGGTGTACGGCGCGTTGCTGACCAGCTTGCCGAGGCCGAGCGGGCCCACGTCGTAGAGGTACGCGACGAGGGTGCCGCTCTCCTTGGTGCTGGTGAGCGTGGTGTGCAGTTTCGCCGTCCCGCGCACCCGCTGATCCGTGTCGTACTTCTCGGACTGCCAGACGCCCGCGTAACGCCTCGGCAGCAGCGGCATCGAGGCCACCGGCGGGGTCTTGAGGAACTGGTCCAGGGCGTTCGAGAGCAGCACGGTGCCGCCGTTGGCGCCCGAGTCGACGTTCGCGCGGATCGTGGTGGATCCCGCCAGGTCGATCTTCTTCTTCGTCGCGCCGACGGACTTCCAGTCGGGGTAGCCCTCGTAGCCGCCGGTGGAACGGGACTTGAGCTGGACGGGCTGCTCGGTGTCGACGCCGTTCTTCTCGCCCTTGAGGTAGCGGTCGAACCAGCGCTGGGTGGAGGTCCAGGTGTCGTTGGGAAGGCCGAGCAGGCCGGTCAGCTCGGAGGTGGCGTGGTCGCCGGGGCGGAACTCAAGACGCTTCGGGCCCGTCAACTGCTCGTAGAAGTCGGCGTATTGGTTGGGCGGGAAGATGGTGTCGCCCCAGGCGTTGCCGAGCATGACGGCCGCGCCGTTCTTGTTGATCTGGTCGATGTAGGTCGCGGGGGAGCGTTTGGCGCCCCACGCGATCATCTCGTCCTCCTTGTCCAGGTTGGACCCGAGGAAGTCCTTGAGGGTCTGCTGGAGTTCGGGGCTCGGGCGGCCCGTGAGGACACCGGCGCCGCCGAGCAGGCCGGCGGCCTGCTGGTGCTGGGTGCGGCCGCTGTAGATCGAGTCGATCAGGTCGCCCCAGCCGCTGAGCGCGGCGACGGCC
Organism: Streptomyces sp. NPDC055189; assembly: GCF_053606765.1. Classification (NCBI taxonomy): domain Bacteria; kingdom Bacillati; phylum Actinomycetota; class Actinomycetes; order Kitasatosporales; family Streptomycetaceae; genus Streptomyces; species Streptomyces sp. NPDC055189. The sequence goes on from NZ_JBSGSG010000032.1 coordinate 32,211, forward strand.
TTGATCCGCTTGTCGTGCCCGGCGGCGAGCAGGCTGATGCCCGCGCCGTACGAGACGCCGCCCATGCCGATCTTCCCGGGGTCGGCCGGGGTGTTCTCCAGGGTCCAGTCGATGACCTTGGAGGCGTCCGCGATGTCCTCGGGGCCGCCGGTCTCGATCTCGCCGCCGGACTGCCAGAAGCCGCGCGAGTTGTAACTGACCACCACGTAGCCGGAGTTCGCGAGCTTCTGGGCCTGCGCGACGTACTCGATCTGCGGCATGGCCCAGCTGGTGGGCAGCACGATCGCCGGGAACCTGCTGCCCGCCTTCGCGCCCTTGGGGGTGAAGACGTTGGCTTTGAGGATCGTGCCCCCGTCGCCGGGGATGTCGACGAAGCGCACGTCGGCGGAGCTCGCCGCCTGCGGAGCGGCCGCCGGAGCCGCCTGTGCGGCCGGGGCGAGGCCGAAGGCGGCGCCGGCGACGAGCGTCGCCGACACGGCGCCCACGGTGGTCGTACGCAGAGCCTTGCGCGGTTGTCCCACGGGTCACTCCTTACTCGTGCAAGCAAAGTGACCCGACGGTAACCTCGGGTGCTTACCGGGGGTAACCCGTCGGTAAGTTACGCACCGGTAACGATTGTTGAGTGCTCTACCTCCGCAGGGCGGGCCTCAGCTCAGCGCGCTCTTCGCCTGCCAGTCGGCCCACGAGATGTTCCACTCGCCGTAGCCGTTGCCCGGCGCCGGGACGCCCTTCGAGCCGCTGCCGGAGACCTCGAATGGGTCGCCGACCCGGACCTGGCCGTACAGCCAGGAGGCGTCGGCGTCGCTCATGCCGATGCAGCCCGAGCTGTGGTTCGTGTTGCCGAAGTACGAGGCGTTCCAGGGGGCGGCGTGCGCGTACATCCCCGACCAGGTCAGGCGCATCGAATTGTCGACCATCTTGTCGTAGGCGTCGCCGAGGCCGACCGTCTCGGAGCGCATGTTGATCGTGCCCTCCTTGGCCATCAGGACGGACGTGCCGCCCCAGGACGCCTTGTCGCCGCCGGGGGTGCCCGCCGACATCGGGACGGTCTTCACGCTCTGCCCGTCGCGCACGAGCGTCGCCTGCTTGCTGTCGAGGTCGACCTTGACCTTCTGGTTCCTGCCGACCGTGAAGCCGGTCGAGTAGTCGCGGACGAACCAGCCGCCGCCCGTGCCCGAGTCGACACCGTTGAGCTCGGCGTCCAGCTTCACCTTCGTGCCGGACTTCCAGTAGTTCTTCGGGCGCCAGTCGATGCGGTCCTTGCCGTCGTGGTTCTCGATCCAGCCCCAGGAGCCCGTGGTGTCGTTCGAGGTCGTCACCTTCAGGTGCTTCTCGACCTCGGCCTTGTTCTTCACCGGGTGGTCGAAGACGACCGACAGGGGCTGCGCGACGCCGACCGTGGTGTCCTTGCCGGGCGTCAGGGACAGCTTGTTCACGTGCTCCGGGGCGGCCGTCCTGAAGGAGGCCCGCGCGCTGCCGCCCTCGTCGGTCGTCGCCTTCACCTTGTACGAGGTGCCGGGCGCGGCCTTGCGGTCCGAGGTCCAGGCGGTGCCGTTCGCGGCGACCTTGCCGGAGAGCTCCGTGCCCTTGGAGTCGGTCACCGTGACCCGCTTCAGCTTGCCGTCGGCCAGCTTCACCTCGACCGGGGAGCCCGCCTTGGCCTGCTTGCCCCGCAAGTTGACGGATATGTCCGGCTTGTCCGCACTCGTATCGGCGGACGCGGAGGAGACGCCGCCCGAACAGGCGGTCAGCGCGGCGGTCAGCGCCGCCAGGCCCGCGGCCGTGACCGCGGCCCCGGTGCGGCGGGGGCGTATGGAGTGGCGGCGACTCGGCGAGCTCTGGGGCCTCAAGGGAACGTACCTCCGTGCGAATGTGGAACTGCACGGTGAGAGGGTCAAAGGTCCCGATGGGTTGCCTCTTGACCCGAATTTCCCGACTAGGTCACAGAGGCGGGTTATGGCCCGGATGCGGATGTCGGCGCGCGGTGATCCGCCGACTACTTCGCGCGATGGGACGCGCGGGCCGGTGCGGGCGCGGGGGCCGGGGCCTGGGCGGCGCGCGTGACGTCCCCGACCAGTTCGACGACGTCGGGACCGTACGCCTGGGAGTTGACGACCTTCAGGAGCAGGACGAACGTGTTGGAGCCGTGCTTGCGCGCGAGACGCTCGTGATTCCGGGCGAGATAACGGGTCGCCGCCTGGTTGGTGATCGCGCGCTGGCCGCAGAAGACGAAGACGGGTCTCGCCTCCTGCTCCTGCCCCGCGGTGAGCCGCGCGAGGATCACGTACTCCGTGATGCCGCCTTCCATGCGGTAGCGCTCGCTGCCGATCTGGAACGCCCCGCGGTCCGGGCCCGGCTCCGGGTCGGTGTTGACGCGGACGCCGGGCAGCAGGGAGTGCATGTGCGCGGCCATGCGGCGGTTGACCGTGGGGGAGCCGACGCAGAACTCGGTGCGTTCGCCGAAGCTCTGCTGGGCGGCGTCGTGCGCGACGAGCTGGGCGTGCGCCCCGCAGTCCTTGATCAGGGCGGAGAGTTCCAGGAGCGCGGACACGTCGTGGCGCACGACGGTGAGCTCGGGCCCGCCCGCCTCGCGGTTCACCACGAGCAGCGACTCGGAGTTGTCGGGCAGCCCGAAGAAGGCCTGCTTGCGGCGGAGCTTGCGCCGCCAGAGGTAGGTACGGGCGAGCCAGCCCAGCACGGCACCGAGGCCGGCCGCGATCAGGCCGAGGACGATATTGCGCACGTCTTCAGTCATGGGGGCGCATGCTAGCGGTCTTTAGGACCGGTGTTCGAGGTGGTCCTGACGTGGTGGGCTTCCCGAAGTTACGCTGCGCGGACGGTTGTTGACTGGAGGTACGAATGCGTCGTGCTGTCGTACGGAATCTGACGCTATTGGCGGTCGGAGGGGTGTTGGTATCGGTCGGAGCGGCTGTGCCCGCTTCGTCCCCGGGCCCGGCCGATCCGGCCTCGACGTCCCCGGAGAAGACACCGCTGGCCGTCGGCTACGGAGGCGCGGTCTCCAGCGTCGACGCGGACGCGTCCGCCGCCGGGATCGAGGTCCTGAAGAAGGGCGGCAACGCGGTGGACGCGGCGGTCGCCACGGCGGCCGCCCTCGGCGTGACCGAGCCCTACTCCGCGGGCGTGGGAGGCGGCGGGTACTTCGTCCACTACGACGCGAAGTCCCGCAAGGTGAGCACGATCGACGGCCGCGAGACGGCCCCGCGCACCGCCGACTCCGGCCTCTTCCTGGAGAACGGCAAGCCGATCCCCTTCGCGGACGCCGTCACGAGCGGCCTGGGCGTGGGCACCCCCGGCACCCCCGCGACCTGGCAGTCCGCGCTCGACGCGTGGGGCAGCAAGCGGCTCGGCACGCTCCTGAAGCCCGCCGAGCGGCTCGCGCGCGACGGATTCACCGTGGACGGCACGTTCCGCTCGCAGACCGAGTCGAACCGGGCGCGGTTCGCCGACTTCCCGGACACGGCGAAGCTGTTCCTGCCGGGCGGCGAGCTGCCCGTGGTCGGCTCGACCTTCAAGAACCCCGATCTCGCGCGCACGTACGAGGAGCTGGGGCGCAAGGGCGTCGGGGCGATGTACGGGGGCGGCATCGGCAAGGACGTCGTACGGACCGTGAACAAGCCGCCCGTGGACCCGGCGTCGGGACGCGTCGCCCGGCGCGGCGACCTCTCCGCGAAGGACCTGAAGGCCTACGGGGCGAAGCGGCAGGCGCCGACGAAGACCTCCTACCGCGGGCTCGACGTCTACTCGATGGCTCCCTCGTCCTCCGGCGGCACGAGTGTCGGCGAGGCGCTCAACATCCTGGAGCGGACCGACCTCTCGAAGGCTTCGAAGAAGAAGTACCTGCACCGGTACATCGAGGCCAGCCGCGTCGCGTTCGCCGACCGCGGGCGGTGGGTGGGCGACCCCGCCTTCGAGGACGTACCGGCGAAGGAACTGCTCTCGCAGAAGTTCGCCGACTCGCGGGAGTGCCTGATCCGCGACGACGCGGTCCTGAAGAGCCCGCTCGCGCCGGGCGACCCGCGCAACCCGGCCGACTGCAAGACGGGTGACAAGGCCGCCCCGACGACGTACGAGGGGGAGAACACGACGCACCTCACGGCCGCCGACAAGTGGGGCAACGTCGTCGCCTACACCCTGACCATCGAGTCGACGGGCGGCAGCGGCATCACCGTGCCAGGCCGCGGGTTCCTGCTCAACAACGAACTGACCGACTTCTCCTTCGCGCCGGCCAACCCGGCCGTCCATGACCCGAACCTTCCGGGTCCGGGCAAGCGGCCCCGGTCGTCGATCGCGCCGACGATCGTCCTGGAGAAGGGGAAGCCGCTGGTCGCGCTCGGATCGCCGGGCGGCGCGACGATCATCACGACCGTCCTGCAGACCCTCACGGGCTTCGTCGACCGCGGTCTTCCGCTCGTCGACGCGATCGCCGCGCCGCGCGCGAGCCAGCGCAACGCCGCACAGACCGAGCTGGAGCCGGGTCTCTGGGAGAGCTCGGTGCGGGCCGACCTGGAGGCGATCGGGCACTCCTTCAAGCAGAACCCCGAGATCGGGGCGGCCACCGGAGTGCAGCGGCTGCCGGGCGGCAAGTGGCTCGCCGCGGCGGAGAAGGTGCGTCGGGGCGGCGGCTCGGCGATGGTGGTGCGGCCGCAGTAGAAGCTGGCGGCCCGGCGGGTCCTGCGGCCCGCCGGGCCGGGTGCGTTCAGCTGCCCGCCGGGCCCGGCGTCCTCAGCGGGGCGCGCAGTTCTGCTCCAGCTCGTTGGCCGCCCAGCGGATCGGACCCTCGGGGTCGTCGTGCAGATGACGCAGGGCGGGCAACGCCTCGCGCACCGCGGCGAGTTGGGCGTCGCCCCGGCCGCCGCGGGCCTGGTGGACGTCCGCCAGGTCGGCGATCAGGAGGAGCAGTGTGCTGCGGGCGCGGTTGTCCGGGTCCGTCATGAGGTCGACCAGGAACGGGATCGCGGGGACGGCCGCGGTCGACGCCGCCTCCTTGGAGACGAGGAGGCGGTACAGGTCGTGGACCGCGTCCATGGCCGTCTTCTTGTCGTCCGACGCCACCTTGCCGATCAGCCCGGGGACCTGGTGGCCGGGGCCGCGCGCGGTCCACAGGGAGCCCCAGTCGACGCTCTCCAGGCGCAGCTGGAGGTCCCGGTGCGGCCACAGCCTGGCCAGGTCCAGACGGAGCGCGGCGGTGGAGTCCGCGTCGGTGACGCGCAGGATGCCCGCGGTGTCTCCCGGGTCCGCCGCATCGAGGTCGAGGAACTTGATACCGGTGCCGAGGCGGAGGTTGGCCACCGCGTCGGACGCCAGGTCCCAGACGCGCACCAGGCCGTCCGCCCAGGCCGCGGCGAGCGCGGGCCCGGTCGGCAGGACCGCGGCGCTGAGGGAGACGACCGGGGTGCTCCTGCGGGCGAACGGCGTGCGCATCGGCTTGCGGCGCGTCGACCAGTAGCGGATCACGCCGTGCGCGTCGCCGCTCAGGACCAGGCGGGTGCCGTTCGCGAGCTCGATGCAGGTCACGGAGGTCACCGGGGCGCGGTGCAGGGAGAGGGTGATGGTCTCCGGGTCCTCGTCGTCCGTCTCGCGGACGTGTACGGAGCCCTCCGTGTCGCCCGCGACGAGCAGCGTCGGGCCGTGCAGCGAGGCCACCGACCGGAGCGCGCCGGGTGTTTCGACCAGCGCGGCGGCCGCTCCGGCGACGGCGGCCGGCTGCGGGTGCTGGCGGGTGAGGACCGTCCACCGGCCGCGCGGGTCGGCGTCGCCCGCGGAGAGCGATACCGGGCCCAAGTCCTCAAGGGGAAGCGGCACTTCGGAGGGTGGGCGGATGTCCTTGTCCGTCCACTCGACGCCCAGCGTCCGGGCGACTTCGAGCAGTGCCTCGCGGGTCCGGGCATTGATCACGATCTTGAAATCGGCTCCGGGCCCGCGGCCGTGACGTATGACCGCGTCCGGAGCACCGTAGGAGAGCGCGTCGGTGCCCGACTCCTGCCAGGGCAGCAGTCCCAGTTCGCGGTACGAGGACTCCAGGCGGCGCACGATCTCGGGGTCGGCGTCGACGGTGCCGCGGCGGAACCGCAGCGTCCAGCCGTAGTGGGCGGGCATCCGCTCGAAGGCGAGCTGCATCAGGAACTCGGAGAGCGAACGGCTCTGCACCACCCATGCGCCGCCGACGCTCACGACGACCCGCGGGTCGGGCAGTTCGGCCTCGGCGGCGAGATAGCCCCACTCGTGGGCGTAGTGGTACTCGGACATGAACACGCACACGCGCGGGTCGCCACCCGGACCGATGAGCCCGCCGTCCGGGTCCGCCCCGAATTCGGAGATCCTCGGCGGCCACTGCGTGTGGACCCAGTACAGGCGCGGGTTGAAGGCGAAGGAGTTGAGCGGGGAATCCCACCATTCGTTGAGCGCGAGGGGCACCGGCAGGTTCCAGTCGATGCCGTGTTCCTTGTTCTCGCCGCCCCAGCGGGAGTGGCCGGGCTCGCCGCCCGGATCCACGTATCCCCACTCCCGCTGCACCTCGTCGAGCAACGCCCAGCGCGAGCGCCCCTGTTGACGCGCAAGCCGGTCCGCGAACTGTCCGTAATCGATGATCTCGTGAGTCACCGGTGCATCGTATGGATGATCTTCATGACGGATGTCCGCACGGCGTCACAATGCGTCGGGAGTTCGGTCCGGATGCGTCGAGAGTTCGGTCCGACCAATAATTATACCGGTATGAGAATGGGTTTCTGAGTGCGTTTGGATTACAGTGGCCCCATGGTGCGGACCCCTCTGACCCCGGAAGAGCGCGAACGCGGCGAGCAGCTCGGTCGCCTGCTGCGTGCGGCGCGCGGTGAGCGGAGCATGGTGGAGGTGGCCGCGAGCGCCGGGCTCTCCGCGGAGACGCTCCGGAAGATCGAGACGGGCCGGGCGCCGACGCCCGCGTTCTTCACCGTGTCCGCGCTGGCCGTGACGCTGGGGCTCTCGCTGGACGAGGTGGCCCGGGCGTGCGTCCTGATGCCCGCCCCGGCGTGAGGGCCGACTGCGTCAGAGCGTCGGAGTCCACTCGGCGGCATGCGCGGCGGCCAAGTCCGCGAAGCTGCGGGCCGCCCGGCCGGTGATCCGTTCGACGGTGGGGGCCACGCGGTCCTCGGATCCGTGCGCGATGCTGTCGTCCATGGCGGCGAGTATGCGGGCGAAGTCCTCCGGAATCCCGGCGGCGGCCAGTCGCTCGCGGAAGTCCGCCACGGGGACGGAGCGGTGGCGGATCTCGCGCCCCGCCGCCTTGGAGACCGCCTCCGCGACGTCCGCGTAGCTCAGCGCCTGCGGCCCTGTGATGAGGTGCGCCGCGTTGTGCGCCCGCTCGTCCGTCAGAGCCCGTACGGCGACGGCGGCGATGTCGTCCGCGTCGACGAAGCCCACGCGCCCCTGTCCGGTGGCGGTCACGATCTCGTCCGCGGTGCGGATGCTGTCGCCGTGGGGATGGCCTCGCGTGACGAAGTTCTGCATGAACCAGGAGGGGCGCAGCACGGCCCACTCCGGGGCCAGATCGCGCAGCGCCCGGTGCACCTCGCCGGTCCCCGGGTCGCCCTCGGCGATCGCGGAGGAACTCAGCAGCACGAATCGGCGTACGCCCGCGTCCAGTGCGCGCTCAAGGAACGGCACCATCAGCCGGGAAGGCTCGGTGTCCCCGATGGGCGGCACCAGGTAGACGCCGTCCACGCCGGTGAGGGCGGGGTCGTGGGTGGCGGGGTCGGTCCAGTCGAAGCGGACCTGACGGGTGCCCGGCGCCGGGGTGCGGCTTCCGACGCGTACGGATGTGCCCCGGTCGGCCAGGGCGGTCGCCACCCGGCTGCCCGTGGTGCCGGTGCCGCCGGTGATCAGGAAGCGCATGGTCATCGGGCCTCTCCGGAGCGGGTGGCGCCGACGGGGATCTCGCCGTCGAAGGCGTCGGCGGCCAGCGCGCCGTTCCAGTAGTCGCGAAAGCGCGTGATCCGCCCGTCGTGGACGGTGACGACCTGGATGTACGGCATGTCGAACGCTCGCCCCGTGGCCACCGCCCGGCCGGTGCCGCGCAGCTCGGCGACGATGGTCGCGGGGTCGTCGGTGCGGTGGACGGTCAGGTCCTCGAAGCTCCGCAGGTCTATGTGGTCGGGGTAATCGGCCATGTAGTCGCGCACGGCGTCGCGACCGACGAGCCGACTCGGGGCTCCGGGGAGCGCGAAGGGGAACTCGAAGACTCCGTCCGGGGCCCAGAGGGCGACCCAGCCGTCGATGTCCTTGGCGAGGAGGAGGTCGAGGGAGCGGGCGAACACGATGGCCGCGTCGTTCCTGTCATTCGCGTCGGTCGCGTCGGTCGCGTCAGTCGCGTGGGTTGCCGAGGGGTGCGTCGTGGGGTGCGCCGCAGAGTGGCGTGAAATATCCGCTTCTGCGCGGTGTGTCGTCATGGCTACGAAGTTAACCTGACCCCGGGTCCGTTTACAAGTACCGGACCTGGGGTCGACTTATGCTGGAGCCGGGCACGTCGCCCTGCCCGCCCCGCCCCACCGAGGAGGAATCATCGCCGCCCGCAAGGAGAGAGCCGACTCCGTCCGCAACCGAGCCGCGCTGCTGGCTGCCGCCGCCCGGCTGTTCGAGGACGCGGCCGACCCCGACAGCGTCAAGATGGCCGACATCGCCGAAGCGGCCGGAGCCGGCAAGGGTACGGTCTTCCGGCACTTCTCCGACCGCATCGGCCTGATCGGGGCGCTGGTCGTCGAGGAGACGCAGCAACTGCGCGCGCAGGTCGTCGACGGCCCGCCACCCCTGGGGCCCGGCACGCCGGCGGCCGAGCGGGTACCCGCGCTCATGGCTGCACTCCTCGACCTCAAGCTGAACCAGCGCGCGCTGATGCTCGCCCTGGAGCGGGCGGGCACCGGCAGCCCGTACCTCAACCCGGCCTATGACCTGTGGCACTCCGAAGTCGCCGGGATGCTGGCCGGCGCACACGGGCGCGAGGGGGCCGACTATCTCGCGCACGCCCTGCTCGCCGCGGTCCGCGGCGACCTGGTGGAGCACCTGACCAGCCAGGGCGCGAGCCCCGGGCAGCTGCACGCGGGGCTGCGGCTGCTGTGTGCGTCCGTCCTCGCTCATGGCGCGGGCGGAGAGGAGTGAGACGCTCCGCAGTGGCCGGAAGACTGCGTGTAGTCGTCCCGTAACGCAAGTGGTGTTATCTTCCGAGCCGGAAGAATCCAGGCTCCCTGGGGCGGTGCTGGCTCGGATGGCAGTTGGACAACTCCCGGATCAGGTCCGGGAGTTCGCGAAGTACCTGAGAATCCTGTTGGCGCAGCTGGATACCGGCGCCGGGTGGTGCGGCGTGTTCTGGGCCCGTGACCCCGAGGGGATGCAGGCGTGCCTGGACGGTGCGGAAGTGCCGCCGTGGGACGTGGTGGAGGCGCTGCTGCACGATCTGGCCGCGGGGTACGGGACGCAGGCCGCCGAGCGGGAGACGGGGCTCGCGAGGGAGCTGCACGGCGCCTCGCTGGCCGCGTACGACGCACGGCCCGGTGGCCGCGAACTGCTCGGCGAGCGCCTCGACATGATGCTCACCGAGCAGCGGTTCGCCGTGGAGCGGCAGGCGGAACTGGGCCTCTCGCTCGACGCGGCGGCCACGCCGGGCGAGGCGGAGCGGCTCAACCGCGATCTGGCCTGGGCCCGCGACGACCATGAGCGGGCGACCGCGCGGTGTGCGGAACTCAGGGAGCGCATCGAGCGGTTGGACCATGCCGACCGCCCGCAGTGGGTCGACTTCGGGGCTCCCGTTTCGGACGACTTCGCGGGGGAGGAGGCGGACGACTTCGAGGGGAAGGTGCCGGTCGGCTTCGGCGGACGGCTGGCGGAGGGCGCCGGGGCCGAGGATTCCGACGGCTTGGACGGCTTGGACGGCTTGGGTGGCTTCGAGGGCTTGAGCGGGCTCGATGACCTCGACGTTCTCGACGGGCGGGCGCCGACCACCGCCTTCGGGGCCCTGGCCGTGGAGGGCTTCGGAGCCGCCGCGGCGGGTGAAACCGGCGGACATTCGCAGGAACTCGGCCGCCGCACAACGGAGTTCGGCAACTCTCCGTCCGGCCGGGACGATGCCCCGACGCCCGACTCCCGCACGCTCTCCGTCGAGGACCGTACCGGGGCCCGCGCCCACCCCGACACCGACACGGACTCCGACCGCGGCATCGACTCGGCCGACTTCGACTCCCTGCCCGTCCAGGACTCGATCGCCCCGCCGCCTCGCGTCCCCAAGCAGGGCCGCAGGGCCCGCGACACGTCCCGCCGCCCGCGCCGCCTGCTGGGCGCACGTTTCGCGGGCTTCTCCGGGTCCGACGACGGCGCGCACACGGGCACGGGTATGGGCACGGGTACGAACACGAACGAGAGCGCGGACGCGTCCAACAGCGCAGCCCCGCCGAAGGCGGCCCTCCAGCAGCCCGCACACACGAGCCGCGACGCCGCCCGGCCGGACCGCGAGGCCGACCGGGCCACCGCCGATGCCGTCGCCGCCCTGATCAAGCTCCGCGGCGAGGGCCGCAGCGGCGAGGCGCACGGCGTACTCGTCGAGGCGGTGGGCTGGCCCGCGGCCCGGCTCCCCGCGCTCGCCGGTGAACTGCACCGCGCGGGGCTCGGCGCCGACTGGTCGACGCTGCTCTGGGAGGCCGCGTCGCTGCCGCCCGAACCGCTCGTCGCGCTGGCCGACGCCCTGGCCGGAGCGGGCCGCGCCGACGACTGCCGAAAGCTCCTTCGGCAGGGCGTCTCACGGCCCGCCCCGGAGATCGCGGAGGCGGCGCTCGCGCTGGTCGACGCGGGCCGCGAGCGCGAGGCCCGCGCCCTGCTCGACGCCTATCTCCGCGTCCGTACTCCCGAGGACGTGGCGGGCTGCGCGCACTCCGATCCCTACCGCCTCATCCCGCTGCTCCTGGAGACCGCCCGCGGGGTGTCGGACGAGTGCCACTGGGATCTCGTACACGCGTTGCGTGTTGCGGGCTTCAGTGCCTGACCGTGCCTGACACAGCCGTTTCGTTTGTGCTTTCGCGTCCGCTTCTCGCCCGCTTGGGTGCGAAACATGATCGACTGCGCCGGTTAACGGCGATGGTCTTGCCCAGCCCGGCGACGAGGCTTACGTTTTCTGCTCTACGCATCAAGTCTACGGGCGTAGAAGCTCTCTGACGTCCCGTCGAAGGAGCAGCTCATGGCCAACGTCGTACGCGCCGCACTCGTCCAGGCAACCTGGACGGGCGACACCGAATCCATGATTGCCAAGCACGAGGAGCACGCCCGCGAGGCGGCCCGCCAGGGTGCGAAGATCATCGGTTTCCAGGAAGTTTTCAACGCCCCCTACTTCTGCCAGGTGCAGGAGCCCGAGCACTACCGCTGGGCCGAATCCGTGCCGGACGGACCCACGGTCACGCGGATGCGGGAACTGGCGCGCGAGACCGGCATGGTCGTCGTCGTCCCGGTCTTCGAGGTCGAGCAGTCCGGGTTCTACTACAACACCGCAGCGGTGATCGACTCCGACGGCTCGTATCTCGGGAAGTACCGCAAGCACCACATCCCCCAGGTCAAGGGCTTCTGGGAGAAGTACTACTTCAAGCCGGGCAACGCGGGCTGGCCCGTCTTCGACACGGCGGTCGGCAAGGTCGGCGTCTACATCTGCTACGACCGCCACTTCCCCGAGGGCTGGCGCCAGCTCGGCCTGAACGGCGCCCAGATCGTCTACAACCCCTCGGCCACGTCCCGCGGCCTCTCCGCCTATCTCTGGCAGCTCGAACAGCCCGCGGCGGCTGTCGCCAACGAGTACTTCATCGCCGCGATCAACCGCGTCGGCGTCGAGGAGTACGGCGACAACGACTTCTACGGCACGTCGTACTTCGTCGACCCGCGCGGCCAGTTCGTCGGCGAGACCGCGAGCGACAAGGCCGAGGAACTGGTCGTCAGGGACCTGGACTTGGGCCTGATCGAGGAAGTACGCCAGCAGTGGGCGTTCTACCGGGACCGCCGACCCGACGCGTACGAAGGGCTGGTACAGCCGTGAAGGACCTGCACACCCGCCACCTGGCCGTCCTGCCCGAGTGGCTCGCGCTCTACTACGCCGACCCGCTGGAGATCACCCACGGCGAGGGGCGCCACGTCTGGGACGCGGACGGCAAGCAGTACCTCGACTTCTTCGGCGGCATCCTCACCACCATGACCGCCCACGCCCTGCCCGAGGTCACCAAGGCGGTCAGCGAGCAGGCCGGGCGGATCATCCACTCGTCCACGCTCTACCTCAACCGGCCGATGATCGACCTCGCCGAGCGGGTCGCGAGCCTCTCCGGCATCCCGGACGCCCGCGTCTTCTTCACCACGTCGGGCACCGAGGCCAACGACACGGCCCTGCTCCTGGCCACCGCGCACCGCCGCTCCAACCAGATCCTGGCGATGCGCAACAGCTACCACGGCCGCTCCTTCACGGCCGTCGGCATCACCGGCAACAACGCCTGGTCGCCCACCAGCCTCTCGCCGCTCCAGACGCTGTATGTGCACGGTGGCGTCCGCAGCCGGGGCCCGTACGCCGCGCTGAGCGACGCCGAGTTCATCGAGGCCTGCGTCGCCGACCTCAAGGACATGCTCGGGCAGACGCGCGGAGGAGTGGCGGCGCTGATCGCCGAGCCCGTCCAGGGCGTCGGCGGCTTCACCTCGCCGCCCGACGGGCTCTACGCCGCCTTCCGCGAGGTCCTGCGGGAACACGGCGTGCTGTGGATCTCGGACGAGGTGCAGACCGGCTGGGGCCGCACCGGCGACCACTTCTGGGGCTGGCAGGCGCATGCCGCGAGCGGCCCGCCGGACATCCTCACCTTCGCCAAGGGCATCGGCAACGGCATGTCGATCGGTGGCGTCGTCGCGAGCGCCGAGGTCATGAACTCCCTGGACTCCAACTCCATTTCGACCTTCGGCGGTTCACCGGTCACCATGGCGGCCGGGCTCGCCAACCTCACGTATCTCCTGGAACACGACCTCCAGGGCAACGCCCGGCGCGTCGGCGGTCTGCTCATCGAGCGGATGCGCGCCATCTGCGCCCAGCTGCCCGTCGTGCGGGAGGTGCGGGGCCGGGGGCTGATGATCGGCATCGAGCTGATCGACCCCGAGACGGGCGAGGCCGATCCGCGGGCGGCTGCCGCCGTGCTCGAAGCGGCCCGCGAGGGCGGACTCCTGATCGGCAAGGGCGGCGGCCACGACACAAGCGTCCTGCGCATCGCCCCGCCCCTCTCGCTGACCGTCGCGGAGGCGGAAGAGGGGGCCGCAGTCCTCGAAAGGGCCCTGCAGAGCGTCTAGTTCAGCTGGCCGCACGCACGAACGTACGAGCATGAAAGGGAGCGCCCCATCATGAGCACCCGTACCTTGATCCGCGGCGGACTCGTCATCACCGCCGCCGAAGAGACCCACGCCGATGTGCTGATCGAGGACGGCCGGATCGCCGCGCTCGCCGCCCACGGCTCGGATGCCGCCGAGGCATGGACCGCGGACCGCGTCATCGACGCCACCCACAAGTACGTGATCCCGGGGGGAGTCGACGCGCACACGCACATGGACTTCCCGTTCGGCGGCACGTTCTCCTCCGACGACTTCGAGACGGGCACCCGCGCGGCGGCCTGGGGCGGCACCACCACCATCGTGGACTTCGCGGTGCAGACCAAAGGGAAGGCGCTGCGGGCGGGTCTCGACACCTGGTACGCGAAGGCGGACGGCAAGTGCGCCGTCGACTACGGCTTCCACATGATCCTTTCGGACGTCAACGAGAAGACGCTGAAGGAGATGGACCTGCTTATCGAGGAAGGGGTCAGCTCGTTCAAGCTCTTCACGGCCTATCCGGGCGTCTTCTTCAGCGACGACGGCCAGATCCTGCGGGCGATGCAGCGGGCCGCCGTCAACGGCGGGCTGATCATGACGCACGCGGAGAACGGCCTGGCCATCGACGTACTGGTGGAGCAGGCGCTCGCGCGGGGCGAGACGGATCCGCGCTATCACGGAGAGGTGCGCAAGTCGCTCCTGGAGGCGGAGGCGACGCACCGCGTGATCAAGCTCGCCCAGGTGGCGGGCGCGCCGGTGTACGTGGTGCACGTGTCGGCGCAGGAGGCGGTTGCGGAGCTGGCAAGGGCCCGCGACGAGGGCCTGCCGGTGTTCGGCGAGACCTGTCCGCAGTACCTGTTCCTGTCCACGGACAACCTCGCGGAGCCCGGCTTCGAGGGCTCCAAGTACGTCTGCTCGACGCCGCTGCGGCCGCGCGAGCACCAGGCCGCGCTGTGGCGGGGCCTGCGCACGAACGACCTCCAGGTGGTGTCGACCGACCACTGCCCGTTCTGCTTCGTGGGGCAGAAGGAGTTGGGCCGCGGCGACTTCTCCAAGATCCCGAACGGTCTGCCGGGCGTCGAGAACCGCATGGACCTCCTGCACCAGGCCGTGGTTGACGGGCACATCAGCCGCCGCCGCTGGATCGAGATCGCCTGCGCGAGCCCGGCCCGGATGTTCGGCCTGTATGGCAAGAAGGGCACGATCGCGCCGGGCGCGGACGCCGACGTCGTCATCTATGACCCGGCCGCCGAGCAGGTCATGTCCGCCGAGACACACCACATGAACGTGGACTACTCCGCGTACGAGGGAAAGCATGTCATGGGCCAGGTGGAGACGGTCCTGTCGCGCGGTGAAGTGGTCGTCGAGCAGCGGAAGTTCACCGGCCGTGCGGGCCACGGCGCGTACGTCCCCCGCGGCACCACCCAGTATCTCGGTTAGGAGGCGCGACCATGGACTTCGGACTCGTCCTGCAGACTGATCCGCCGGCCTCGCAGGTCATCAGCCTGATGAAGCGCGCCGAACGGGGCGGCTTCCGCTACGGCTGGACCTTTGATTCGGCGGTGTTGTGGCAGGAACCCTTCGTCATCTACAGCCAGATCCTGGCGAACACCGACCGGCTGATCGTCGGCCCGATGGTCACCAACCCGGGCACCCGCACCTGGGAGGTGACCGCGTCGACGTTCGCCACGCTCAACGACATGTACGGCAACCGCACCGTGTGCGGCATCGGCCGCGGTGACAGCGCGATGCGGGTGGCGGGCCGTACGCCCAACACCCTCGCCCGGATCAGCGAGGCGATGAAGGTCATCCGCTCGCTGGCGTCGGGCGGGGAAGCGGACCTGGGCGGCACCACGATCCGCTTCCCGTGGATCAAGCCGGACGCTCGACTCCCGGTGTGGATGGCCGCGTACGGGCCCAAGGCGCTGAAGATGGCGGGCGAGGAGGCCGACGGTTTCATCCTCCAGCTGGCCGACCCGTATCTGACGGAGTCGATGGTGAAGGCGGTCAGGGACGCGGCCGTGGCGGCGGGCCGCGACCCGGCGGCGGTGAAGATCTGCGTCGCCGCCCCCGCCTATCTGACCGAGGACGACTCTCCGGCCGCGCTCGCCCACGCCCGCGAGCAGTGCCGCTGGTTCGGCGGCATGGTCGGCAACCACGTCGCCGACCTGGTCACGAAGTACGGCGAACACTCGGACCTGGTGCCCGAGGCCCTCACCGACTACATCAAGGCCCGCGAGGGCTACGACTACTCCCACCACGGCCGCGCCGACAACCCCGACACGGCGTTCGTCCCGGACGACATCGTGGACCGTTTCTGCGTGATCGGCACGGCTGAGCAACATGTAGCCAAGTTGCGGGAGTTGAGGTCCCTGGGCGTGGACCAGTTCGCGCTGTACGCGATGCACGACGCCCGCGAGGCCGTCATCGACGGGTACGGCACCACGGTCATCCCCGCCCTGTCGTGAGCGACCCTCATGGGCGACACCGGCCTCGCGGGTGGTGTCAGGGCAGACGGACCGCGATGACGTCGAACTCCAGCGTCACCTTCGGGCTCACCATCAGCGAGGTCGCGGCGTTCTGGTTCACCCCCCAGTCGTTGCGGTTGATCGTGACGCCGCCCCGGAGCTGGACCCGGAAGTCGCCCGCCGAGTCCGTCTCGGCGGCGGCCAACTCGACGGCCAGTGTGACCGGTTTGGTCACACCGCGGATCGTCAGGTCGCCCGTGACCTTGTAGGCGGACTCGTCGACCGGCTCCACCCCGGTCGACGTGAAGGTGATGGCGGGGTGCTTTTCCGTGTCCAGGAACATCCCGCGCAGCTGTTCGTCGCGCTTTTGGTGGTGCGTCTGGAGGCTCGCCGCCCGGATCGTGAGGCATGCGCCGGACTTCGACGGGTGGTCTCCGTGCAGATACAGGTGGCCGTCGAATTCCTCGAACTGCCCGCGCACCCTGGTGGACAGGGTGTGCCGGGCGACGAATCCGATCCGGGTGTGGGCGGCGTCGAGGGCGTAGCCGCCGGTCAGTTCACTGAGGCTGATCGTGGTGGGCATGGGGGTCACTCCTCGTTCGGGGTGTCTCGCCGGGGCGGCTCGACCGGGTCGTCTCAGCCCAGCTGTCCGACCTGGTAGTCGCCCGCGGGGCGCTGGGTGAGGACGTTGAGCCTGTTGAAGGCGTTGATGAGGGCGATGCTCGACACCAGGGCGGCGAGCTGGTCCTCGTCGAAGTGCTTGGCGGCGTTCGCCCATGCCTCGTCCGTGACACCACCGGCAGCGTCCGCGATACGGGTGCCCTGCTCCGCCAGCTCAAGGGCGGCGCGCTCGGCCTCGGTGAAGACGGTGGCCTCCCGCCAGGCGGCGACCAGGTGGAGGCGTACCGCAGTCTCCCCGGAGTGCGTGGCCTCCTTGGTGTGTATGTCGATGCAGAAGGCGCAGCCGTTGATCTGGCTGGCGCGGAGCATGACCAGTTCCCGCGTCGTGGCCGGCAACGACGAGTCCGCGATGGGCTTGCCCGCGGCGGCGATGTGCTTGACGATCTTGGACGAGACCGGATGGGCGAGGAAGTCGAAGCGGGTGTCCATGGTGTTCTCCTTCATGGCGGTTCGCGGATCGTGTCCGTTCCTGCAGTGCCGACGAGGCAGCCCGCAGAAATGTGAGGCGGCAGCTGGAACGGGGCGTCCGCCTCACAATCCGGAGGGCTGTCTCGTCGTAGAGATGACGGAAGACGCGGCCAAGGGAGCGGTGACACCATGGGGACCCAGTTCGAGCCCGGAGACGGCCGACCCGATCAGGGCCGCCGACCCGATCCGAGCCTGAGCGTGATCATGAGCGAGCGGCGTCAGCTGATCAATCTCGCCTACCGGCTCCTGGGTTCCCTGGCCGATGCCGAAGACGTCGTGCAGGAGGCCTACGTCCGCTGGTACGCCATGACCCCGCGGCAGCAGGAAGCCATCGAGTCCCCCGGTGGCTGGCTGACGAAGGTCGCCGGCCGCATCTGCCTCGACCAGCTCCGCTCGGCACGGGTCCGCCGCGAGAGCTACGTGGGCGAATGGATTCCGGAGCCGCTGCCCGATCACGCGGAGTGGGCCGACGGGCTGCCGGGCGGTGCGACCGCCGATCCGGCCGACCGGGTCACTCTCGACGAGTCGGTGAACATGGCGTTCCTCGTCGTGCTCGAAGCGATGACACCGGCCGAGCGCGTCGCGTTCATCCTGCACGACGTCTTCCGCTACTCCTTCGGCGAAGTGGCCGAGATCGTCGGCCGGAGTCCGGCGGCCTGCCGCCAGCTGGCCTCGTCGGCGCGCCGCCGCATCCGCGCGTCGCAGGCTCCCGCGACGACGGCCGCCCGGCGCGCCGGCATCGTCAGGGACTTCAAGCGCGCCTGGGAGACCAAGGACATCGACGCGCTCATCGGCCTTCTCGACCCCGACGCCACGGCGCTCGCCGACGGCGGGGGAGTGGTCGACGCCGCGCCCGTGCCCATCGAGGGAGGCGAGCAGATCGCGCGCTACCTGATCGCCGTCACCGGCGACGTGCCCGAGCAGACGATCCTGGAGCGCACGGTCAACGGCCAGCCCGGTCTGGTCGTCCAGCATGGCGGTGTCATCACGTCGGTGCTCGCCTTCGACGTCGCGGGCGACCGCATCAAGTACTGCTGGGCGGTGCGGAACCCCGAGAAGCTCCGGCCCTGGACGGCGTACTGACGCTGCCGCATACTGATCGGCCGCCTCACTGGTTTCGGCGGTTATGCCACGTGGGCGGGTATATGCGATCTTTGTCGTACGGTAAACTAACGATATGAGCCAAGGTGCTCTGTTGAGCGAGTAGTTGCTCAACACTCAAGCGGGCGACGGTGATCGCCGACGGTCGGACAGGCGGGGGCAGGAGATGGGTCGCACTATGCGCGCCGCCCGGCTCCCCGCGGCCGATGCCTCCCGGGACGGCGCCGAAGTGCGCGCTCCCAGGGTCGTACGCATCGACAACTCCGCCCGCGACAGCGTGCCTGATACCGACGGCAGCACAGCGAGCAGCCCGCGCCGCTGAACCCACCCGGAGTCCGTGACCCCCGGTGAAGCGCGCCCAGTTGCCGCCACGCCCGCCCGCATGTCCGACGGGTCGAGCCCGCGCGCCCGCGTCACCTTGCCGTGTCTGCCCGGCCGTCGACCCCACGAGGGAGAGCAGATGACCATTCAGGAGATTCCCGAGCAACTCCTCGACGGCTACGCCGACATCCTCACCGGGGCCGCCGCCACCGGCCGCCGCCTGACCCGCGAGGAGATCACGTCCCGCCGGGCGCTCGGCGCGCAGGCCGCCAACGCCGGGTACGCGTGGCGTGTCCTCATACGCGAACACCTCAACGCCACCCGGATCCACCGCCCCGCGAGCGGCGATCCGGACCACCTGCTCGCCACCGCCGAGCAGGCCATCGACGCCTTCGCCGAAGGCTACGAACGCGCCCAGCGGCAGGTCGTACGCCAGGAGGAGGCCGCCCGGCGCGAACTGGTCGACGACCTGCTGTACGGGCGGGGGGACCTGGGCCGCCTCGCCGCACGGGCCGAGCGGTACGGTCTGCGCCTGTCCCACGCGCACGCGGTGGCCGTGGCCGAAGGGCCGTCCGCCTACGACGAGACCGACCCGGTGGCGCGGGACGTGGAGAGCGAACTGAACGCCCGCTTCGGCGACCGCCACGTCCTGCTCACCACCAAGGACGGCCGCCTGGTGTGCATCGCCCCCGCCCACCAGGACGAGGTCCTCGCCTATTTCGCCAAGCGGGCGCACGCCGCCACCGACGGCGGCCGGATCGCCATCGGCCGGCCCCAGCCCGGATCGGCAGGCATCGCCCACAGCTACGAAGAAGCCGTCAGCACCCTGGAGCTCGCGACGCGCATGGGCTTCGACGAGCCCGTCCTGCGCGCCGCCGACCTGCTGGTTTTCCCCGTCCTCGCCCGTGACCGGCAGGCCCTTGTGGACCTGGTGCTCAACACCCTCGGCCCGCTGGAGGAGGCGCGGGGCGGAGCCGTACCCCTCCTTGAGACCCTGTTCGCCTACTTCGACACGGGGTGCGTGGCGGCCCAGGCGGCGCGGCACCTGTCGCTGAGCGTGCGGGCCCTGACGTACCGCCTGGAGCGCATCCGCACCCTCACCGGGTCCGATCCGGCCGACCCGCTCGACCGCTACACGCTGCAGACCGCGGTCATCGGCGCGCGACTGCTCGGCTGGCCGGCCGCCTCACTGTGAGCCTTGCTGCACCGTGAGCCTCACTGCGAGGGCCGCGGCCTGTGCGGTCGTCGCTCCGGAGGGTCGAAGAGGTGTCCGGCCATGCCGGCGACGACAAGGCCGGTGGCGATGAGCAGTCCGTGGCCGATCGCGATGCCGACGGCGAGGCAGACCAGCGCGAAGGCGAGGACCGCCCAGGCCCGTCCGCGCCGGTACTCGCGCGGACGGCGCGGGCGCCCGCTGGCCAGCGCCCTGGCGAAATCGGGGTCCTGCTGCTCAAGGCGGGCCTCGATGTCGCCGAGGCGGTCGTCGTTGTCGAAGCGGGCCATGGCTGCGTCCCTTCGGTTCCGGTACTCCACCCTCGCCCGAGGCGCGATCCGGTCACCATCAGGGCCGACACCCATCTCCCATGGGGTCTGACCTGTAGTTCTCTGCGTGAATGGGTGTTGGCCCCGATGGACAGACCGGATCCGCGGGGCGCACGCTGACAGTGCGGGAGCCGCCGGCACCGAGAAAGGACGTACCGCGTGTCCCTGTTCTGGCGGATCTTCCTGCTCAACGCAACGGTGCTGTTCCTGGCCGCCGCCCTGCTGCTGCTCGGACCGGCCACCGTCTCCACCCCGGTGCTGCTCACCGAGGCGCTGATCCTGGCCGTGGGGCTCGTCGCCACGCTCGCCGCGAACGCCGCGCTGCTGCGGATCGGCCTCGCTCCGCTGCAGCGGCTGACCAAGGCCATGACCACTACCGACCTGCTCCGGCCCGGCCACCGGGCCGAGGTTTCGGGGCACAGCGAGATCGCCGACCTGATCACGACCTACAACACGATGCTCGACCGGCTTGAGGCCGAGCGGGCGGCCAGCAGCGCACTGGCCCTTTCCGCGCAGGAGGACGAGCGCCGCAGGATCGCCCAGGAGCTGCACGACGAGGTGGGGCAGACGCTCACGGCGGTCCTGCTCGAACTCAAACACGTCGCCGACCAGGCCCCGGGGCCGCTGCAGAACGAGCTGCGCCACGTCCAGGAGACGACGCGGGAGAGCCTCGACGAGATCCGCCGCATCGCCCGCAGACTGCGCCCCGGCGTCCTGGAGGAGCTCGGTCTCACCAGCGCGCTCAGGGACCTCACACGCGAGATCACCGCCCACGCGGGCCTGGCCGTCACGACGCACTTCGACAGCCCGGTGCCGAAGCTGGGCCAGGCGGCCGAGCTGGTCCTCTACCGGGTGGCGCAGGAGAGCCTGACCAACGTGGTGCGCCACTCCGGTGCCCGGCGGGTGGACTTCACCCTGCGCACCGGCCCCGCCGGGGCGGACCTGCGGATCCGCGACGACGGCCACGGCGTCGGCCGGGCCGCCGAAGGCGCGGGAATCCGCGGTATGCGCGAACGTGCCCTGCTCATCGGCGCCGGCCTCGACCTCACCGCGATGCCGGGGGGCGGCACCGAGGTGCACCTCCACGTCCCAGCACCACAAGGGAGCAAGTGACCATGGCCCAGCCGGACACGACGACGAGGATCCTGCTCGCGGACGACCACGCCCTGGTGCGACGCGGAGTGCGTCTGATCCTCGACGCCGAACCCGGCCTGACGGTGGTCGGCGAGGCCGGTGACGGCGCGGAGGCCATCGAGATGGCCCGCGCCGAGGCCCCCGACCTGGTCATCCTCGACATCGCCATGCCCCGCCTCACCGGTCTGCAGGCGGCCCGCGAACTCTCCCGGCTGCAACCCGAAGTACGCATCCTCATGCTGACGATGTACGACAACGAGCAGTACTTCTTCGAGGCGCTGAGCGCCGGAGCCTGCGGCTATGTGCTCAAGTCCGTCGCCGACCGCGATCTCGTCGAAGCCTGCCGCGCGGCCATGCGCGACGAACCCTTCATCTATCCCGGAGCGGTCAGCGCGCTGATCCGCAACTACCTGGACCGGGTCAGGAGCGGGGACAGGCTCCCCGCCAAGACCATCACCGACCGTGAAGAGGAGATCCTCAAGCTCGTGGCCGAGGGCCACAGCTCACAGGAGATCGCGGACCTCCTCTTCATCAGCATCAAGACGGTCGAGCGCCACCGCGCCAACATGCTCCAGAAACTGGGGCTGCGCGACCGCCTCGAACTCGCCCGCTACGCCATCCGGGTCGGACTCATCGAACCCTGATCCCGAACCCTGAGCACAGGGCGGCCGGATCAGTCGGTGACGTCGATCTTGCCGTTGAGCTTGGCGGACTCCGGGGCGGCTGCCGAGCCCGCGGGAGACTTGCCGCCGGTGAGGCCCTTGAGGAGCTCGGCGATGTCGACTCCCGTGGTGGAGCCGAGGAGTTCGACGCCCTGGGCGACATTGTCGGCGACCGTACGGGAGAGCTGGCTCGCCCCGTCCGTGGAGATCACGGTCATCTTGTCGACCGCGCTGAGCGGCTCGGACGCCTTGGCCACCACGCTGGGCAGCACCTCGACGAGCATCTGCAGGACCGCCGCGTCACCGTACTGCGCGAACGCGTCGGCCTTCTTGCGCATCGCCTCCGCCTCGGCGGCACCCTTCGCGCCGATCGCGGCGGCATCGGCCTCGCCCTCCAGACGTACGGCGTCGGCGAGCGCGCCACGCCGGGCCTTCTCGCCCTCACCGGTCAGACGCGCCCGGTCGGCGTCGGCCTCGGCCTGCTTGACCAGGGAGACACGGCGGGCCTCCGCCTCCTGCTCGGCCTGGTAGCGGGCGGCGTCGGCGGGCTTGCGGATCTTGGTGTCAAGCTCGCGGTCGGTCAGGGCGGCCTGCCGCTGGGCGACCTTCTCCTGCTCGGTGAGGACTTCCTGCTGGCGTGCGGCCTCTGCGAGCGGTCCCGCGGCCCCGGCGCGGGCGGCTGCCTCGTCGGTCTCGGCCTTGATCTCGGCCTGCTTGAGGTAGAACGTCCGCTGCGCGACGGCGATCTCCTCCTCGGCCTTCAGGCGGGCCTGCTCGGCGGCGCGGCGTGCGACGGCCTCGGCGATGTCCGCCTCCTGCCGCGCGCGGGCGGCCTCGGGACGGCCGAGGTCCTCCAGGTAGGAGCCCTCGGTGGTGATGTCCTGGATCTGGAAGGCGTCAAGCACCAGACCCTGCCCGGAGAGGCTCGCCTCGGCCTCCTCGGCGACCTGCCCGGCGAAGGCGGCGCGGTCGCGGATGATGTCCTCCACCGACATCCGGCCCACGATGGAGCGCAGCGCGCCGGAGAGCACTTCCTGGGTGAAGCCGACGATGCCGCCCTGCTGGGCGAGGAACCGCTGGGCCGCGGCGCGGATGGAGTCCTCGGTGCCGCCGACCTTGACGATCGCGACGCCCTCCAGGTTGGCCTTCACGCCACGCAGCGTGACCGCGCCGCGCACCGCGATGGGGATGTGCCGCGAGGAGAGTTCGAGCGTGAACTTCTGCTGGACGAACGGCACGACGAACACGCCGCCGCCCACGACGACCTTCTGGCCGCTGTTGTCGGTGAAGATGCGGCCGGTGTCGGGATCGGTGGACTTCTTGCCGCGCCGCCCGGTCACGATGAAGGCCTCGCTGGGCCCGGCGACCTTGTAGCGGGTCACGACGACGAGCGCGAGCAGCACGAGGAGTACGACGACTCCGATGACGGCGGTCAGGACTGGACTCATGGTGAATTCCCCCCTGCCTCCCGGGGGCGGCAGATCGGTGATGTTGTACTGAGGCGTGGGCCGTGGGCCGTGGGCCGTGGGCGTGTGGCGGTTGCGTGGGCGTGAGGTGTCAGCGCTGCACGGGGCGGACCGCGACCGAGGTCGGCGACAGTGCCGCCTCCACCCAGATCTCGGTACCGCGGGTGACGGCCACGGTGCTCTTCGCGGAGAACTTCACGGGCTGGCCCGCCAGTTGGAGCAGCACCTCGCCGTAGCCGTCGACCGGGATCGCGGTGACCACGGCCCCCGCGGTGCCCACGAGGTCGGCTCCCCGCGGGGTGGACGCGGTCTGATCCCGCATCAGGGCCCGGCTGAACTTCCACGTCAGCCAGGCCGCTCCCACGCCCACGGCGGCACCCATGGCGGTGGCGGCGACGACGCCGAGCCCGGTCGTGCCGAGCACGATCGCACCGCCGAAGCCGAGCATGGACACGAATCCGGCAATGACGGGAAGGGACAGCAGCCCGTCGAAGAGTCCGTCGAGGACTCCCATGCCGTCGAAGAGACCTTCAAGAACCCCGTCGAAGACGAGGGAGAGGACCAGCAGGGCGATTCCCGCGATGCCGAGCCCCAGGAAGACATTCACCTGAGCACCTCCCCAACTTGCCGGATGTCTCGGTGAGGTGGGGATCGTCGCATGCGGGGGAGTTGGTCCGCATTGCCGTGATCCGGCAATCATTACGGGTCTTCGATGCCGGTCTGTGTGCCGGTCTGCGTGTTGGTCTGTGTGTCGGTCTGTGGTGCCTGTCCGGCTGGTCTACGTGCTGGTCCGTATGCCGGTCTAGGCGTCGCCGGAGCCCGTCCGTGCGCGGGTGTGCCGGCCGAGGAGTTCGGCCAGGCCCTGCCGGGTCGCGGCCAGGACGACGCGGTCCTGGGAGCGCAGCACATAACCGGGGTGGAGGTTCCAGACGAGGCCGGCCGGGTGGTCGGTGCCGTCGTCGGGGCGGGAGGCGGTCAGGTCGGGGAGGCGGTCGTCGGGTGCGGCGGAGTCCAGGGCGATGACCCGCCAGACCCCGGGCCGGAACGATTCCTCGATGGTCCGCCCCTCGAGGCGGGGGTTGCCCGCGACGTCGAGGGCCGCGAAGAGCAGTACGCGCCGCTCCACGGGGATCGCGCCCAGGATCTGCCGCCCCATCATGGCCCCGGCGAACGCGGGGGCGGCCAGGGTGGAGACGCTGCGGCTGCGGGTCAGGGCCTGCGGGTGGGCGGCGCGCAGGGTGCGGTAGACGGCGGTGGCGAACGTGTCGTCGTACAGCCGGAGGGCCACGCGGACATGGGGCTTGATCGAGCGGGCGTACAGGGCCGCTTCGAGGTTGGTGGTGTCGACGCTGGTGAGGGCGAGCAGTGCGTGCGCGCGGTGGATCTTGGCGGCCTCCAGGACGCCTTCGTCCGTGACGTCGCCGATCACGGTGGGTACGCGCAGGCGCCGGGCGAGCGGGATGCCGCGCGCTTCGGGGTCCTCCTCCACGCACACGACGGGGATGCCGAGTTCGCGCAGGCGGGCCAGGACGCGGGTGCCGATCTTGCCGAGGCCGAGCAGCACCACGTGTCCGGAGAGGCCGCGCGGCGGGCGGCGCAGGGACGACGCGGTGCGGAAGGTGCCCAACGCCTCCAGGACTGCGGCGAGCAGCACCGGCAGGAGCAGCAACCCGGCCAGGCCGGAGAGGAGTTGGAGCACCTGGCGGGCGGTGGATTCGCCGATTGCGGGGTCGTCGATGGCGAACAGATCGAGCAGGGTCAGATAGGCGGCGGCCAGCGGGTGGGCGTTGCTGGTGAGCCAGTTCGCCACCGCGAGGCCGAGCACACAGGACAGGAGCCCGGCCACCGACCAGCGCAGGCGGGGCGAGAAGAGCGAGCCGAGCGGAAGTCCGCGCCCCGACAGGCGGCCGGACAGACGGCCGGACAGGCGCGCCGGCAGACGCGCTGACAGGCGGCCGGGCGGCCGGTCGGGTCCGGCGTGCGAGACGGCCTTCAGGATGACGGTGCCCCGGCCGGTGGCGGAGGTGACGGTGCTGTCGTCGGGCAGCAGCAGGGGCCCGTCCTGGCCGCCGTCGTCCGAACCCTCCGAACCCGCCGGGTCGTTGGTGGTCGACGAGAGCAGGGCGAGCGTGCACAGGCCGGGGTCGGCGGACGCCTCCCGGCCCGTCGGGACGCGTTCGACGGCGCGCAGGAGCAGGCCGTCGGCCTGGACGACCTTGCTGGTCCCCGCGACAGCGGTGGCCGCAAGGGCGGGGGCGGCGGTGTCGGCGTCGGAGAGGACGGTGGTGGAAGCGTTCACCTCGTCCGGATCGAGGCCGGGGAAGGCGACCGCGGCCGCCTGGTCGAGCAGCTCCTCCAGGTGCTGGCCGAGCTTGCGGTTGTAGAGCCGGATGACGATCCGCAGGCGGGGGTTGAGACGGCGGGCGACGAGCGCGGCGTGGATGTTGGTCTCGTCGTCGTCGTACACCAGGGCAAGGGCGGCAGCGTCGTGGACGCCCGCGTCGACGAGGGCCGCCTCGTCGGGCTCGGGCGCTTCCAGGACCCGCGGCACTTCGGGCCGGGTCACGCCGTCGTCGCCGCCGGGCGCACCGGCCGCGCGTGCCATGACGGCCTGCATCCGGCCCAGGAGTGCGGTGGCGCGTGCCCGTCCGGCCGGTCCGGACCGCGCGCCGTCGGCAGGCGGCGCGGAAGGGACGAGCACCGTCACCCGCTCGCGGTACACCGAACGCAGCTCGGCGGCGAGGCGCTCGGCGAGCGCGTCGTCACCGCACACGATCATGTGGCCGCTGTGCGGTGGCTGTCGCGCCTGGCCGGGAAGCGGGGTGCCTCCGTCCGGACGGCGGCGGGCTCCTTCGTCCGGACGGCGGCGGGCCCCCTCGTCCGGGCGGCGGCGGACGGGCTGCGGGTTCCCCTGGCTCACGACTCGTTCCCCCCGACGCTCACGACTCGTTCTCCCCCGATGCTCACGACTCGTCCTCCCCGGCGCCGGTGCGCGGCGACGACCCACGATTGATCATGGGAACAAAGGTAGTTGGGGTACGCCTCTGGCGCGATAAGGCCGACCGGGAGCAGGATTGTCGGCGCCGCCGACCGGGGAAACCGGCGAATGAGCCAGTTCTGAAGCCTCTTCCACACTCACCCGCCTCACCCGTACCACCACAACCACCAGTACCTGAGCTGAGTTGACGCGCGTGGACCCGTGTAAAGGAGCCTGGGCATGGATTTCGGACGCGAGGCGGAACCCGGCGCGAGTCCCGGTGCGAATCCCGCTACGGACCCCGCTGCGAAACCCGGCACGGCATCGCAGACCGTGTCCGACGACGGCCGCGTCGAACTGCGCCCCGGCGCCTTCCCGGAGCACAGCCGCTTCGCCAACGACGACCTGAAGCCCATCCCCCTGGCCGAACGCCACTGGAGCACCTACAACTTCGCCGCCCTGTGGGTCGGCATGGCCCACAACATCCCGTCCTGGACGCTCGCTTCGGGCCTCGTCGCACTCGGAATGGACTGGCGGCAGGCCGTTTTCACCATCGCGGCGGCCAACGTGATCGTGCTGTTGCCGATGCTCCTGACGGGACACGCGGGCCCGAAGTACGGCATCCCGTTCCCGGTCCTGGCCCGCGCCTCCTTCGGCCTGCGCGGCGCCAACCTGCCCGCACTGATCAGGGCGGCGGTGGCCTGCGGCTGGTTCGGCATCCAGACCTGGATCGGCGGCCAGGGCATCTACGTACTGCTCAACAAGGCCTTCGACGGCGCATGGAGCGACGAATCGCAGATCGGCGGCTATCCGTGGCCGCTGTGGGCTTGTTTCGTGCTGTTCTGGGTCCTCCAACTGGCCATCATCTACCGGGGGATGGAGGCCCTGCGGCGCTTCGAGAACTGGGCGGCTCCCTTCGTCCTCGTCGGTGCCGTCGTGCTGCTCGTGTGGATCGCCGACAAGGCGGGCGGCCTCGGTCCGCTGCTCGACCAGCCGTCCACCCTGGGCTGGGGCGCCGACTTCTGGCCGGTGTTCTTCCCCGCGCTGATGGGCATGATCGGCTTCTGGTCCACGCTGTCCCTGAACATCCCCGACTTCACCCGGTTCGGCAAGGGCCAGCGGGCGCAGGTGTGGGGGCAGACGCTCGGCCTGCCGACCACCATGACCGCCTTCGCGCTCCTGTCCGTCCTGGTCACCTCCGGTTCGCAGGCGGTGTACGGCGAGCCGATCTGGGAGCCCGTCGACCTGGCGGCCAAGGCCGACAACGTCTTCGGGCTGCTCTATGCCCTGGTGACCGTCCTGGTCGCCACGGTCTCCGTGAACATCGCGGCCAACGTGGTCTCACCCGCGTACGACCTCGCGAACCTCGCCCCGAGGTTCATCAACTTCCGTACCGGCGCGCTGATCACCGGTGTCGTGGGCGTGGTCATCTTCCCCTGGAAGCTGATCGAGACGCCCGAGCTCTACATCTTCGTATGGCTCGGCGTCGTGGGCGGGCTTCTCGGCACGGTCGCCGGAATCCTGATCGCGGACTACTGGGTGGTGCGGCGGACGGTCCTCGACCTCGCCGATCTGTACCGGCCCGAGGGGCGCTACTGGTACACCGGCGGCTGGAACCTGCGGGCCGTCGCCGCCTTCGCGGTCGGCGGCGTGCTCGCCGTGGGCGGCTCGCACTCGGCGCCGGGCAAGGGACCGTTCCCCGAGGACGGCCTCATCCCGCTGCTGAAACCGCTCGCGGACTACGGGTGGGCGATCGGGCTCGCCTCCGCGCTGGTCGTCTACGTGGCGCTGATGACGGCGGGCAGCCGCGCAGGCTGGGGAGGACGCCGGCCGGCGTCCTAGACTGGGCCCTCGCGTACGGGACGTGCCGTACGCGCGAGACCGTACGGGACGTCCGTACGCGCGAGACCGGGCGCGGAGGGAGGACGACCGTGGGAGCAGGCGGAACCGGCTTCGATGATCCACCGGCCGAGGTCCTCGCCGAGGCGGCCGCGGCCTTCGGTCTGCTCGCCTCCTCCGCGCGGCTGCACATCGTGTGGGCGCTCGCGCAGGGCGAGAGCGACGTGACCGGGCTCGCGGAGCGGGTCGGCGGCGCGCTGCCCGCGGTCAGCCAGCATCTGACCAAACTGAAACTGGCCGGTCTCGTACGCTCCCGGCGCGAGGGCAGGCGGCAGGTCTACTTCGTCGACGACACGGACGTCGTGACCGTCGTGCGCCTGATGGTCGGACAGCTGACCGACCGCACCGAACGAGCGGCTCAGTCCCCCGGACGCGGGCTCCGCGGCCTTGGTGCCTGAGGCGTCAGCCGGTGTGCTCACCTCCCTGGAGGTGCTGCGCCAGGTGGAAAGCGGCCCGCGCGGCCTGACGGACGCGGAGGCCGAGCGGCGCATCGCCACATCCGGCGACAACACCCTTCCCGACCGGCGTCCGGTGTCGTGGCCGCGGCTCTTCGGCCGCAGCCTGCGGGATCCGTTCACCGCGGTGCTGCTCTGCCTCGGCCTGGTGTCGGCCACCGTCGCCTCCTGGGGCACCGCCTGCGTGATCCTGTGCCTGGTCGCCGTCAGCGGAGTGCTTCGGACGTCCGGCGAGTACCGCGCCGACCGGTCCATGGCCGCGCTCCGCGCCCTGGTGGCCACCACCGCGACCGTGCTGCGCCGCGCGGAGCGGGACGAGAGACCCGAGGAGCGGGAGATCCCGGTCGCGGACCTCGTTCCGGGGGACGTGGTGCGGCTCGGAGCCGGTGACCTCGTCCCGGCCGACGTACGGCTGCTGCGGGCGAGCGGCCTGAGCGTGCGCCAGGCCGCGCTGACGGGGGAGTCGGCGCCGGTGCCCAAGGCCGCCGCCGATGTGCCGGGACCGCGGCGCCGCGAGGGTGTCTTCGAGCAGCCTCATCTCTGTTTCCAGGGCAGCAGCGTCGCCTCGGGCAGTGGCACCGCGGTGGTCGTCGCCACCGGGGCGCGGACCCGGTTCGCCGCCGCGCACGGTCTGGCCGGGCGGCGCGGGCCGAGCGCCTTCGACCGCTCCGTGCACGGCATCTCCTGGATCCTCATCCGGTTCATGCTGCTCACCCCGCCGCTCGTCCTGATGGCCAACGCCGCCCTGCGCGGGCGCGGTCTGGAGACCCTGCCGTTCGCGGTCGCCGTGGCGGTCGGCCTCACGCCGGAGATGCTGCCGGTCATCGTCACCACCTGCCTGGCGCGCGGGGCCTCGCTCCTGGCCCGTACACACGGGGTGATCGTCAAAAGGCTGCCCGCCCTGCACGACCTCGGCGCCGTCGACGTCCTGTGCCTGGACAAGACCGGCACCCTCACCGAGGACCGACCCGTCCTCGACCGCACCCTGGGGGCCGACGGCCGGGCCGCGCCCGAAGCCCTGCACTGGGCCGCGGTCAACTCCTGGTGGACGCTCCAGCTCGCCGAGCTGCCCGCCGCGGACCCGCTCGACGACGCGGTCCTTGACGCCGCGGACGAGGACGAGGCCATGCGATACGAAGGGGTGGCGGCGCTCCCCTTCGATCCCGTACGCCGCCTCGCCACCGCCGTCGTACGCGGTCCCGGAGGTCTCGGCACCCACACGCTCGTGGTCAAGGGCGCGGTCGAGGCCGTCCTCGAACGCTGTGTGCTCGACGACTCCGAGCGCGAGCGACTTCTGTCCCTGGCCGCCGGGGAGGCGGACGGCGGCCTGCGCCTCCTCGCGGTGGCCACCGCCGAGCGGCCCGCGCGCACCCGCGCCTACACCCCGGCCGACGAACGCGGCCTGACCTTCCGCGGCTTCCTCACCCTGCGGGACGCACTCGCCTCGACCGCGGCCACCGCCCTGCGGGACCTCGCGGACAGCGGCATCACGGTCAAGATCCTCACCGGTGACCATCCGGGGACAGCGGTACGGGCCTGCCGCGAGCTGGGCATCGGCGCGGACGGAGTCCACCGCAACGAGCCCCTCACCGCAGGCCGCAACGAGGCCCTCACCGCGGACAGCATCGACACGCTCACCACGGACCGCATCGAGACCCTCACCGCCGACCGCATCGACGCCCTCACCGACGCGGAACTCGCCGAGGCCGCCCGGCACACCGCCGTCTTCGCCCGCTGCACCCCCGAGCACAAGGCCCGCATCATGGCGGCGCTGCGGGCGGGCGGGCACACCACCGGGTTTCTCGGCGACGGGGTCAACGACCTGCCCGCGTTGCGGGCCGCCGACGTCGGCATCGCCCCGCGGGCCGCCGTGGACGTCGTACGGGAGAGCGCCGACGTGGTGCTCGCCGACAAGGACCTCACCGCGATCGGCCACGCCGTCCTCGCGGGACGCCACAGCAGCGGCAACATCGCCACGTATCTGCGCGTCACGCTCTCCTCGAACCTCGGCAACGTCATCGCCATGCTCGCCGCGGGGCTGCTGCTGCCGTTCCTGCCGATGCTCCCGGCACAGGTCCTCGTGCAGAACCTCTGCTTCGACGCGGCCCAGCTGGCCTTCGCCTACGAGCGGCCGCACCGGGCGGTGCTCCGCCGCCCCACCGTGCTGCGGCCCCGCGCCTTCCTGCGCTTCATCACCGGCTTCGGCGCGCTCAACGCCCTCGCCGACCTCGCCACCTTCCTCGTCCTCGCGCTCGCCCTGCACGGCACCGGCGGCGCGGAGGACCAGGCGGTGTTCCACTCGGGGTGGTTCACCGAGAACCTGCTGACCCAGGCCCTGGTCATGCTGCTCCTGCGGACCGGCCGCCGCCGGGCGGAGGGCAGGACGCCGGGGCCGGTCGGCCTTTCGGT
Organism: Streptomyces sp. NPDC055189; assembly: GCF_053606765.1. Taxonomy (NCBI): domain Bacteria; kingdom Bacillati; phylum Actinomycetota; class Actinomycetes; order Kitasatosporales; family Streptomycetaceae; genus Streptomyces; species Streptomyces sp. NPDC055189. The sequence goes on from NZ_JBSGSG010000032.1 coordinate 63,147, forward strand.
GGCCGCGCTCGCCGCCGTCGGACTGCTCCTGCCGCTCTCGCCGCTCGGCCCGCTCCTGGGCATGACGGCTCTGCCCGTCCTGTACTACCTGCTGCTCGCGATGGTGCTCGGGTCGTACGCGGCGGCGCTCGGGGTGCTGCGGGGGCGCTGGGCCGATCAGCCGTAGGAGAGGTCGGAGCAGGGGTTGTCGTCGGCGGATCGGGCGCCTTCGGCGACCTTGGAGGGGACGGGATCCGGCTCGGCGGAGGGGGTGTCGGTGGAGGGCGTGGCCGAGGGGGTGTCGGCGTACGACTGGCCGAGAGTGATCGTGACGCCGGGCGCCGTCGCCGATTCCAGTTCCGCGCCCCGGAACAGGCGGGCGACCGACTTCGCGCGGCTCTTCTCGCCGGGGCCGTAAGCGATCACCGTGGTCTCGTGGTCCTGGGTGGCTGCCGTCGCCGTGCCGGTGACCTTGAAGTCGTGTTCGGTGAGGGTCTCGGCCGCGCGGGCGGCGAGGCCGGTGACGGTGGTCCCGTTCTGGACGGTCACGGCGGCTCCGTCCCCGGAGACCGGAGCATCGGACTGCGCGGGGGACGACTCCCCCTTGCCGCCCTTTCCGTCCTTGCCGTTCTTTCCGCCCGCGTCCGCGCCGTCCAGCGTGCGGTCGTTCTTGAGCGAGGCCCACAGGGCGCCGGCGTCCGGCTGGACGACGGCGACGCGTGAGCCTTCGTACCGCCAGGGGATGGTGACGAACTTCGTGTTGCTCAGGTCGATGTCCTTCAGCGACATCGCGAACGAGATCAGCTTGTCGGCGGAGCCGAGTCCGGGGTCCACGGTCATGGAATTCGTCGCGGCGTCCGCGAGCGGAAGGAGCTTGGTGGGCGTGAGGCCGTCGCTCTTGACCTTCTTCAACAGGCTGGCGACGAAGGCTTGTTGGCGCTTGATGCGGCCTATGTCGGAGCCGTCGCCGATGCCGTGCCGGATGCGTACGTAATCGAGGGCCTTCTGGCCCGACACCTCCTGCTCCCCCTCGGCGAAGAGTCGCTTCCCTTGGGTGGTGCGGTTGGGGTTGAGGTCGCGCTGGTAGATGTCCTGCGGGAGGCACACCTTCACGCCGCCCACCACCTCCGTCAGCTCCGCGAACCCCTTGAAATCGACGACGACGGTGTGGTCGACGCGCAGCCCGGTGAGGTGCTCGACGGTGTTCTGGGTGCAGGCGGGGTTGCCCTTGGCGGTCTCGCCCACGGAGTAGGCGGCGTTGAACATGGTGTTCGGCCGGGTCTTGGTCCAGCTGCCGTCCGGAAGTTTGCAGGGCGGCAGGTCCACGAGGGTGTCGCGCGGTATGGAGACGGCGACGGCATGCCGGTGGTCGGCGTACACATGCAGCAGGAAGGCGGTGTCGGAGCGGCCGATGTCGCTCTTGTCGCCGCCGCCGAGGGCGCTGTTCCCCTGGGTGCGTGCGTCCGAGCCGATGACCAGCACGTTCTCGCCCTTCGATGTGTCCGCGTCGGGCCGGTCGCCGGAGACGCCGTCCGCCGCGAAGGTGTCGATGTTGCCGCTCAGCCTGAAGTACACCCACCCGGCACCGGCCGTCACCAGGACCAGCAGCGACAGGACTATGCCGAGGGTGAGCCGCACACGGCCGCGCTTGCGCCGACGGCCGCGTGCGGCTGCACGATGGCTGGTTGTCATGGGTGCGCCCTATCCGTCCGAGTCGTTCCGCCTCATGAAGCAGGGACGGTCCGGCCCTCTCCATGGTTGTACAGTTGCGCAATGTAGCAATCTTTTCTGAGGCTACTGGCAGCTGAGTCACAGCTGGAACATCTGCGGAGAAGGGCGGACGACGATGATTCGTAACGGACTGGAACCCTGGCATCTGCTCATCGTGGCGATCGTGGTCGTCGTGCTGTTCGGCTCGAAGAAGCTGCCGGACACCGCCCGCGCGGTGGGCAAATCCCTGCGGATCCTCAAGAGCGAGACGCGGGCGATGCAGGAGGACGGGGAGCGGGGGAAGGGCTGAGCATCCGGCGGGCGGTCAGGCCGGGCGCACCGCCGTCACCAGCCACACCCCCGCCCGCATCCGAACCCCGTGCCCGGTCGCGTGCGGCCGGAACACCTCCTCGAGGGAGGTCCGCTTCTTTTCGTCGACCGTCCGGCCCGGGGTGCGCGACAGGAGGAAGTCGACGGCGTCGGCGGGGGTTTCGCCCCACACCGCCTCGATGGGTACGGGACTCACCCGCACGTCCTCGTAGGCGGTGAGCGCCTCGTGGATGCGGGCCGGGTCCGAGAGCGAGGCCATCGCGGTGCGGGCCGCCGCCGCGTCGGCCGCGGCGCCGGGCGACACCTGCTCCAAAGTCGCCTCCGGGGCGTCTTTCTGCGCCAGAAGCTTCGCGAAGAGGCTGAGCGTCCGGGACTCCTCGGTCTCCTGGTCCACGGGCTGCGGACAGACGAACACGAGCCGCCCGCCGGGACACAGCGCACGGGCGATGTTCGTGAACGCCGCGGTGTGGTCGGCGAAGAACATCACCCCGCCACGGCTGATCGCGACGTCGTACCCGGCCGCGGGGAAGGCATGGATCTGGGCGTCGGCGAGCTCGTACGCCGCGTTCGCGATGCCGTCCGACGCCGTGCTCGCGCGGGCGCGGTCGAGAAGCGGCGCCGAGATGTCCACGCCCACCGCGTGGCCGTGCGCGGCGCGGCGGGCCGCGATGCGCGTGGTCATGCCGGAGCCGCAGCCGATGTCCAGGACACGGTCGCCCGCGCCGATGGCCGCGGCTTCGAAGAGGGCGTCGTTCACGCCGGAGAGCATCGTGTCGTAGCGGTCGTGGTGCGTGGCCCAGTGGGCGCCGACCGGGCCGTTCCAGGCCGCCGCCTGGCGGGAGTTGGGGGTCCCCTGGACGCCCGGTGTGGTCGGTGTGGTCGCCGCGGTCATGACGCCTCCTCGGTGCGCTCGGTGCGCTCGGTGTGCTCGATGTGCTGGGCGTGCTGGGCGTAGTGGTGCGCCGCGAGGGTGCTCTCGATGCGGTCGACTGCCGTGAAAGCGCCGAACGCGATCAGGTGCACCAGGCAGTGGTCGCTGAACGGCGGCTTCTTCCAGGCCGCCACGTCCTCGTCCGTGATGCGGTACGGAGCGAGCGCGGCGAGCAGCGCGAGCCGCGCCCCCAAGCGCGACGCGCGGTCGGGCAGGGCGTGCCAGGACAGCGGCGGATGCTCGCCGTCCCATGCCGCCACCGTCGCCTCGACCAGGGCCCGGTCGGCCGCGTCGAGCAGGCCCGCGCCCGTCGTCGCCGCGGCGCGCAGCGCGGCGTACGCGGGACCGACGGGCGTGCCCGCGGCCCAGGACGGGCCGGGCTGCGGATCGTCGATCAGGGACAGCGCGTCGCCGGGGGTGGAGGTGCGGCGGACCGACTTCTGGAGGGAGCGGCCGCCGAGCGAGCGCACCGCACGGAAGCGCTGTGCGTTGCACGGCAGCACGGCCTCGGTGATCAGCGACGACGCGACGCGGTTGATGAAGTGGAAGGAGAGCGCGGTGCCGATGTGGGCCGGGGCGTGCGAGCGGGGGAACGGTGGCCGGGCGAGCTCCGGAGCCCGCGGGGTGCGGGTGGCCCGGCTCCAGGCGAGCAGCCGTGCCTGGTCCGGGTCATCGGGCTGCTCGCCGCGCAGCACCCGCTCGGCGACACGGTGGTCGCCGGTGGCGTGCAGCATCATCGTGTGGGCGTTCACGCAGAACGGGCAGCGGTTGGCGAGAGAGACGCCCAGGGCGACCAACTCGCGTTCGGTGCGCGTGGTGCCGCCGCTGCCGAAGGCGTCGTCGCCGCCCGCGAGCAGGGACTCGCGGAGCAACGCCCAGGTGGCGGTGAAGAGTTCCGGAGCCGGGGTGAGGGCGACGAGCGGTGCCGGCTCCGCGATGCCGAAGTCGGCGGCCATCTGCGCATAGGCCTCGGCGGTCCTGCCGGTCGCGGATTTCGGGAGTACGGGATCGGTGTATCGGAAGGTTGCCATGGCCACGATGGTCGGGGTGCCGGGTGCCTCGGGTCGTCGTCCGGCGGAAGTCAGTTGCGGGTACGCCGACGGGGCCGGGCGGGGCCGCGACTACTACGCGGGGAGTAGTGCGGAAGCGGTCCGCTGAGGTGACGCGGTTGTCAGTGGTGGCCTCTATGGTTCTGAACACGGCGGGGGATGCGCCGGTTCGGGGATGCGGGGGATGCGGGGGAGGCGAGGGGCGCGGGGGCGGAGATGGCGGGGGACAGGGCGGGGAGAGCGGCGGGGCAGGTGAACGTGCGCGGTCGGGTGCGGAGTCAGGTGCGGAGCCAGGTGCGGCAGGCGTGGGTGGGTGACGCGGTGCTCGCGGTCGTGGTGGGCGTGATCGTCGCGGTCGCCGCGGGCTCGGGCGACGGCGGCGCGGGGTTCGTGGACTACGCCCTGATAGGCGTCGGATCGCTGGCCCTCTCCGCGCACCGGAAGGCGCCGCGCGTCGTGCTCGCGGTCAGTACGGCGTGCCTGCTCGGCGAGGTGGTGTACGGGGGCGCGAGCAGCGTCGCGGCGATTCCGGTGGTGGCGGCGGCGCACACGGCCGCACGCGCAGGCCACCGGGCCCTTGCCGCCGCTGCCGCCGGGGTGTTCCTCGCGGGCTTCGCGCTGGCGGGGGAGGCCTCGGACGACGTCGCGCAGCGCACATTGCTGCTGGCCGGCTGGTTCCTGTGCGCCCTTGTCACGGGTCTGGCCGACAAGAACTGGCAGGCGTATCTGCGCCAGACCGAGCAGCGCGCCCTGGAGGCCGAGCGGACCCGTGAGGAGGCGGCGCTGCGCAGGGCGGGCGAGGAGCGGCTGCGGATCGCGCGCGAACTGCACGACTCGCTGACGCACAGCATCTCGATCGTCAAGCTCCAGGCGGGCGTCGCCGTCCACCTCGCCCGCAAGCGGGGCGAGGAGATACCACCCGCGCTGCTCGCCATCCAGGAGGCGAGCGGTGAGGCGATGCGTGAACTGCGCTCCACGCTCACGGTGTTGCGCACGGACGAGCCGACGGGAAGCCCCGCGCTGCTCGTCGAGCGCGCGCGGGCGGCGGGAATCGTGGTGGAGCTGGCGGTGCGGGGTCGGGAGCGGCCCCTGCCCGGTGACCTGGAGCAGGCCATGTACCGCATCGTGCAGGAGGGCCTCACCAACGCGGCACGCCATGCGGGCGCCACCGCCAGGGTGACGGTCGAACTCGACTACGGGGAGCGGGTGCTGGGCGTGCGGGTGGAGGACGACGGGGCCGCCGAAGCGGGACGGCCACCGGTGGAGGGGACAGGGCTCACGGGCATGCGGGAGCGCGTCGCTTCCCTGGACGGAACGCTGCGGGCGGGGCCGCGGGGCGAGGGAGGATTCCTGGTGTGGGCCGAACTGCCGCTGGTGAAAGGCGGGTTGGCGGCATGGGAGGGTCCGGTCGAGGCGGCCGGGCAGAGCGGTCCCCCGGACGGGGCCAGGATGGCGGCTGATGCCGGGCAGCTCCGGGAGGGCGCGTGATCCGGGTGTTGCCGGCGGGAGCCGCCTGGCGGGGCGGGCCGGCCGCGGTGGACGGCGTCTGTGCGGTGGTCGGTGTGGTCTCCGGGGCCGGGTGTGCGGGGGAGGGCGTGTGATTCGGGTGGTGCTCGTGGACGACCAGGCGTTGATGCGGGCCGGGTTCCGTGCGTTGCTTGAAGCCGAGGACGGTATTGAGGTGGTGGGGGAGGCTGCCGACGGGGAGCGCGGGGTCGCTCTCGTGCGGGAGTGTGTGCCGGATGTGGCGCTGATAGACGTACAGATGCCGGTGATGACCGGGATCGAGGCGACGCGCAGGATCGCCGCCGACCCGCGTCTCGGCGGAGTGCGCGTCGTGATCCTGACCAATTACGGCCTCGACGAGTACGTATTCGACGCGCTGCGTGCCGGTGCCAGTGGGTTCCTGCTCAAGGACACGGAGCCGGCCGATCTGCTGCAGGGCATCGAGATCGTCGCGCGCGGGGACTCCCTGCTCTCGCCCTCGGTGACCAGCAGGCTGATCGGTGAGTTCGTCTCGCGGCCCCCGGACCGGGCCACCGCGCCCGGCCTCGAGAGCCTCACCCGCCGGGAGCGGGAGGTCACCGCGCTGGCGGCGCGCGGTCTGACGAACGAGGAGATCGCCGCGCACATGGTGATCAGCCCGTTCACGGCGAAGACGCATGTGAGCCGGGCGATGACGAAGCTCGGTGCGCGCGACAGGGCTCAACTGGTCGTCTTCGCCTACGAGTCGGGGCTGGTGGCGGCCCGCAACGCAACTCCGTGACGTCAGATGGGGAGAAAGCATGGCCATGGCATGATCTCTGCGTGACCGTCATACCGTTCAGATCCGTGGCCCGGTTCAGAGCAGCCGGGTTGAGAGCAGTCCGGTTCAGGCAGGCCGCCGTCCTCTCGGCCGTGATGCTCCTCGCCACCGGGTGCGGACTCTCCGAGGAGCTGGAGCGGGAGGGCGATCCCGGGCGTACCGCGACCGCGACCGCGACCGCGTCCGCATCCGCGCCCGCGCAGGGCGGTCGGTCCGACGCGGGGGGCGGCGGGCCAGTATCGGCCGATCCCCTCCCGCCGGCGGAGGACTCCGCAGCGACGGCGCCGCCGCAAGGCACTGACGCGCCCTCGGCCTCGTGCCCCGCGAGCGGCGTCCGCATCACGGCCGGCATGGTCAGCGCCGCCATGGGCCTGCGCGCGACGAGCGTGACCCTGACCAACTGCGGCAAGGACACCTACCGCCTGAAGGGCTACCCGAAGCTGCGGGTCCTCGACGAGCACCGCGAGCCCCTCGACGTACAGATCCTCGAAGGCACCGCGCCCATCATGACCAGGGACGACGACCCCGGCCCGAAGCACTCGGTCTCGCTCAAGAAGGGCGAGGCGGCCTACACCGTGCTCGTCTGGCGCAACACCGTCACCGACACGACCACGACCGCCGTCAGCGGCACCTATCTGAAGGTCACCGCGGCGCCGGGCGGCGACTCCGGGACCGTGACCCCGGAGGGGCGCATCGACCTCGGCAACACCGGCCGCCTCGGCACCACCGCCTGGCAGCGGGAGGCGGCGGACGACACGGCCCCCTCCAGGCCTACGGCACCCGCGCCGTCCACTCCGGCGAGCTGAACTTCGTACGGGCGAGCTCCCGCGCCCTGGCCATCTCCTCGTCCGTGGCCCTGCCCGCCGTCAGGCCGTACCGCGTGCGGAAGGAGTCCAGCATCCGCTCGATCACGGCCTCACGGGGGAGCCCCGTCTGGCGCCGCAACGGGTCCACGCGCTTCTTCGCGCTCCGCGTGCCCTTGTCGGAGAGCTTCTCGCGGCCGATGCGGAGCACCTCGACCATCTTCTCCGCATCGATGTCGTACGACATGGTCACGTGGTGCAGCACGGCGCCGTGCCCGCCCGTGACCCGCTTCTGGGCGGCGCCCGCGACCTTCCCGGCGTCGGTGGCGATGTCGTTGAGCGGTTGGTACCACGCCTTGATGCCCATGTCGCCGAGGGCTTCGAGCACCCAGTCGTCCAGATAGGCGTAACTGTCGGCGAAGGAAAGGCCCTGTACGAGGGAGTCCGGGACCGACAGCGAGTACGTGATGGCGTTGCCCGGCTCGCAGAACATGGCGCCGCCGCCGCTGATTCGGCGCACCACCTGCACGCCGTGCCGCTCGGTGCCCGCCTGGTCCACTTCGTTGCGCAGCGACTGGAAGCTGCCGATGACGACCGCCGGGGACGCCCACTCCCACACGCGCAGGGTAGGCGGGCGCCGCCCGGCCGCGACCTCCTCGGTGAGCACCTCGTCCAGGGCCATGAGCAGGGCGGGGGACTGGGGAGCCTCGTGGATCAGCTGCCAGTCGTAGTCGGTCCAGTCGGTGGCGTGCGCGAGCGCGCGGCGCACCGCGACACCCACACCCTCCGACGTGAGCCCGTACAGGACCGAGCCCTCCGGGAGCGCCGCGTCGATGCGGGCGGCGAGGCCCGCCGCGTCGGTGTCCGCGGGGGCGCCCTCCAGGGCGCGGCTCAGGGCGTCGAACGCCTCGTCGGGTTCCAGGAAGAAGTCCCCCGCCACCCGAACGTGCCGCAGCACGCCGTCCTCGACCTCCAGATCCACGACGACGAGCTTGCCGCCGGGGACCTTGTACTCACCGTGCACTGTGCTTCCTCCGGGCCTGGCCGAATCGCGAACCCCGCCGGCCTGCGATTTCATAACAGGACAACTCTGCCCACGAGGGATGAATTCCCGCACAGGGGACTGCATGAGCCACGCTGAGACGACCGACCAGCCCACCGCCGGCGCATCACCGGCCGTCAAACTGACGCTCACGACGCTGACCATGATGGTCGTCGGCTCGATGGTCGGCGCGGGCGTGTTCTCGCTGCCACGCCGCTTCGCGCAGGAGACCGGGGTCGCGGGCGCGCTGATCGCCTGGGCCATCGCCGGTGCGGGCATGCTGATGCTCGCATTCGTCTTCCAGACCCTCGCCGTCCGCAGACCGGACCTGGACGCCGGTGTCTACGCCTACGCGAAGGCCGGGTTCGGCGAGTATCTCGGCTTCTTCTCCGCCTTCGGGTACTGGGCCAGCGCCTGCGTCGGCAACGTCACCTACTGGGTGCTCATCATGTCGACGATCGGCGCCATCTGGCCGAGTCTCGGCGACGGAGACACCCTCATCGCCGTCGTCCTCTCCTCGTTCGGCCTGTGGGCGTTCTTCCTGCTGATCCGCCGCGGGGTCAAGGAAGCCGCGGCGATCAACAGGATCGTGACCGTCGCGAAAATCGTGCCCATCCTCGTCTTCGTGATCCTCGCCCTCTTCTTCTTCAAGCCGTCCGTGTTCGCGGACAACTTCGGCGGCGCGGACTACGCGGGATCGCTCTTCAACCAGGTGCGCGGCACCATGCTGGCCACCGTCTTCGTCTTCCTCGGCGTCGAGGGCGCGAGCGTCTACTCCCGGCACGCCAAGCGCCGCGAGGACGTCGGCCGGGCCACGATCCTGGGCTTCCTCAGCGTCTTCGCCGTCTTCGCCTCGGTCACCATCGTCAGTTACGGGATCATGCCGATGGCCGAGATCGCCGAGCTGCGCCAGCCGTCCATGGCGGGCGTCCTGGAGGAGGCCGTCGGCACCTGGGGCAAGGTCTTCGTCAGCGTCGGCCTGATCATCTCCGTGCTCGGCGCCTACCTCGCCTGGACGCTGATGGCCGCCGAGGTGCTCTTCGTCGCCGCGAAGGACGACGACATGCCCCGCTTCCTGCGGAAGGCCACCTCCGAGGACGTGCCGGTCCCCGCGCTCCTGATGACCACCGCGCTGAGCCAGGTCGTCCTGATCGTCACGATGTTCTCCGACGACGCCTTCAACTTCGCGCTCGACCTGACCAGCGCGCTGAGCCTCATCCCGTTCCTGCTCGCGGCCGGATTCGCCGTCAAGATCGCCCTCGGGACCGGCCGGGAAGACCTGGAGGTCGCCGGGCAGAGCACCCGCAAGGAACTCGTGATCGCGGTGATCGCCACGCTGTACATGGCGTTCCTGCTGTACGCCGCCGGGCTCAAGTTCGTCCTGGTCTCCTTCATCCTCTACGCCCCCGCCACGCTCCTCTTCATCAAGGCAAGACGGGAACAGAACCGGCGCCTGTTCTCCCCGCGCGAGGCGGTCATCTGCGCCGTATCGATCGCGGGCGCCGTCGTCGGCGTGATCGCCCTCGCGGTGGGCTGGATCCACCTCTGACCGTCCCCGACACCCGGCCCCCAGGGGTACCGACCGACGAAAGGCGCACCGTGACAAGCCCCGACACCCCCGCCGCACCGACGTTCGGTGTCCACTCCGAGGTCGGCAGGCTGCGCAAAGTACTGGTCTGCGCGCCCGGCCTCGCCCACCGCAGACTGACCCCCACCAACGCCGACGACCTGCTCTTCGACGACGTCATGTGGGTGGAGAACGCCCAGCGCGACCACGCCGACTTCGTCATCAAGCTGCAGCAGCGCGGCGTCGAGGTCGTCGAGCTGCACGAACTGCTCGCCCAGACCATGGCGATCCCCGGGGCGAAGGACTGGCTCCTGGACCGGAAGATCACCGCGAACGAGGTCGGCCTCGGCCTCATCGACAACACCCGCGCCTTCCTGGAAACACTGGAACCCCGGCAGCTCGCCGAGTACCTCATCGGGGGCCTCGCCACCGCGGATCTGCCGGACGAGTTCCGCTCCGACTACGTCGCTCTCGTACGCGAATCCACCGGCGTACGCGAATATCTGATGCCGCCGCTGCCGAACACGCTCTACACCCGCGACACGACGTGCTGGCTGTACGGGGGCGTCACCCTCAATCCGCTGTACTGGCCGGCCCGGCACGACGAGACGCTTCTGATGAAGGCCGTCTACCAGTTCCACCCAGACTTCAAGGGCGCCACGGTGTGGTGGGGCGACCCCGAACTCGACTGGGGGCAGGCGACGTTCGAGGGCGGTGACATCATGCCCGTCGGCAACGGCGTCGTCCTGATGGGCATGAGCGAGCGCACCTCGCGCCAGGCCGTCACCCAGGTCGCATCCGCGCTGTTCAAGAACGGCGCCGCCGAGCAGGTCGTCGTCGCCGGCATGCCCAAGCTGCGGGCCGCCATGCACCTCGACACCGTCTTCACCTTCGCCGACCGCGACATCGTCACGCTCTACCCGAAGATCATGGACGCCGTGCACTCCTTCACCCTGCGGCCGAGCGACAAGGCGGCAGGCGTAGCGATCACGGACGAGGGCTCGCGGTCGTTCGTCGACGTGGTCGCCAAGTCCCTCGGCCTGCCCGACCTGCGCGTCATCGAGACGGGCGGGGACGTCTACGCCTCCGAGCGGCAGCAGTGGGACAGCGGCAACAACGCCGTCGCCCTGGAGCCCGGAGTGGTCTTCACCTACGACCGCAACACCCAGACCAACACGCTGCTGCGCAAGGCGGGCGTCGAGGTCATCACCATCGTCGGCGCCGAACTCGGCCGCGGTCGCGGCGGCGGGCACTGCATGACGTGCCCGCTCCTCCGCGACGCCGTGGACTTCTGAAGCGCTCCCCGCCGCAAGGGCTCAGTACCGCTGGGCCTTGACCAGCTTCGCGGAGAGCTTCGGCTCCGGCGGCTCGTGGCTGATGGCGTACCGCTGGGCCCGCTTGCCCGGTTCGAGGTCCTCCGTGCCGATGTAGCGGGTCTCCACGGTCTTGCCCGAGGAGTCCCTGAAGTCGACCTGCACGGCGAAGTCCGCCTTCTTGTCGGTCCTGTTGGTGAAGGTCACCACGGAGGCGAGCACACCGCCGGTGTCGGAGCGCGGCTTGCCCGTCATGGAGACGTCGGACATCGCGTTGCCCCGCCCGTCGACATCCTTCAGCGCGCTCTTCGCGGCCTGGTTGGCCCGTTCCGTGTCGGCGGACACGGACGCCTCGAACTCGTCCGCGCGCTCCGAGGCCGAGGCCTCCGCCTCGGACGCCGACGCGCGGGCGGACTCGGCGGCCTCCGAGGCCTTCGACTTCAGCGGGGACGCGGTCTTCTCCGAGAACGACGACGAGTCCGGGGCGGTCGGCCGATCGCTGACCGTCCGGCTGCCCTGGGACGAGGGCGCGTCGCTGTCGGTGCTGCACGACACGAGAGCGGCGGCGGCCGTCACCGAGGCGGCGAGGGTGAGGGCGGCGGACACCGCGGGCCCGCGGCGTGCGGGGCGCCGGTTCCTGCTTGACGGCATGGGGTGGTTCATTCGGTGCGGTCCTTTCCCTGCTGCTGATGCTTGTCGTGAGGGGCCGACTGCTTGTCCGAGAGGGCCGTAGTCAGTACCGCAGGACGCAGGCGATCCGGCCCCGTCCGGCGAGCGCGTCCTCGGGTACGAAGCGGACCTGTGCGCCGGTGTCCAGGGCCCGCTCGACGATGTCGTCGACCACGTCGTCCACCGCGTCCAGATCGTCGGACGCGGCAGGCACCAGATGTCCGCCGTCCTCACGCACGGTCGCCCGGTAGGTGTCCTCCACGGCGAGGATGCGGATGCGGTCCGTCGTCACGTTCTGCCAGACCTCGTCGAGACCGGCGGCGTACTGGCGCCGCCCCTGCGCCGCGTCCAACTCATGCAGCACGCCGTCCAGCTCGGACTTGTCCCTGGCCGCGAGGAAGGGGCGTACCGCCTGCCACACCGCGTCCGCCGGGCCGTGTGCGAGCCCGCCGTGCGGTACGGGCGTGGCCTCCTTGCCGACCGAGCCGACGTCGTCGAGCAGGGAGAGCGCCGCGGCCTCACCGGCCACGAACAGGGGGCGCGGGTGGGAGCGGAACACACCGGCCACAGTGTGGTCCGCCTCGCGCAGGAACCTGCGGGTCTGCTCGTCGCGGAAGGTGCTCGGCAGGTCCCCGATCCGCTCCTGGCGCTCGGCGTCCGGGTCGTCGAGGCTCCTGGTCAGCGGGAATCCGTCCCCCTCGTGCTCGGTGACCCGGGCGGCGGTGCCGCTCCACAGCGAGACGCGGTCGGCCGATACGGCGAGGACCCAGTACGGGCGCTCGGCGGCCTGCGCCGCGACGACGTTGCGGGTGAGGAAGGTGTCCGAGAGCACCACCCTCGACGGCACCGTCCTGGCGAGGGACCACACCTGGTGCTCGCCGGGCGCGGCGAAGACGGCGAGCCCGTCCTCGGCGTGCACGAGGTCGATCTCCGCCACCGCCCGGTCCAGCTGCTTGGCCACCTCGATCCGCTGCTCCCTGGCCACGGCCGGATCGGACTTCAGACGTTCCTTGGCCTCGTGGACGAGATTGCGCAACCGCACGGGGTCTTGGGCGTTGTCCGGCTCTCTGCGGTGGGTCGGCAGCAGGACCGTGACGGCGGGGTAGGGGCGCGGTCGGCGCAGCCCGGCCAGTGTGGCCGGGTTGAGGGAGGGGTGCATGGAAGTGACCCTTTCGGGGCGGGGTGGCGTACGAAGGACCTCCAAAGAGGGCGTTACGCCATGAAATCCACCCTATGACGGTTCCGTGGCCGGGGCACTTCACCCGGAACGGGTCATTTCGACGGGCCTCCCCGGGTACGTCTTCGGCTTACCTCAGGAGGAAGCCGAAGACGTACCCGAGGGCGTTCGTGGCCCAGTGCAGCCCCATGGGGGCGAGCAGGCTCCCGCTGCGGCGGCGCAGTTCGCAGAAGAGGCAGCCCGCCAGGGCGGTGAAGAGGACGGCCCCGGCGTCGACGACGATCACCCCGATGACCGACTGCCCGAAGGCGCCGCCGAGCACGGGCTTGGCGTCCGCGAGGCCGAGTGACGGCAGGATGTGCCAGAGGCCGAAGAGCCCGGACGAGACCAGGGTCGCGGCGAGCGGCCCGCGGGTGCGCAGGAGCAGCCCGAACAGGACGCCCCGGAAGGCCACCTCTTCAAGCAGGACAGTGCCGAACGGCACTGTCACACAAACCCGCAGGGCTACCTCGCCCCCGCTCAGACCGCTCTGCCGCTGATCCTCGAACAGACCGCGGGTGAGCGGCAGCGCGGCGGCGAGCGCGTACCCGGCGGCGACGATGCCGATCAGGGCCAGTGCCCACCACAGACCGCGTACGAGGGTGCCGCGCGCGAGTCCCACGTCGGCCCAGCGCCCGCCGGACCAGTACACGATCGCGAGCAGCACCGCCGTGGCCAGCAGGGAGAGGGGCAGGCTCCAGTCCTGTGCCCACCGGTTGTTCGCGAGGTTGCTGAGCACGAGGACCGTGACGGTCGCGGTGACGGCGGTGGCCGTCGTGAGGCGTCGAACGCGCACGAGTCCATCGTGCGGGCACCCGCCGCGGGCGGCGACCGGAAAGCGGATTGCGAGGTATTGGGGGCTGGGCGAGCATGAGATGGCGGTGCAACCGCGCCCACGCCCGGAGACACCCGTCACCGGACGGCCGCACCGGATCTCGGAGCTGAGGCGGTTGGCGAAGAACGCGCCCCGTCGCGCGGACGGGGAGGAGCCCCGCCGGGTGGGCGGGGGTGAATCCCGCCGGGCAGGCGGTGACGAGTTCCGCGGGGCGGAGGGGGACGAGCTCCGCCGAGCGGACGGGGGTGTATCTCGTCGGGCAGGTGGGGACGAGCCGCGTCAGGCGGTCGAGGGCGAATCCCGTCGGGCGGACGGGCCGGAGCCGCGCCAGGCAGACGGTAGCGAGCCTCGCCGGGCAGACAGTCAGGAACTCCGTCGGTCGGACGGGCAGGAATCCGGTCGGGCGGACGAACCGCGCCTGGGAGATGGCCAGGAATCACGTCGGGCGGACGAGGGCGAGCCCCGACGAGCAGACAGTGAGGAGGCCCACCGGGGGGACGGGCAGGAAGGCCGTCAGGCAGAGGAGGGGGACGAGTCCCGGGCGGTAGATGGGGGGAGATCCCGCTGGGGAGCCGTGTGGCAGAGGACGGTGCAGGGGGTCGGTGGTGTTGTCCGTAAGCCGTACTGGGAGCGGCCCGACTCCGGATACCTCGTCAGGCGCTGGCCGGACTTCACCGCCGCCTGCTTCGGCACCGTCTTCTTCTGGCTCTCCCTCACGCCCTCGCTCGTGCCCCGCCCCTGGCTGCTGCAGGGTGTCGTCGGAGGGATCACCGCGGCCATCGGCTACGGACTCGGCTCGGCCGTCGTCACCGTGTGCCGCGCGCTGCTGCGGTGGCGTCCGAGCGAGAAGGTGCGGGCGCGGCTCTGGCAGGCGTACTGGGTTCTCGGTCTCGGCCTCACCGCCTGGCTGATCTCCGAGGCTGATCACTCGCAGCGCCGCCTGCGCGAGCTCCAGGGGCTGCCGCCCTCGATGGCCTGGCACGGCCTGGTCATCGTGCTGATCGCGGTCCTGCTCTGGGCCCTGTTCCTGCTGGCAGCTCGCGGCATCCGGCTGGGGGCGCGCACGCTGATCCGCACCCTGAACCGGTTCGTGCCGCTCCCCGTCGCCATCGGCCTCGGCCTCGCGCTCAGCGCGCTGATCGTCACGGTCGGCCTGCGCGACGTCGTCTTCCAGCGCGGCGTCATCGACCTCGCCGACCGCGTCGCGTACGCGACGAACGGCGGCACCAAGGAGGGCATCCACCGGCCGACCTCCCCGCTGGTGTCCGGCGGACCAGGTTCGCTCCTGCGCTGGCAGGACCTCGGCTTCCAGGGCCGCAACTTCGCGGGCTCCACGCCGACGGGAGAGCAGATCACACGGCACACGGGCCGGCCCGCGAAGGACCCCGTGCGCGTCTACGTCAGCGCGTCGGCGCCGGAAGCGTTCAGCAGCCGGGACCCGTTCGCGGCCAAGGCCCGGCTCGCCGTACGGGAGCTGGAGCGGACCGGCGCCTTCGACCGGGACGTGCTCGCGATCGCCGGGACCACGGGGACCGGCTGGGTCAACGCCGACATCAGCGAGCCCCTGGAGTACATGCACGACGGCAATACGGCCATCGTCGCCGTCCAGTACTCCTACCTCCCCAGCTGGGTCTCCTTCCTCGTCGACAAGGAGCGCGCCGCGCAGGCCACGCGCCAACTCGTGGACGCGGTCCTCGCGAAGTGGTCCGCCCTGCCGGAGGACGACCGGCCCAAGCTCGTCGTCACGGGGGAGAGCCTGGGCGGGTTCGCCATCGAATCTTCGTTCGACGGCGTGGACGATCTCCTCGCCAGGACCGACGGAGCGCTCATCGTCGGCACGCCCAACTTCGCTCCGATGTCGCAGGAGATCCGCGAGCACCGGGACGACGGAAGCCCGGTCTGGCGACCGCTGTACGAGGACGGTCGGAACGTAAGGTTCGCGCAGTTCCCCGGGCGGGACCTGAAGCGGCCCTCTCCGGACGCGGCCTGGAACGACCCCCGGATCGTCTATCTGCAGAACGCCTCCGACCCGGTCGTCTGGTGGTCGTCCGACCTGCTCCTGCACCGCCCGCAGTGGCTCGAGAACCCGCTCGGCCCGGACATCACCCCGGCGATCCGGTGGTTCCCCGTCGTCACCTTCTGGCAGACCTCGGTCGACATGGCGGTGTCGTACGGCGTAGAAGCACCGCACGGCCATCGGTACGGGACGGCGCCGGTCGACGGCTGGGCGGCGATCGTGCCCCGCGAGGGCTGGACGCCGCAGGACACGGAGAAGCTGCGCCGCCACATGGAGGAGCGGGAGTCGCCGTACTGAGCGAGGGCGGCCCGTCCGGGGCGGGGCCGGGTGGTTAACGGGGGATTCATCTCGATTCCACGGCCCGTACCGCCGAGCCGCACGGATTGTCAGCCCGGCGTGCTCTCATGGAGACATGATCGAAGCGATCGAAGAATTTCTTGTACGTGGCGTCCCCGACGTCGAAGAAGCACTCCGCAAGGCCGCCGCGGCGGAGGTCATGCCGCGGTTCCGGCAGCTCGCCGAAGAAGATGTCGTCCAGAAGAGCGGCCCGCACGACCTCGTGACGGTGGCCGACCGGCTCGCCGAGGAACACCTGACGGAAGCACTCACCACCCTGCTGCCGGGCTCGGTGGTCGTGGGTGAGGAAGCGGTGCACGCGGACCCCTCGACCTACGAGTCGATACGCACGGACGCACCGGTATGGATCGTCGACCCGGTCGACGGCACACGGCAGTTCGTGCACGGAGACCCCGGATTCTGCATGCTGATCGCGCTGGCCTGGCGCGGAGAGGTGTACGCCTCCTGGACGTACGCCCCGGCGCTCGACGAGATGGCCGTGGCGGTGCGCGGCAAGGGCGCCTGGCTGGACGGCGAGCGCCTGGTGGCCGGTTCGTCGGGGGAGGTCCTCGAAGTGGCGACCTCGCACCCGGACTACACCACGCCTGAGCAGAAGCGCGCACTGCTCGGCCTGCGCGTGGAGGGCGTCGTGCCGCGACCCTGCGGCTCGGCGGGACTTGAGTATCTGGCCGTCGCCAGGGGGGAGTTGGACGCGGTCGCGTTCTCCTGGGAACTCGCCTGGGACCACGCGGCGGGCCTGCTGCTCGTGGCGGAGGCCGGGGGCGGCAATCTGACCGTCGCCGGGGAGCCCTTCCGGATCGAGGGCGGGAACGCCCTGCCGTTCACGGCCGCGCGGGATGCCGCCACGGCTCGCCGGGTGGTGGAGTTGCTGTCGGCCGCAGTCTGATCTGCGGGGCGCTGCGCGGCTCCAGGTGGAAGCGCACGGTGCCGACCTCGAACTCGGTGACCGTGCCGACGTCCGGCCAGTCGTCGGGGTCGAACGGAAGCTGCAGCATGTCGACGAAACCGATGACCGGCAGCCCCAGGTCGACGAAGAGCCCTACCGTTCCCGCCCCCCACGGCAGGACGCTGACCGTGCCGGTCAGGCGGGTGCCTCGCGGAAGCGGGCCACCCGTTTCCCGTGCCCCGGTGTTCCGGCCGTGACGCGCACGCTGCCACGCGGTCTCGAAATCCGCCTCGGAGACCGGCTCCCCGCTGACGGGGCCGTCCAGGAGCGCGCCGTACCGCGCCTCGTACAGCCGGGCACCGAAAGGCTCGAACTTGTCGAGGACCCAGGCGAGTTCGGAGCGTGCGGCCGCCACGGAAGCCGGGCGGTCCGCTCCTTGGGGGCCGCGGAAGGACGCCTGACGTACGACGATCGCGTCGTCCCCCGTCTCGAACCAGTCGTCGGAGCCCGCGTCAGCGCGGTGAAACCAGTACGTCACCCGTCAGAGGCTACCCGGGCCCACGGCACTGTCGGTGGCCCGGCCTATCCTGGGCGGCAGAGGCCATCGGCTGACAAAGGAGTCCGAAGGTGCCGTCGATGCTTGATGCCGTCATCGTGGGGGCGGGACCGAACGGTCTGACCGCTGCCGTCGAGCTGGCCCGCCGTGGCTTCTCGGTGGCCGTGTTCGAGGCCAGGGACACCGTCGGCGGCGGGGCGAGGACCGAGGAGCTGACGCTTCCCGGGTTCCGGCACGACCCCTGTTCCGCCGCGCACCCGCTGGGCATCAATTCGCCCGTGTTCCGGACCATGCCCCTCGATCGGTACGGCCTCGAGTGGCTCCAGCCGCAGCTGCCCATGGCGCACCCCTTCCCGGACGGAAGCGCCGCCGTGCTGTCCCGTTCCGTCGGCGAGACGGCCGCCTCCTTCGGACCGCGTGACGCGGGGGCGTACCGCAGGCTCGTCGAGCCCTTCGTCGACAACTGGGACACCCTCCTCCAGGACTTCATGGCGCTGCCCTCCACCGCCCTGCCGCGCGATCCCGTGACCCTCGCGCGCTTCGGGCTCGCGGGCCTGCCGCCCTCCACCTGGCTGATGCGGCGCTTCCGTGACGACCGGGCCCGCGCGCTGTTCGCCGGGCTCGTCGCCCATGTCATCGCGCCGCTCGGCGGGTTCGCCACGGGCGCCGTCGGCCTGGTCTTCGCCCTGGCGGCGCACGCCCGTGGCTGGCCGGTCGCGCGGGGCGGTTCGCAGTCGATCTCGGACGCGCTCACCGCGTACCTGAAGGACCTCGGCGGCACGGTCCACACGGACTACGAGGTCAAGCGGCTCGACGATCTGCCGCCGGCGCGCGCGTACGTCTTCGACACGTCACCCACCGCGCTCGCCCGGATCGCGGGTCTGGGGCGGAGCTACGAGAACTACCGGTACGGCGCGAGCGTCTTCAAGATCGATTACGCCCTGGACGGGCCGGTGCCGTGGACGGCGAAGGAGGCGCGGGAGGCGGGGACCGTGCAGGTGGGGAGCAGCAGCGCCGAGATCGGCTCCGCGTTGCGTGCCGTGTCGCGTGAGGGGCGTGCGCCTGATGCGCCGTTCCTGATCACGGTGCAGCCCGGGGTCGTCGACCCGTCCCGCGCGCCTGCGGGCAAGCAGGTCTTCTGGGCGTACGGCCACGTCCCCAATGGGTGGGACGGCGATCTCACCGATGCGATCGAGCGCCAGCTGGAGCGGTTCGCTCCCGGTTTCCGTGACCGCGTCCTGGCGCGAGCCAGTGCGGGGCCTGCCGAGCTGGTCGCCCGTAACGCCAACTATGTCGGCGGCGACATTGCCTGCGGCGCGGCGAGCGGGCTTCAGCTGGTGCTCCGCCCCAAGCTCTCCCTCTTCCCGTACGGGACCGCGCATCCGGCCGTGTTCATCTGCTCCTCCGCGACGCCGCCCGGGCCCGGCGTGCATGGCATGTCGGGGCACAACGCGGCGAAGGCGGTCTGGCGCAGCCTCCGCGGATAACTGGCCCCTGGGCCTTCAGCGCGCCCCACCTCCCCCCGCACGACCAAGCCTCTCCCACCCACCCGCCCGATCACCCTGCATCCACCCTGCACGAACAAGCCTTCCCGCCCACCCGCCCGATTGCCCCGCATCCACCCCTGGACGCACGAGCTTTGCCGATTGCCTCGCAGCGACCGGGCGTGTGGGCCGGGGATGGGGTGAATGGGAGCCCGACCCTCAATCACTCGCAGTCGGCGTCGAGACGTGAGGGGGTGTGTCGGTATTTCCGCCCGGAGCATGGTTCGCGGCGCTCCCGAACCGAAGCAATCAAGCGTCCACCAGCGGATGGCGAGGACGGACATACCGGCGCGGCCCCGGCCCCACAGACGGGCCAGCCCCGCACCGGAACAGGCCCGCACCCGGTATCGGCCCCGCCCCCCACGACGGAGCAGCACCGCCCCCCCGCCCCCCAAGGTCCATGTCGGATTTTCGCCAGCCAGGGTAGTCCCCCATGGCCGATCCTTGAGGCATGTCCACCCCCACCGCCACCGCCAGAACCCCGGCCCCGCCGGGCATGCACACCGACGCCGAGCGCTGCGTGCGGGCCGTGCAGTCGAAGGACGCGCGCTTTGACGGGTGGTTCTACACCGCCGTTACGACCACCCGCATCTACTGCCGGCCCAGCTGCCCCGTCGTCCCCCCGAAGCCCGAGAACATGAGCTTCTACCCGAGCGCGGCAGCCTGCCAGCAGGAAGGGTTCCGGGCCTGCAAGCGGTGCCGGCCCGACAGCAGCCCCGGCTCGCCCGAGTGGAATCAGCGCGCCGACCTCGTGGCCCGCGCGATGCGCCTCATCGCGGACGGAGTAGTGGACCGCGACGGAGTCCCCGGCCTGGCCACCCGCCTGGGCTACAGCACCCGCCAGGTCGAGCGACAGCTCCTCGCGGAACTCGGCGCGGGCCCCCTCGCCCTGGCCAGGGCCCAGCGCGCCCAGACCGCCCGCCTGCTCATCGAGACGACCACCCTGCCCATGGCGGAGATCGCCTTCGCTTCGGGGTTCGCCTCGATCCGGACCTTCAACGACACCGTCCGCGAGGTCTTCGCCCTGGCGCCCGGCGAACTCCGGGCCCGCGCCCCGAAGGCGGAGAGGAAGGCGACGGCCGCCCCCGGAGCCCTCTCCCTCCGGCTCCCCTTCCGCGCGCCCCTCAACCCCGACAACCTCTTCGGCCACCTCATCGCCACCGCCGTACCCGGAGTCGAGGAGTGGCGCGACGGCGCGTACCGCCGCACGCTCCGCCTCCCGTTCGGCCACGGAGTCGTCGCCCTCACCCCCGCCCCGGACCACATCGCCTGCCGCCTCAGCCTCACCGACATGCGCGACCTCACGATCGCCATCAGCCGCTGCCGCCGCATGCTCGACCTGGACGCGGACCCGGTCGCGGTGGACGGCCAGCTGAGCGCCGATCCGCTGCTCGCGCCCCTCGTGGCCAAGGCGCCGGGCCGCCGCGTGCCGCGCACGGTCGACGAGGCGGAGTTCGCCGTACGGGCGGTGCTCGGCCAGCAGGTCTCCACGGCCGCCGCCCGCACCCACGCCGCGCGCCTGGTCACCGCGCACGGTGAGCCGATCGACGACCCCGAGGGCGGCCTCACCCACCTCTTCCCGGCGCCGGAAGCCCTCGCCGCGCTCGACCCGGAAGCCCTCGCCCTGCCGCGCAGTCGCCGCACCACCCTGACCACGCTCGTACGCCACCTCGCCGACGGATCGATCCGGCTCGGCGTGGAGAGCGGCTGGGAGGAGGCCCGCGCCCGGCTCACCGCGCTGCCCGGCTTCGGCCCCTGGACGGTCGACGTCATCGCGATGCGGGCGCTCGGCGACCCCGACGCCTTCCTGCCCACCGACCTCGGCGTCCGGCGCGCGGCACAGGAACTCGGCCTCCCGCACACCCCGGCGGCGCTGACCGCACGGGCCGCGGCCTGGCGACCCTGGCGCGCGTACGCGGTCCAGTACTTGTGGGCGACCGACACCCACCCCATCAACAGCATCCCGGCCTGAGAGAGCTCCGACCCAACAGAGCTCTGACCCAACAGAGCTCCGGCCCAACAGAGCCCGGCCTCACAAAGGACAGCCCCCATGCACCGCCAACACACCCTCATCGACAGCCCCTACGGCCCCCTGACCCTCGTGGCCACCGACGGCATCCTCAGCGGCCTCTACATGACGGAGCAGCGCCACCGCCCGCCCGAGGAGACCTTCGGCGATCGCGACGCCGAGCCGTTCGGGGAGACGATCAGCCAGCTGGAGGCTTACTTCGCCGGAGAGTTGACGGAGTTCGACCTGCCGATGCACCTCGGCGGCACGCCGTTCCAGCGCACCGTCTGGCAGCAGCTCCAGCTGATCCCGTACGGCGAAACCCGCACGTACGGCCAGCTCGCCACCGCGCTCGGGAAGCCCAACGCCTCACGTGCCGTCGGCCTGGCCAACGGCAAGAATCCGATCGGGGTCATCGTGCCCTGCCACCGGGTGATCGGTGCCGGCGGTTCCCTCACCGGCTACGGCGGCGGACTCGACCGCAAGCAGCGGCTTCTGGCCTTCGAGGGAGCGCCCCTGCCCAGGGCCACCGCGACGCCCACGGACGCCCTGTTCTGACCCCTCAGCCCACCCGCACCCCGTCCTCCAGCTCAACCGGCCCCGCCCCCGCGTCGAGCGCGTCGAGCCCGGCGCGCACCCGCCGGCCCAGCTCTCCCGGCAGGAACTCCGGAAGGTCCTCGCGGGCCACGAGGCGCCAGGAGAGCAGTTCCTCCTCCTGGAGCCTGATCGACTTCAGCTGCTCATCGCCGAGCACCCCGCCGTCGTACAGATAGGCGACCAGCGGCGGCCGCGCCGTACCCGGCACCCAGTCCACCGCGAGCAGCGCACCCAGCTCGACGTCGAGGCCGATCTCCTCGGCGGTCTCGCGGCGCGCCCCCTGCCGCGGTGTCTCCCCTTCGTCCGACTCGACGGTGCCGCCGGGCAGGGCCCACCCCTCGCGATAGTTCGGCTCGACGAGCAGCACACGCCCCCCGGAGTCCCGGAAGAGCGCGGCGGCCCCGGCGATGATGCGCGGGAGGCCCGCGATGTACGTGGCGTAATCCTGAGTGGTCACGCGGAAAGGGTAGACGCGCGGGGGAGCGGGGAGGCGCCGCGCTAGGCCTTGGCCAACTCGACCGTCCTGGAGGCGAGTTCGGTGATGCTGGCGCCGTCGAAACCGAACACCGCGCTGCGCACCCGGTCTTCGAGCGGGTCCCGCCACTGCGCGGGGATCGCCTTGGCCCCGCACATCACCCCCGCGACGGACCCGGCGGTCGCGCCGTTCGAATCGGTGTCGAGGCCGCCGCGCACCGTCAGCGCGATGGTGCGGGTGAAGTCGCCGTCACCGTAGAGAAGTCCGGCCGTCAGGACGGCCGAGTTCGGCACGGCATGGATCCAGCCGAGCCCGGAGGTCTCCGCCTCGGTGGTGGCAAGCGTCTCCTCCCAGTCGAGCCCGGCTTCGTACAGCGTGACGACCCGGCGCACCGTACGGGCAAGGCGGCAGCCCGACGGGATCACCCCGAACGCCGCGTCGAGGGCGGCCCGCGGCGTGGCAGCGGCGAACGCGGCCGAGACGAGCGCCGCCGCCCACATCGCTCCGTACACGCCGTTGCCGGTGTGCGAGAGCACCGCGTCGCGGCGGGCGAGGGAGGCGGCGCGGCGCGGGGCGCCGGGGTTCGTCCAGCCGAAGATGTCGGCGCGGATGAGGGCGCCGATCCACTCCTGGCAGGAGTTCTCGTACGTCGCGGTGAGCGGCGGCTTGAGTCCGTTCGTGAGATTCCGGTACGCGGCGCGCTCGGCGGTGAACGTCTGCAGATAGGGCAGGCGAAGCAGCCACAGCTCGCCGACCTGTTCGGTGCTGAAGTCGAAGCCGTGCGTTTCCAGGAGATGGAGGCCGAGGACCGCGTAGTCGACGTCGTCGTCACGGCAGCTGCCGTGCACCCCGCCGCGTACACACTGCTGCCACTCGGGCCGCAGCTGGAACTCCTCCACCCAGGACGGGGGTTCGGGCAGATAGTCGGTGAGCGGCAGTGCGTCGGCCTGCCGCAGGTAGCGCTCGATGCGCTCCCGCGTCCAGTAGTCGCCCCGCTCGATCGGTTTGCCGAGCATGTTGCCCGAGATCCGTCCGATCCAGCCGCCGAGAACACGGTCGGCGAGTTCCGTATGCGCTGGGGTCATGCATCCGGTCTACCGAATTCCGGGGCCTTGTGCGGTCAACGCGGCCGGTTCGGCGTGGAGCGTGGGACGTTTGTCTGGATTTCGATCGAGTGCGCATTCTTCTGGCTGCTGATCGATCATTCTTACGCTCGCCTGCACCTGTATAGGGCGCTTTAGGATGATTTAAAGGGGAGGGATGAGGCTCCGATATGCGGACGGCCATGGGCAGGCGGCCCCTTCTGCGGTTATGGTCGCAGCGGCGCGACTGCCTTGACGCGAGCAAGGCCCGGAAAGCAAGGGGATGCAAGGTGGCGGACGCTGCTGGGACGGCGGGGCATGTGCTCATCGCCGCGGACAAGTTCAAGGGATCGCTCACGGCCGTGCAGGTCGCGGAGCGGGTGACGGCCGGGCTCCGCCGTGTCGCCCCGCAGGTGGAGGTCGAGGCCCTGCCGGTGGCGGACGGCGGCGACGGCACGGTCGCCGCGGCGGTCGCGGCCGGTTTCGAACGCCGTGAGGTACGGGTGACGGGGCCGCTCGGCGACCAGGTCACCGCGGCGTACGCGCTGCGGGACGGGACCGCCGTGGTGGAGATGGCGGAGGCGTCCGGCCTCCAGCTGCTGCCCGACGGCGTCTTCGCCCCGCTCACGTCCACGACGTACGGCTCCGGGGAACTGCTGCGCGCCGCGCTCGACGCGGGCGCGCGGACCATCGTCTTCGGCGTCGGGGGCAGCGCCACCACGGACGGCGGGGCCGGGATGCTGGCCGCGCTCGGTGCGGTGTTCCTGGACGCGGCGGGGGAGCCGGTGGCGCCGGGTGGCGGTCCGCTGGCCTCGCTGGCCACGGCGGACCTCTCCGGTCTCGACAAGCGGTTCGCCTCGGTGGACCTGGTCCTTGCCAGCGACGTGGACAACCCGCTGACGGGCCCCAAGGGCGCCCCGGCGGTGTACGGGCCGCAGAAGGGGGCTTCCCCCGAGGACGTGGCCGAGCTGGACGCGGCCCTCGCGCACTTCGCGCGGGTGCTGTCCGAGTCGGCGGGCTCCTCCGCCCTGGAGTACGCGGAGTCTCCGGGAGCCGGAGCGGCGGGCGGCATCGGCTATGGCGCCCTTGTCGGGCTCGGGGCGAGTTTCCGGCCCGGTATCGAGGTCATGCTGGATGTCCTCGGCTTCGCCCCCGCGCTGGCCAGGGCCTCGCTGGTGATCACCGGAGAGGGCTCCCTCGACGAGCAGACCCTGCACGGCAAGGCTCCCGCGGGTGTCGCTGCGGCGGCGCGGGCTGCGGGCGTGGAGGTCGTGGCGGTCTGCGGTCGGCTTGCCCTTCCGGCGGAGGAGCTGGGTAAGGCGGGCATCCGGCGTGCGTACGCGCTCACCGACGTGGAGCCGGATGTGGCCCGCTGCATTGCCGAGGCGGGGCCCATCCTGGAGACCGTGGCGGAGGGCATCGCCAGGGACTACCTGAGCTGAGGCGGGGGAGGGGGGGCCCTGCGGGGCTTTCCCCAATCCCGCCCCTTCCCGAAACCAGGGGGCTCCGCCCCCTGGACC
>NZ_JBSGSG010000033.1:0-86619 GCF_053606765.1 Streptomyces sp. NPDC055189
GTCACGAGGTGACCGGGCCCTTCGCATCAGACCGAATCAGGGTCGAGGCACTCAGGCGGGGTTGCCCGTAGAGATGTCGAACTGGATGTTCACGTCGTCCGGGTCGATGTCGGAGTCTTCCTTCGGGGACTGCCGCATGACGGTGTCCTTACCGTAGGTGTTCTCGTCGAAGTCCCTCTTGTCGAACTGCCAGCCGGCAGCCTGCAGGCACTTCTGCACCGACTTCCAGTCCCTGAACGTGAAGTCGGGGACCTTGATCTTGTTCTCGTCGTTGTACGCCGTATCGGGATCGGTGCACTCTTCGGTCTCGATCGTCTTCGACCGGTCCGGACCGCGGTACCCCGCCACCGGCGCGTTCGACTCCTTGCCCTCGGCGCCCTTGCCGCCCTCGTCGTCGCCGTTCAGCGAAATCGCCGTGATCAGCCCGCCGATGGCAAGGAGCGCGACGACGATCGAGCCGACGATCACCGGCATGTTCCGCTTGCCGCTGCCGCCGCCCGAGCCGGATCCGCCGCCCTGCCCGTGCGCGGACGTCTGCCCCTGCTGCGGAGAGAGCGTGTACGGCGGCGGGGTCTGCGCGGCCTGCGGGGCGTACGCGTTCGTGGGCGCCGGGGTCTGGTAGCCGCCCTGCTGCGGGTAGCCGTAGCCCGGGGTCACGGGACCGGGGGCCGGCGTGGGCGGCCCGTAGGAACCCGGCTGGTACGGCGTCTGGACGTTCCCCTGCTGCGGGAGCGAGGAGTCGACCGGCGGGAAGACCGCCGCACCGACGCCTCCGCCGCTCGCCGTCTGGGCGCCCGGCACGATGCTCGGCGCGGCCGCCTGGAAGGACTGGGCGACGCGCAGGCACTCGTCGCGCATCGCCTCGGCGGTCGGAAAACGCTCGTTCGGGTTCTTCTTCAGCGCCCGGGCGACGATCGCGTCGACCGCGGGCGGCAGCGAGCGGTTGATCGAGGACGGAGCGACCGGCTCCTCCTGGACGTGCGCATACGCTATGGCCAGCGGCGAGTCCGCCTCGAAGGGCAGCCGCCCGGTGGTCAGCTGGAACAGCATGATGCCGACGGAGTAGAGGTCGGACCTGGCGTCCACGCCGCGGCCGAGCGCCTGCTCCGGCGAGAGGTACTGGGGGGTGCCGACGACCATGCCGGTCTGCGTCATGGAGGTGACGCCGGACTGCATGGCGCGGGCGATGCCGAAGTCCATGACCTTGACGACGTTGCGCTTCGTCATCATCACGTTGCCGGGCTTGATGTCGCGGTGGACCAGGCCCATCTCGTGGCTGATCTCAAGAGCGGCGAGCACATCAGCGGTGATCTTCAGTGCCTGGTCGCTCGGCATCGCACCGAACTGCGAGACGGAGGCGTCGAGCACGGAGCCGAGCGGCTTGCCCTCCACGTACTCCATGACGATGTACGGCATCGTCGCGCCGTCGAGTTCGTCCTCGCCGGTGTCGAAGACCGAGACGATGTTCGTGTGAGTGAGCTTGGCCACCGACTGGGCCTCGCGGCGGAAGCGCTCGCGGAAGGACTGTTCGCGGCCGAGCTCGCTGTGAAGCGTCTTGATCGCGACTTGACGGTCGAGCACGGAGTCGTACGCCAGGTGAACGGAGGCCATGCCGCCTTCACCGAGAAGATCGCGCAGCTGGTACCGGCCACCGGCCAGCGAGCGCCCCGCATACCGTCCCTGTGCGCCGTCCTGGCTGCTCATGTCGTGCGTCCCCCATCGGCGCGGTGTGCCGGACGGCTCCGCGATCGGTGATCGATTCCCGCTATTCCTGGCCAAGTCTGCCCGAGGGCACGGACACGTCAAGCTCGATGCCCGTTCCGTGACCGTACGCGCAAGAAGCGTCTCGGAAGCGTTACAAGTTTGCGCGCGGGGGCACCCGGCGGGTTTGATGTCCGGTCCACCTCGGACCGCCGCGGTGCGCGAAGGCTGTAGCGTGGCCCGGCGGGGATCCCCCAGTACCACCAAGCACCACGACCAGAAACGACGGCGAGGACTGATGGCACAGACGCAGCGCGCTCAGGGCCCGTCCGACCCCGAGGCGACTGGCGGCGGTATGTCGGATGCGCCTGAGTTGTGGGGCAACAACGGGCTTGTAGGGGATGGCCGATATCGGCTTACCCACAGACTCGGCCGGGGCGGCATGGCAGAGGTGTTCGCGGCCGAGGACGTACGCCTCGGTCGTACGGTCGCCGTCAAACTGCTCCGCTCCGACCTCGCCGAGGACCCGGTCTCCAAGGCCCGCTTCACGCGCGAGGCCCAGTCGGTCGCGGGACTCAACCACCATGCGGTGGTGGCGGTCTATGACTCCGGCGAGGACGTCGTCGGGCCGAGCGTCGTCCCGTACATCGTCATGGAGATCGTCGAAGGCCGGACGATCCGCGACCTGCTGCTCAACGCCGAGGCGCCGGGGCCCGAGCAGGCCCTGATCATCGTCTCCGGGGTGCTCGAGGCGCTCGCGTACTCGCACCAGCACGGCATCGTGCACCGCGACATCAAGCCCGCGAACGTGATCATCACCAACACCGGCGCGGTGAAGGTGATGGACTTCGGCATCGCCCGTGCCCTGCACGGCGCGCAGTCGACGATGACGCAGACCGGCATGGTCATGGGCACGCCCCAGTACCTCTCCCCGGAGCAGGCGCTCGGCAAGGCCGTCGACCACCGCTCCGACCTTTACGCGACCGGCTGTCTGCTCTACGAGCTCCTCGCGCTGCGTCCCCCGTTCACCGGCGAGACGCCGCTCTCCGTGGTCTACCAGCACGTCCAGGACATCCCGGTGCCGCCGTCCGAGACCTCGGACGCGGCGCCGCCGGAGCTGGACGGCCTGGTGATGCGTTCGCTCGCCAAGGACCCGGACGACCGCTTCCAGACCGCCGAGGAGATGCGCGGTCTGGTCCAGTACGGGCTGCAGATGCTGCACGAGCAGGGCAGCCACACCGGAACCTGGAACACCGGACCCGTCGACGTCGCGGGCATGCACGAGGGCGGCAGCACCCCGGCGATGGGCGTCGCGGGCACCACCGCGATGCAGCACCCCGGCGACTCCGGAACCGCACAGATCCCGGGCGCCATGCTGCGTCCGCCGGGCGACGACGGCGGTTTCGAGGGCGGTCACCGCGACGGCAACGGCCGGGGCGGCCGGGGCAAGATGTGGATCTTCGCCGTCCTCGCGGTCATCGCGATCGCCGTGGGTGTCGCGTTCGCGCTGTCGGCGAACGACAAGAAGTCGAAGGACACGGACACCCCGACGAAGTCACCGACGAAGCAGTCGGAGACGCAGAAGCCGAGCAAGTCCTCCGATGAGGAGACCTCGGACGAGGACACCGCGGAGCCCGGCGACGGCACGGGCGGTCAGGGCGACTGGAGCCCGTCCCAGCCGAACACCACCGGCCCGACCACGCCGAACTCGCCCACCGAGGACGAGCCGTCGGACGACCCGACGGAGCCGACGGACGACCCCACCCAGACGTCGGAGGACCCGCCGACGCCCACCGGGGAAGAGAGCCCTCCGGAGAGCGAGGACCCGCCGGCGACGGACGGCGGTACCGAAGGCGGAGTCGTCGCGGGCAACGAAGGCGGCTGAGCGGCCGCCGACAGCCCCCTACGCATCAGCACGCGCGCGTGGAGCCCGGAAGGGCGCCACGCGCGCGTGCGTATGTCGGTAGCCGGAAGAGGAGCTCTACGGGCTCACGGGCTCACGGGCTCACGGGCTCACCGCATGCCGCTGAAACTGCCGCTCCTGGCCGCGCTGCAGGGTGTGCACCGTGGCCAGCTGCGGTTCCAGTCGCAGGTAGACCGGGTCGTAGAGCTCGCCGTCCACGTAGTGCGGACCGGGGCCGAAGAGTTCCAGCTCGTCGTTGGTCGGCTCGATGACCTCGCAGAGCCCGACGAACTGCACGGTCCACTGCCCCGTGCGCGCGGTCTCGGCGCTGAGGTTGTCCGCCCCGTAGGCGATGACGCTGCCGATGCAGGCCTCGTGGTACCCGTACCCCTTGTGCATCCGCAGCAGGATGCGCCCGTCCACGACGACGTGGCGGGCCGCGGCGAGGAAGGGCAGCGCGCGCATGCTGGTCGCGACCCGGCCGTAGTCGGTGCGGCCGAGCAGTTCGAAGGCGAGCCGTTCGTCCTGTTGATCGTCGGTGGGCATGCATCCACCCTCCGGCACCGGCGTGGGGCCGGGGAAGGGGAGCACGCCCCTACGGGACGGGGACGTAAGTCCCGTTTCGCGTCACGGAAACAGAATCCGGAATCACGTTCAGTGATTCTGCTCCGCCTGCATACGGGCCACGTAGGCCGCCGCCTGCGAGCGCCGCTCCATGCCGAGCTTCGAAAGCAGGCTGGACACGTAATTCTTGATCGTCTTTTCGGCGAGGTGCAGTCGCTCGCCGATCACCCGATTGGTCAGGCCCTCGCCGATCAGGTCCAGGATCTTGCGTTCCTGGTCCGTGAGGTTCGACAGGCGGTCGTCGCCCTTGGGGGTGTTTCCGTCGCGCAGCCGCTCCAGGACACGGGCCGTGGCGACCGGGTCGAGCAGGGACTTTCCGGCGGCCACATCACGTACCGCGGAGAGAAGTTCGTTGCCGCGAATGGCCTTCAGGACATAGCCGGAAGCACCGGCCATGATCGCGTCGAAGAGCGCCTCGTCGTCCGCGAACGAGGTGAGCATCAGGCATTTGATGTCCTCGTTCTGCGAACGGATCTCGCGGCAGACCTCGACTCCGCTGCCGTCCGGGAGGCGCACGTCCAAAACGGCCACGTCCGGTCGGGTCGCCGGGATCCTGACCAGGGCGTCCGCCGCCGTGCCCGCCTCGCCGACGACCTCGATGTCGGACTCCACGGAGAGCAGCTCATGGACTCCTCGCCGCACCACTTCATGGTCGTCGAGGAGAAATACCGTAATTTTTCCGTCTTCGCGCACGGAGCCAGTCTCACACACGATCTCTACCGGTGCCCTGGCTGAACCCTTCCCGTCCACGGGGTGGCCGGGATAACGTGCCGGTGTTCCGGCCCCCTGCCAGGCTGTGATCAGTGCTGTGACCAGGAACTGTTCCCGACTTTCTGGATTTACTCGGAAATCCAAGCAGTCAGATACTTGGAAATCCAAGCAAATTCGCAGGTCAGATGGGGTTTCACAGAATTGGGAAGCACTGGGTAACGTGCATTGTGCAGGGCGCTCGCCGGGGCACCTGTCACGCCTGTTCCCGGCCGAGTCGCACCCACCCCGTGCGCGGGCACGGATCAGGCGAGCCGCACTGGCTTACCCGGTAATCCCGGGGGCCGGACCGACGGAGGAGCACACGTGACCGTGGAGAGCACCGCCGCGCGCACACCGCGCCGCAGCACGACCAGCGGCGGCAAGCGCGCAAGCGCCAAGAAGGCCGCGCCGAAGAAGAGCACGGAAAGCACGGAACCCCAGCTTGTCCAGCTGCTGACCCCTGAGGGCAAGCGGGTCAAGCACGCGGACAACGCTGTGTACGACTCGTACGTCGCGGACATCACCGCCGACGAGCTGCGCGCCCTGTACCGCGACATGGTTCTCACCCGCCGCTTCGACGCCGAGGCCACCTCCCTGCAGCGCCAGGGCGAGCTGGGCCTGTGGGCGTCGCTGCTCGGCCAGGAGGCCGCCCAGATCGGCTCGGGCCGCGCCACCCGCGAGGACGACTACGTCTTCCCGACCTACCGCGAGCACGGCGTCGCCTGGTGCCGCGGGGTCGACCCGACCAATCTGCTCGGCATGTTCCGCGGCGTGAACCACGGCGGCTGGGACCCGAACACCAACAACTTCCACCTGTACACGATCGTCATCGGCTCGCAGACCCTGCACGCCACCGGCTACGCGATGGGCGTGGCCAAGGACGGTGCGGACTCGGCCGTGATCGCGTACTTCGGTGACGGCGCGTCCAGCCAGGGTGACGTCGCCGAATCGTTCACCTTCTCCGCGGTCTACAACGCCCCCGTCGTGTTCTTCTGCCAGAACAACCAGTGGGCGATCTCCGAGCCCACCGAGAAGCAGACCCGCGTGCCGCTCTACCAGCGCGCGCAGGGCTTCGGCTTCCCCGGCGTGCGGGTCGACGGCAACGACGTCCTCGCCGTCCTCGCCGTCACCAAGTGGGCCCTGGAGAGGGCGCGTACGGGTGAGGGCCCGGCGCTCATCGAGGCGTTCACCTACCGCATGGGCGCGCACACCACCTCCGACGACCCCACCAAGTACCGCAGCGACGACGAGCGCGAGGCCTGGGAGGCCAAGGACCCGATCCTGCGCCTGCGGACCTATCTCGAGGCCGAGGGTCACGCTGATGAGGGATTTTTCGCGGAACTCGATGCGGAGAGCGAAGCGTTGGGAAAGCGAGTGCGAGAGGTGGTGCGGGCGATGCCGGATCCGGATCTGATGGCGATCTTCGAGAACGCGTATGCGGACGGGCATGCGCTGGTCGACGAGGAGCGCGCGCAGTTCCAGGCGTACCAGGCGTCGTTCGCGGACGAAGGCGGTAAGTGACCATGGGCGTTCAGAAACTTCCGCTTGCCAAAGCGATCAACGAATCGCTGCGTACGGCGCTCGACACCGACCCCAAGGTCCTCATCATGGGCGAGGACGTCGGCAAGCTCGGCGGCGTCTTCCGGGTGACGGACGGGCTGCAGAAGGACTTCGGCGAGGACCGTGTCATCGACACCCCGCTCGCCGAGTCCGGCATCGTCGGCACGGCCATCGGCCTGGCCCTGCGGGGCTACCGCCCGGTGGTGGAGATCCAGTTCGACGGCTTCGTCTTCCCGGCGTACGACCAGATCGTCACGCAGCTCGCGAAGATGCACGCCCGCGCGCTCGGCAAGATCAAGATGCCGGTCGTCATCCGCATTCCGTACGGCGGCGGGATCGGCGCGGTCGAGCACCACAGCGAGTCGCCCGAGGCGCTGTTCGCGCACGTGGCGGGGCTCAAGGTCGTCTCGCCCTCGAACTCGTCGGACGCCTACTGGATGATGCAGCAGGCCATCCAGAGCGACGACCCGGTGATCTTCTTCGAGCCGAAGCGGCGCTACTGGGACAAGAGCGAGGTCGACACCGAGGCCATCCCCGCGCCGCTGCACAAGGCAAAGGTCGCCCGCGAGGGCACGGACCTGACGCTCGCTGCGTACGGCCCGATGGTGAAGGTCTGCCTGGAGGCCGCCGCGGCCGCCGCCGAGGAGGGCAAGTCCCTGGAGGTCGTGGACCTGCGCTCCATGTCGCCGATGGACTTCGACACGGTGCAGACGTCGGTCGAGAAGACGCGGCGGCTCGTCGTGGTCCACGAGGCCCCGGTCTTCCTGGGCACGGGCGCGGAGATCGCCGCGCGCATCACCGAGCGCTGCTTCTACCACCTCGAAGCTCCCGTGCTGCGGGTCGGCGGCTTCCACGCGCCGTATCCGCCGGCGCGGTTGGAAGAGGAGTACCTGCCGGGCCTCGACCGGGTGCTCGACACTGTCGACCGCTCGCTGGCGTACTGAGGGAGAGGGTCGTGACGACGATGACAGACACCGCGCTGGCCGAGTTCAAGATGCCCGACGTGGGCGAGGGGCTCACCGAGGCCGAGATCCTCAAGTGGTTCGTGGCGCCGGGCGACACGGTCACCGACGGGCAGGTGGTGTGCGAGGTCGAGACGGCCAAGGCCGCCGTCGAGCTGCCCATCCCGTTCAACGGCGTGGTGAGCGAACTGCGCTTCCCCGAAGGCACCACGGTCGATGTGGGCCAGGTGATCATCGCGGTGGACGTGTCCGGCGGCGGTGCGCCCGCCCAGTCGGACGCCGCCCCGGTGTCGGACGCCGCTCCCGCTCCGGCGGAGGAATCCGCCCCCGAGGAGGAAGCCGCTCCCGCGGGCCGCCAGCCCGTGCTCGTGGGCTATGGGGTCGCCGAGTCCTCGACGAAGCGCCGCGCGCGCAAGTCGGCGCAGGACCAGGCCGCGGCCGCCGGTACGTACTACGCGGCGGCGGTCCAGGCCGAGCTGAACGGCTCCGGCACGGCAGCCGCCGCCCCTGCCGCCCCTGCCGCTCCAGCAGCCCCCGCCGCTCCCGCCGACGCGGCCGCCCCCGCGGGCACCCGCCCGCTGGCCAAGCCGCCGGTGCGCAAGCTCGCCAAGGACCTGGGAGTCGACCTCACGGTCATCATCCCGTCCGGCCCCGACGGGATCATCACGCGCGAGGACGTGCACGCGGCAGTGGCTCCGGCCGCCGCACCCACCGCCCCCGCACCCGCCTACGCCCCGGCCCCCGCCTCCGCACCCCAGCCGGTGGCAGCGGAAGCCGAAGCCGCGGCTCCCGCCTCCGCTCCCGCCTCCGCCCCCGCCTCCGTCTCCCTCTCCGGAGCGGGCAGCGGCGCCCGCGAGACCCGCATCCCGGTCAAGGGCGTCCGCAAGGCCATCGCCCAGGCGATGGTCGGTTCGGCCTTCACGGCGCCGCACGTCACGGAGTTCGTGACGGTGGACGTGACGCGGACGATGAAGCTGGTCGAGGAGCTCAAGCAGGACAAGGCCTTCGCCGGCCTGCGGGTCAACCCGCTCCTGCTCATCTCCAAGGCGCTGCTCGTGGCGATCCGGCGCAACCCGGACGTCAACGCGGCCTGGGACGAGGCGAACCAGGAGATCGTCCGGAAGCACTACGTGAACCTGGGCATCGCCGCGGCCACCCCGCGCGGTCTGATCGTCCCGAACATCAAGGACGCGCAGGCCAAGACCTTGCCCGAACTGGCCGAGTCCCTGGGTGAGTTGGTCTCCACGGCCCGCGACGGCAAGACGTCGCCCGCCGCGATGCAGGGCGGCACGGTCACCATCACGAACGTCGGCGTCTTCGGCGTCGACACCGGCACCCCGATCCTGAACCCGGGCGAGTCCGCGATCCTCGCGGTCGGCGCGATCAAGCTCCAGCCCTGGGTCCACAAGGGCAAGGTCAAGCCGCGTCAGGTGACGACGCTCGCGCTCTCCTTCGACCACCGCCTGGTCGACGGCGAGCTCGGCTCCAAGGTGCTCGCCGATGTGGCGGCGATCCTGGAGCAGCCCAAGCGCCTCATGACCTGGGCGTAGCTGACGCCCCGGGCATAGCTAACGCCCCGGGCGTAGCTGACCCGGGCCTAGCGACACATACGCCGACGGGGCCCCGCCACAGTCAGTGGCGGGGCCCCGTCGGCGCACGCACCGCGAAGGGCCGCGCAGGTACTGCCAAGGGCTACTTCTTGAAGCCGTAGTCCATCAGCTTCTTCGCGTCCTTCGTGCGGGCGTCGGAGGACGTCGAGGTCAGGACCGTGCCGATGACCGTCTTGCCGTTCCGCGTCGCGGCGAAGACCAGGCAGTACTTCGCCTGCGGGCCTGAGCCGGTCTTCACGCCGATGGCGCCGCTGTAGCTGCTGAGCAGGTTGTTCGTGTTCGACCACGACATGTAGCGGTAGCCACCGCTCTTCGTGGTGACCTTCTGCTTCGTCGACTTCGTCTTCACGACCGTACGGAACGTGGAGCTCTTCATCGCGCTGCTGGCGAGCTTCGTCAGGTCGCGGGGCGTGGAGTAGTTGCTTCCGTTGCCGATGCCGTCGAAGGAGTCGAAGTGCGTGTTCGTCATGCCGAGGCTCCTGGCCTGGGCGTTCATCTTGCCGATGAATGACTTCACGCGGGCGGCGCGGGTGGAGCCCTTGCCGAACTTGTCCGCGAGTGCGTACGCCGCGTCGCAGCCGGACGGCAGCATGAGGCCGTACAGGAGCTGGCGGACGGTGACCTTGTCGCCGACGATCAGCCGGGCGGACGAGGCGGTGTTCCTGACGATGTAGTCGCTGTAGGCCTTCTCGACCTTCACCTTGGAATCAAGGTTCAGGTTCGACTGGGACAGCACCACCTTCGCCGTCATGATCTTGGTGGTCGAGCCGGTGGACCGGCGGGTGTCCGCGGCCTTCGTGTAGAGGGTCTTGCCGGTGCCGTTGTTCATCACGAAGCCGCCCTTGGCGGCGATCGACGGCTTCGGCAGCGCGGCCGCGTGGGCCGGGGTCGTGAGGGCTCCGCCCGCGAATACCGCACCCGCGGTGACGATTACGGCTGATGCGCGGCGAATGCCCTTGATGGGGGTTTTCAAGTTTTTTATTCTCCAAATGCCCAAATGCCCCTGGAATGCGGCCACATGAGGGTGCCGCTCGATACTAAGACTCACGAGAGTGGCGAATGGATGCACGCCGATGAGGGTGATGTCCGGATCGTGGAATGGACGACCTCATGGGTACGTGTTGTATCTATGCTGTGCGCATGCCAGTCGCACCCGCCTCGTCCCCCACCCGGACCCTCAAGCAGCCACCCGCCGCCGAGCGCGTGTACGCGCACGTCAAGCAGGGCGTGCTCGACCGCCGCTACGAGGGGGGCACGCTGCTCACCGAGGGCGAGCTCGCCGAGGCGGTCGGGGTGTCCCGCACCCCGGTGCGCGAGGCGCTCCTGAAGCTGGAGGTCGAAGGGCTCCTGCGGCTCTACCCCAAGAAGGGGGCACTGGTCCTGCCGGTGTCCGTGCAGGAGATCGCCGACGTCGTCGAGACGCGGCTCCTGGTGGAGACGCACTCGGTGCGCAAGGCGGTGCCGGCGCCTCCGGCGCTGATCGCCCGCCTGGAGGAGCTCCTTCGCCAGCAGCGCGAGCAGGCCGCGGCCGGGGACTTCTCCGCTGCCGCCGTGACCGACCGCTGCTTCCACGCCGAGATCGTGCGCAGCGGCGGCAACGAAATCCTGGCCCGCCTCTACGACCAGCTCCGTGACCGGCAGCTGCGGATGGGTGTCGCCGTGATGCACTCCCACCCCGACCGGATCGCCAAGACGCTCGCCGAGCACGAGGAACTCCTGAACGCGTTGACGTCAGGGGACGTGGGAGCGGCCGAGGCGGTGGTCTCCCGGCATGTCGGGTGGTTCCAGAATCTTGCTCGGGGCGATGTTCGATGAGGCTGCTCTTTGACCGGCATGCGTCCGCCGTCGCTGATCTTTCTTTTGCCGCTTCGCGGCATGTTTCCCACCCGCCCACCCGTTACCGGAGGTCTCGATGAGTTCGGCCTCCGCCCCCGTCTCACTGCCCGGCGACCCTCCCGGCGGCAGGAAGGCCATGCTCGTCTGGGGCATCGGCGTCGCCGTCTACTTCGTCGCCGTCATCTTCCGGACCTCGCTCGGCGTCGCCGGTCTCGACGCCGCCGACCGCTTCCACGTCAACGCGTCCGCGCTCTCGACCTTCTCGATCCTCCAGCTGCTCGTCTACGCGGGCATGCAGATACCCGTCGGCCTGATGGTCGACCGGCTCGGCACCAAGCGCGTGCTGACCATCGGAGTCGTGCTCTTCACGCTCGGACAGCTCGGCTTCGCGTTCTCGCCCTCGTACGGCATGGCGCTCGCTTCCCGCGCGCTGCTCGGCTGCGGTGACGCGCTGACCTTCATCAGCGTGCTGCGCCTCGGCACCCGCTGGTTCCCCGCCCGGCGCGGCCCGATGGTCGCCCAGCTCGCCGGTCTCGTCGGCATGGCGGGCAACCTCGTCTCCACCCTCGTCCTGGCCCGGCTGCTGCACTCCGTCGGCTGGACCGCGGCCTTCGCCGGCAGCGCGCTCTGCGGTGTCGTCGTCCTCGTACTGATGACGCTGTTCCTCAAGGACC
This sequence comes from Streptomyces sp. NPDC055189, assembly GCF_053606765.1. NCBI lineage: Bacteria > Bacillati > Actinomycetota > Actinomycetes > Kitasatosporales > Streptomycetaceae > Streptomyces > Streptomyces sp. NPDC055189. Next base: position 11,621 of record NZ_JBSGSG010000033.1, read on the forward strand.
ACCCCGAGGGATACGCCCCGGAGCCCGTGCGGCACACCGGCGGGGCCTTCGTGCGCAAGCAGATCGCCATGAGCTGGCGCGAGCCCGGCACCCGGCTCGGCCTCTGGGTGCACTTCACCACGCAGTTCCCCGCGATGGTCTTCCTGCTCCTGTGGGGCCTGCCGTTCCTCGTCGAGGCGCAGGGGCTCACGCCCGCCACGGCCGGGACGCTGCTCACCCTCGTCGTGCTGTCCAACATGGTGGTGGGCCTGGTCTACGGCCAGATCGTCGCCCGGCACCACGCGGCACGCACGCCTCTCGCGATCGGCACCGTCGCGGCGACGGCCACGATGTGGGCGCTCACCATCCACTATCCGGGCGACCACGCCCCGATGTGGCTGCTCATCACTCTCTGTACGGTGCTCGGCGCCTGCGGCCCCGCGTCCATGATCGGCTTCGACTTCGCGCGGCCCGCGAATCCGCCGGAGCGGCAGGGCACCGCGTCCGGCATCGTGAACATGGGCGGCTTCGTCGCCTCCATGACGACGCTGCTCGCCATCGGCGTTCTCCTGGACGCGACCGGCGACAACTACCGGATCGCCTTCTCCGCCGTCTTCGTCCTCGAAGCGGTGGGCCTCAGCCAGATCCTGCGGCTGCGGACGCGCGCGGTGCGCAGGGAGAAGGAGCGGCTTGTCGCCAGCCGCGTGGAGGCCGTGCACGTCCCCGTCTGAGAGAGAAGGCGGCGGGACGCGGAAGGAAGCGGGGGAACGCGGCAGGACACGGGCGGGCCGGGCTACGGCGTGACCGCGAACTCCCGCAGGATCGCCTCGGCGAGACCGTGATCGCCCTCGACCTTGATCCGGTCGGCCACCGACGCGTACGAGATGCGGCCGCAGGCGAGGCGGAAGTACGTCTCCCAGTCCAGGCTCAGCGTGGCGAGCGGGCCGAGCGAGGGGGCGCTGTCGACCGTGGCCCGGCCTTCGGCGTCAACCCGGACCGTGCGCAGGAATTCGACGGGGCCGCTGACATCGAAGACGACCGCCGAATTCACCGGTGCCTCGGCGTTCTTGGCGACCACCTTGGCCAGCCCGTGCAGCAGAAGGTCCCGCGCCACGAACGCCCCCTGGGAGTCCAGGTTTCCGGGCTTCCGCAGCGTCGTACGCAGGTCCTGTTCGTGCACCCAGACGTCGAACGCGCGCATCCGCGTGGCCAGTTCGAGGGTCTGCTCGGTGCCGAGCGGCCCGCGGATCTTGTGGGAGGGGTCGCGCGATTCGTTCCGCAGCTGACGCGTGCGGCGGATGATCGTGTACTCCAGCTCGGAGGTCATCTCGGGCGCGGTGTGGTGGCGCCGGACGTCGACCTGCATCTCCATGTAGCGCTGGCCCTCGGTCTTCACGTGGTAAAGATCGCGGGGCAGGGTGTGGATGGGCCGCGGGTCGCCCAGCATCTCGCAGTCCAGGCCTATGACATGGGAAATGATGTCCCGCACCGACCAGCCGGGGCAGGGCGTGGCCCAGTTCCACTCTCCCTCGGCGAGCGGTGAGACCAGCTCGGATATGGCTGATACGGATTGGGTCCAGGCGTCGGCGTAGGTTTGCAGGCTGGGATGGAGACTCACGGGACCCCTCGACGGTCGTACGCGGGCGGTGGGTGTCTGAGACGCTAAGTTACGCTGCCCACAGGCACCCCGGCAGTGCTTTCGTGTGACGATCGTAGGCCCGTGTTGACGGCTCGAATGCCAGGACGGTGGTAGTGTGCGCGCCTCCCTCATCCAGATCGCCGTAGACGAGGGCGAAACGGTCAATTCCCGTCGCTCGCGGGTCTCTTCACTGGTACGAGAAGTAGCCGAGCGTGATCGGCCGGAACTCGTCGTCCTTCCCGAACTGTGGACCACGGGCGCCTTCGCGTACGAGACGTTCGCGAGCGAGGCGGAGTCCCTCGAGACGTCCCTTGAGGGGCCCACGTACGAGGCGATGGCCAAGGCCGCGAGTGACGCGGGTGTCTGGTTGCACGCGGGGTCCGTCCCGGAGCGGGACGCGTCCGGGGAGCTCTACAACACCTCGCTCGTCTTCTCGCCCGACGGCTCGCTCGCCGCTTCGTACCGCAAGATCCACCGCTTCGGCTTCGACAAGGGCGAGGCCGTCCTCATGGGGGCGGGCAGCGAGCTGGTGACTGTGCGGACGCCCGCCGCGGCGATCGGGCTCGCCACCTGTTACGACCTCCGCTTCCCCGAGCTCTTCCGGGGGCTTGTCGACGCGGGCGCCGAGATGTTCGTCGTGCCCGCGGGGTGGCCGGCGCGGCGGCGGGAGCACTGGACGCTGTTCGCCAGGGCGCGGGCCGTCGAGGACCAGGTGTACGTCCTTGCCTGCGGCACCGGGGGTACGCACGCCGGGGTCCCCCAGGCGGGGCACAGCGTCGTGGTGGACCCCTGGGGCGAGGTGCTCGCCGAGGCGGGGGACGGTGAGGAGGTCCTCACCGTCGACCTCGACATCTCCAAGGTCGCGGCCACGCGGGAGCAGTTCCCCGCGCTGAAGGACCGGCTGCTGGGAGTGGACGCGCCGCCGCGCTGAGCCTCGGCGGGCAGGGCACAGCGGCTAGGGCCTCTCGTCGTCGCCCCGCTCCTTCTCCGCCAGGCGGATCACGCAGACCGCGATGGCCAGGAGCAGGGACGCGTCGGCGTCATCCCGGACGATCTGCAGGCCGTAGGTGTCGCGGACCCGGAACCAGCGGCGGGAGATGTCGGCCAGGAGTTCGCCGTCGTACTCGATGGCGAACTCCCGGTCCAGGATCTTGCCGCTCACGTCGAGTTCCGTGCCGTCGACCAGTTCCACGCGGTAGTGGTTGCGCAGCAGCGAGAGGCGCTTGCGCTTGACCTTGGCCAGCGCATCGCCGTCCCGTTCGATCACCATCGTGTCGCGCAGCGACAGCATCTTGGCGTGGATGTCGATGAGGACACGGCCCTGCATGTCCTTGAGCTCGAAGGTCTCGCGCAGGCGCATCGCCTTGCCGTCGACGAGGAAGACCTTCTGGCCCTCGTCGTCCTCGATCCAGTAGTCGTCACCGATGCCGAGCAGTCGGTCCCGTACGAGAAGTTTCATGGAGCCATGAGTACCCCCTGGCGCGCATGGCACCGGACAAAGCCGGGGGAGTTCACCGTGACGTGGCGTCATGACGCAGGGCCCGGCGGCCATTGAGGTGGCTGCCGGGCCCTGCGACGACGAACGGGTGGAGCTGTCACAAGCCGTGGCGGTGGTGGTCGCTTTCCGTCTCGACCACCGTCGCGCCCGGCGGCACGACCGTCTTGCGGCGTGCGTTGGTGAACGCGGCGACACCGATCACGCCCACGGCCATCATGATCAGACCGGTGACGGTGAGATTGATGCCGTCCATCTCCCAGTCGGTGGCGAACGCGAGGATGGCGCCCGCGGCGATCAGAAGTATGCATCCGCCCAGGCCCATGTGGACCGCCTCCCTAAGTCGTGGCAGGGCCTCCGGGTACCCGGGCCCGGCACAGTCACACCGGGAAGCGGAAATCGCCCTTCAGGCAGCGGTCCTGAGTACCCCTCAGGCCCTGGCCCCAAGAGCCCCTCAGCCCTGGAGGAACGCCACCAACGCGTTGGCGAGCAGGTGCGGATCGTCCGCCCCGCACAGCTCGCGCACGCTGTGCATCGAGAGGATCGCGACGCCGATGTCGACGGTCTTGATGCCGTGCCTGGCGGCGGTGATCGGGCCGATCGTCGTGCCGCAGGGCATCGCGTTGTTCGAGACGAAGCTCTGGAAGGGCACGCCGGCCTTCTCGCACGCGGCGGCGAACACGGCACGTCCGGCGCCGTCCGTCGCGTACCGGTTGTTGACGTTGACCTTGAGGATCGGGCCGCCGTTGGCGCGGGGGTGGTGCGTCGGGTCGTGCCGCTCCGCGTAGTTGGGGTGCACGGCGTGGCCCGTGTCGGAGGAGAGGCAGACGGTGCCGGCGAAGGCGCGGGCCTTGTCCTCGTACGAGCCGCCGCGGGCGAACACGGACCGCTCAAGGATGCTTCCGAGCAGCGGGCCGTCCGCGCCCGTGTCGGACTGGGAGCCGTTCTCCTCGTGGTCGAAGGCGGCGAGCACGGGGATGTACGGCAGCGAGTCGGCGTCGTCCGCCGTGGCGACGGAGGCGAGCGCCGACGTACAGGCGTGCACGGAGAGCAGGTTGTCCATGCGCGGGCCCGCGATGAGGTCGCGGTCGCGGCCGAGGTAGGCGGGGGCCTCGATGGGGTGCGTCATCAGGTCCCAGCCGGTGACGTCGCCGGGGGCGAGGTCCGACTCCTCCTCCAGGAAGGCGATGAGGTCGCCTCCGTGCACGTCGTCGCCGAGGCCCCAGATGGGCTGCATGTGCTTCTGCTTGTCGAGCTTGAGACCGTCGGCGACCACTCCGCGGTCCATGTGGATGGCCAGCTGCGGGACACGCAGCAGCGCCCGGTCGATGTTCACCAGGCGCGTCGAGCCGTCCCGCAGCGAGAGTCTGCCCGCGAGGCCGAGGTCGCGGTCGAGCCAGGAGTTGAGCAGCGGGCCGCCGTAGATCTCGACGGCCACCTGCCGCCAGCCGTGCGCGCCGGCGTCCGGCTTCGGCTTGACGCGGAGGTTGGGGGAGTCGGTGTGGGCGCCGACGATGCGGTACGGGGTGTGCGCGGATGCCCCTTCGGGGACGTACCAGGCGATGATCGCGCCGCCGCGCAGCACATACTTCCCGCCGGTCGAACCGTCCCAGGCGTCGGTCTCCTCGACCTGCCGGAAGCCGGCCTTCTCCAGCCGCTCCGCGGCGCTCGCCACGGCGTGATACGGGGAGGGGCTTGCCGCAAGGAAGGTGATGAGGTCGTCGGAGAGGCCGCGGTCGAAGCGGGCAGGTGTGCTCATGGCTTCCAGCCTAGCTAGCGGTTTTCTCTGGCGTGGGGCGCCTTTTCCGGGAGGTTCTGTACCGGATCTGCCCGTATCCGGGGTGCATGTACCGCCGCTTCGCGGCGGATGTCTCCCTCCCACCCGCCCGATTGCCCCGCATACGACAAGTGGCCCGCCCCCGGAGTACCGGGCGCGGGCCGTGTCGTGGAACCGTGGAGGCTAGAACGCCGCCTCGTCCAGTTCCATCAGGTCCAGCTCCACGCCCTCGGCGAGCTTCCGCTCGTTCGCGACGCCCGGCAGGACGTTCGTGGCGAAGAACTTGGCCGCGGCGATCTTGCCCTCGTAGAAGGCCTTGTCCTTGGCGGAGGCAGTCGGGAGCTTCTCGGCGGCGACAGCGGCGCCCCGCAGCAGGAGGTAGCCGACGACGACGTCGCCGGAGACCATCAGGAGGCGGGTCGTGTTGAGGCCCACCTTGTAGATGGACTTGACGTCCGATTCCGTGGCCGCGAGGTCCGTCAGCATGACGCCGACGATGGCCTCCAGCTCGACCGCGGCCTTGGCAAGCTCCTCGCGGGCCCCGGCCAGGCCCTCGCCGCCCGTGCCGACCGCGAGGAACTTCTTGATCTCCTCGGCGAGGCCGTTCAGCGCGGCACCCTGGTTACGGACGATCTTCCGGAAGAAGTAGTCCTGGCCCTGGATGGCGGTCGTGCCCTCGTAGAGGGTGTCGATCTTGGCGTCACGGATGTACTGCTCGATGGGGTACTCCTGGAGGTACCCCGAGCCGCCGAACGTCTGGAGAGACTGCGAAAGCAGCTCGTACGACTTCTCCGAGCCGTAGCCCTTGACGATCGGGAGCAGGAGGTCGTTCAGGGCGATCAGCGCCGACGCGTCCTCGCCCTCCGCCTCCTTGATCTGGATGTCGTCCTGGACGGCCGCGGTGTGCAGGACCAGGGCGCGCATGCCCTCCGCGTACGCCTTCTGCGTCATCAGCGAGCGGCGTACGTCCGGGTGGTGCGTGATGGTGACCTTGGGGGCCGTCTTGTCCATGAACTGGGCCAGGTCCGGGCCCTGCACGCGCTCCTTGGCGTACTCCAGGGCGTTGAGGTAGCCCGTCGAGAGCGTCGCGATGGCCTTCGTGCCGACCATCATGCGGGCGAACTCGATGATCATGAACATCTGGCGGATGCCGTCGTGCTTGTCGCCGATCAGCCAGCCCTTGGCGGGGTGGCGGTCGCCGAACGTCATCTCGCACGTGTTGGACGCCTTGAGGCCCATCTTGTGCTCGACGTTCGTGGCGTAGACGCCGTTGCGCTCGCCCAGCTCGCCGGTCTCCCAGTCGAACTCGTACTTCGGGACGAGGAAGAGCGAGAGGCCCTTCGTGCCGGGTCCTGCGCCCTCGGGGCGGGCGAGGACGTAGTGGAGGATGTTCTCCGACATGTCGTGCTCACCGGACGTGATGAAGCGCTTCACGCCCTCGATGTGCCAGGAGCCGTCCTCCTGCTTGATGGCCTTGGTGCGGCCCGCGCCCACGTCCGAACCGGCGTCCGGCTCGGTCAGGACCATCGTCGAGCCCCACTGCTTCTCGACGGCGATGGCGGCGATCTTCTTCTGCGCCTCGTTGCCCTCGTCGTGCAGGATGCCCGCGAACGCCGGACCGGAGGAGTACATCCACACGGCCGGGTTGGCGCCGAGGAGCAGCTCCGCGTAACCCCAGATCAGGGAGCGGGGGGCGGTCGTGCCGCCGATGCCCTCGGGCAGGCCGAGGCGCCAGTACTCGGAGTCCATGAAGGCCTGGTAGCTCTTCTTGAAGGACGCCGGGACCGGCGCGGTGTTGGTCTCCGGGTCGAACACCGGAGGGTTGCGGTCGGCGTCCGTGAAGGACTCGGCCAGCTCGTTCTCGGCGAGGCGGCGGAGCTCCTCGAGGATGCTCTTGGCGGTGTCGACGTCCATCTCCGCGAACGGGCCGGTGCCGTACAGCTGGTCGCGGCCGAGCACCTCGAAGAGGTTGAACTCGATGTCGCGGAGATTCGACTTGTAGTGCCCCATGGCGACGGCTCCGTTGGGTTCGGGAGGGCTGGAAAAAACCACGTACCTGTTAGTAGCTACCGATAATGCTACCCGCCGGTAATAAGAAGCAACCCCTGATCCCCCAAGTGTGAGCAGCGCCCCGTCCGGCCTCGGTACCCTTGCCCCCATGTACGGCTACGACCAACAAGCGGGCGCCGGGCAGCATTACGCACCCCCGCAGCCGCCGCCGCAGCAGATGCCGGGCGGCGCGGGCGGGTACGCCCAGCAGCCCCCGCTCTACCCCGAGCCGTCGCCCCCGTCCCTCGCGGACGCGGTGCGCGCCTTCACCACGGGCTCGATGTCCGCCGAGGACTTCCAGCAGGCCTTCGCCACGTCGAAGGTCTACTGCCCGCGAGGCGACAACCCCGGCTTCCTCGCCCTGCACAACACCCAGCAGCCCGTGATCCCGATGTTCACGTCGCTCAAGGAGCTGCGCCGGTACGCGGGCAAGGAGTCCAAGTACTTCGTGATCACGGGTGCCGAGGTCATCGACCTCCTCCCCACCGGTTACGGCTTCGTCCTCGACATGGAGGGCGAGCACCGCATGGTCTTCGACGCCAAGGCCGTCGAGCAGATGGTCGACTTCGCGATGCGCCGGATGTACGGCTGAGCCGCGCGGTTCCCCCGCCCCTTCGGGGCCCCTGCCTTCCCGAGCCCGGAGGAATTTCCTCCGGGCTCTCGCCGTTCCCGGTGGCAAGAAGTTCTACGTTCAACTAAAGTGGACGTACGAAGAAGGAGGCACCGACATGCCCGCTGTGACCGTCGAGAACCCGCTGACCCTGCCCCGTGTGGCCGCGTCCGCCGATGCCGTGGCCCGCCCCGTGCTCCGCGTGACGACCGCGCCGAGCGGCTTCGAGGGCGAGGGCTTCCCGGTGCGCCGGGCCTTTGCCGGGATCAACTACAAGTACCTCGACCCGTTCATCATGATGGACCAGATGGGTGAGGTGGACTATGGAGCCGGTGAGCCGAAGGGGACTCCCTGGCACCCGCACCGCGGCTTCGAGACCGTCACGTACCTGATCGACGGAACGTTCGTCCACCAGGACTCGAACGGTGGCGGCGGCACCATCCAGAACGGCGACACCCAGTGGATGACGGCCGGCAGCGGCCTGCTCCACATCGAGGCGCCGCCGGAGTCCCTCGTCCAGTCCGGCGGCCTGTTCCACGGCCTCCAGCTGTGGGTGAACCTGCCCGCGCGCGACAAGATGATGGACCCCCGCTACCAGGACATCCGCGGCGGCCACGTCCAGCTGCTCACCTCCCCCGACGGCGGCGCGCTGCTCCGCGTCATCGCCGGTGAGCTCGACGGGCACCAGGGCCCCGGCGTCACGCACACGCCGATCACGATGATCCACGCGACGGTGCGCCCCGGCGCCGAGGTCACGCTGCCCTGGCGCGAGGACTTCAACGGCCTCGCGTACGTCCTCGCCGGGCGCGGCTCGGTCGGTGCCGAGCGCCGCCCGGTGCACATGGGCCAGACGGCGGTCTTCGGCGCGGGCTCCGCGCTGACCGTCCGCGCGGACGAGAAGCAGGACGGGCACACCCCCGACCTGGAGGTCGTGCTGCTCGGCGGGCAGCCCATCCGCGAGCCGATGGCGCACTACGGCCCGTTCGTGATGAACAGTCAGGCCGAGCTCCAGCAGGCCTTCGAGGACTTCCAGAAGGGCCTGCTCGGCACGGTTCCGGCCGTGCACGGCATGTAGCCGTACATAACGTGCGGCGGCACACCGCCCATGCTCGGGTAGAAGGGTGAGCACCCTTCTGCCCGAGCCCGCACGTCGTACCGCCGCCTGGTGCGCGGTCCTCCTGCTCGTCGCCGGTGTGGCCGCCGTGGCGATCTGGCTCTTCGTCACCTTCAAGGCGGCCGCCACTCCGGTGCTGCTCGCCCTCCTCGGCACGGCGCTCCTGGGGCCCGTCTACCGCTGGCTCCTGAAGATGAAGGTGCAGCGCTCGCTGGCCGCGGGGCTCACCTGCGCGGCCGTCGTCGCGGTCGTCGGCGGCGCGGTGTACATCGTGGTCAGGGCCCTGATGGATACCGGCGACCAGATCATCGCCTCCCTGAAGCAGGCCGCGACCGACCTCTCCGACCACTTCGGGGCGGCGGGGACGTCCCTGGACGACATGGCGTCCAACGCCAAGGAGCTGCTCGGCAAGTTCGGCGGTTCCGCCGCATCCGGAGTGCTCAGCGGGCTCAGCGTCGTCGGCGAGATGACCGCCATGGCCGTGCTCGCGCTGCTGCTCGTCTTCTTCTTCCTGCGCGACTCCGACCGGGCCATGGGCTCCATGCGCTCGCTCGCCCCGCGCGGCACGGCCGACATCGTCGAGGCGATGGGCCGCCGAGCCTTCGAGGCCGTCGAGGGCTTCATGCGCGGGACCACGTTCATCGCCCTGATCGACGCCGTCTGCATCACCATCGGGCTCCTGATCCTGGGGGTGCCGGGGGCGTGGGGGCTCGGCGCACTCGTGTTCATCGGCGCCTACATCCCCTATCTGGGTGCTTTCATCTCCGGCGCCGTCGCCGTCCTGGTCGCCCTCGCCGACCGCGGGTTCGTCATCGCGCTGTGGGCGCTGGGCGTCGTGCTCGCCGTGCAGGTCCTCGAAGGACATGTGCTCCAGCCGGTGATCCAGTCGCGGACCGTGCAGATGCACCCGGCGGTCGTCATGCTGGCGATCGCCGCCGGGGCGTCCGTGGCGGGGATTCTGGGGATGCTGCTCGCCGTGCCGGTGACCGCCGCCGTGTTCGGGGTGATCTCGGAGCTGCGGGAGCGCTATCCGGAGGGCTTGGCAGGGTCGGGCCCGTCCGGCCCGTCCGGCCCGTCCGGCTCGTCCAGGGCGAACGCCTCGGAGGGGTCGGCGGAGGGCCCCGCGGCACCCTCGTAGAGCTCGAACCAGATGCTCTTGCCCTCGCCCCTGGGCTCCACGCCCCACTCGTCGGCGAGCAGCTCCATCAGGACGAGGCCCCGGCCGGACGACGCCAGCTCGCCGGGGTGGCGCTTGTGCGGCAGGTCGTCGCTGCCGTCCGACACCTCGGCCCGCAGCCTGCGCTCGCCCGGCTCCCCGATGACCTCGGCGACGAGCAGGGCGTCGCCGTCCGTGTGCACGAGTACGTTGGTGATCATCTCGGAGACCATCAGGACCGCCGAGTCGACCTGATCGGCCACCGCCCAGTCGTGCAGCAGCTCCCGCACGTGCCGCCGCGCCCCCGCGATGCGCTCCGGCTCGGCCTGCGCGACCGTCAGGACGGTGCGGCGGGCGGGCGTGCGGTGGGCGGGGTGGCCGGACCTGCGCAGCAGCAGGACCGCTATGTCGTCCTCGCGGCGGTCCACCAGGGGCCCGGTCGTGTAGTGCGAGGAGGGCCCGTGCACGGCCTGCACGAGGGTGTCGGCGAGCGCTTCGAGGTCCTCGTCGCCGTCCCCGCCGCCGTGCTCCTCCAGGATCTTGCGGATCCGCTTCCAGCCGCTGTCCAGGTCGTGGCCGCCGGTCTCGATGAGGCCGTCGGTGCAGACCAGCATCGTCTCGCCGGCCTCCAGGACGAGGCGGGTCGTGGGGTAGTCCGCGTCCGGGTCGATGCCGAGCGGCAGGCCGCCCGCCGTGGGGCGGAGCAGGATCGTTCCGTCGCTCATCCGTATCGCGGGCTCGGGATGGCCCGCGCGGGCGATCTCCAGGATGCCGGTGACCGGGTCGGCCTCCACGTAGAGGCAGGTCGCGAAGCGCGGGTCGGAGCCGTCGCCCCCGTGGTCGTCGCCGTCGGAGCCGATCGTGATGCCGTCCGAGATCCCCGCGAGGAAGCGCGTCGCACGCGAGAGCACGGCGTCCGGGCGGTGGCCCTCGGAGGCGTATGCGCGCAGGGCGATCCGCAGCTGCCCCATCAGGCCCGCCGCCCGTACGTCATGCCCCTGGACGTCCCCGATGACGAAGGCGATGCGGCCGCTGGGCAGCGGAATCATGTCGTACCAGTCGCCGCCCACCTGGAGTCCGCCGCCGGTCGGCACATAGCGCGCGGCCACCGTCATCCCCGGGATGCGCGGTCCGAGCAGCGGCAGCATCGAGCGCTGGAGGCCCTCCGTGAGCTCCCGCTCCGACTCGGCGACCCCGGCCCGCGACAGGGCCTGGGCCAGCATCCGGGCCACCGTCGTCAGGACGGAGCGCTCGTCCGGCGTGAACGAGACGGGGTAGGCGAAGGCGGCCAGCCAGGCGCCCATCGTGCGCCCTGCGACGGTCAGCGGCAGGAACGCCCACGACTGCCGCTCGAAGGGCTGGGCCAGCGGCCAGGTGGCGGGGAAGCGGCGGTGGTACTCCTCGGGCGAGGAGAGATAGACCGCGCGGCCCGTGCGCACCACCTCGGCGGCCGGATAGTCCGTGTCCAGGGGCATCGCCGAGAAGGGCAGGTCGTCGCCCGGCTGGTGCCCGTAATGCCCGATGATCTTGAGTCGGTCGCCCTCGACCCCGAAGACACCGAGTCCGTCCGGCGAGAACCCCGGCATGGAGAGCCCGCTGGCGACCCGGAGCACCTCCTCGGTCGACCGCGCCTCGGCGAGCGCGCGCCCCGCGTCCAGCAGAAACGCCTCACGGGAGCGCCGCCAGTCTCCGGTGACAGGGGTGCGTGCCGCGGCGCCCGGCGGGGGTTCGCTGACCTCCTGGAGGGTGCCGATGAGCTCGTACGACTGGGTGGCCTCGTCGATGATCGGCTTGGAGCGGCTGCGCACGATGCGGATGACCCGCCCCTGGTCGTTCATGATCCGCAGGCGGGCCTCGGCCAGGGTGCTCTCGGCGACGGCGAGCTGGACGACGCCGTCGATCTCGTTCCAGTCGACGGGGTGGAAGCGGGAGCGCACGCCCGCCTCCGTGAGGACCTGGGCGCGCGGGGGAAGCCCGAGGAGCCGGGCCGCCTCGGCGTCGAGCGTGACGGTGCCGGCCGCGTTGTCCCAGCGCCACAGGCCGGTCGCGATGGCGGCGAGGACGTCCCGTACGGGAGGCAGGGGATCGTCCCCCGCCGGCTGCAGGGGATCGTCGGTGCGCATTGACCCACTTTAGGAAGATCGGTGGACAAGTCGCCACCGCCGGGGGTGGCGGGAGCCCTCCGAGGGCGGCCCGGGGGTTATTCCGGAAAGCGATCTCCGCCCGGACGGTAGCCTTGTGCCCTGTCTGCTCTCTCCCCTATACGCGAAGACTGGATGAACGAAGATGCATCGGTACAGGTCCCACACCTGCGGCGAGCTCCGCGCCTCTGACGTCGGCTCCGACGTCCGGCTGAGCGGCTGGCTGCACAATCGCCGAGACCTGGGCGGCATCCTCTTCATCGATCTGCGCGATCACTACGGCATCACGCAGCTGGTGGCCCGCCCCGGCACGGCCGCCGCCGAGACGCTCGACAAGCTCTCCAAGGAGACGGTCGTCCGCATCGACGGCAAGGTCGTCTCGCGCGGCTCGGAGAACGTGAACCCCGAGCTGCCCACCGGCGAGGTCGAGATCGAGGCCGCCGAGGTCGAGGTGCTCGGCGCCGCCCAGCAGATCCCCTTCACGATCAACGCGGACGACGGCGTGAACGAGGAGCGGCGCCTGGAGTACCGCTTCCTGGACCTGCGCCGCGAGCGCATGCACCGCAACATCATGCTGCGCTCGTCCGTCATCGCCTCGATCCGCTCGAAGATGGTGGCCCTCGGCTTCAACGAGATGGCGACGCCGATCCTCGCCGCGACCTCCCCCGAGGGCGCCCGCGACTTCGTCGTCCCCTCCCGTCTGAACCCCGGCAAGTTCTACGCACTGCCGCAGGCCCCGCAGCAGTTCAAGCAGCTGCTCATGATCTCGGGCTTCGACCGCTACTTCCAGATCGCGCCGTGCTTCCGCGACGAGGACGCGCGCGCCGACCGCTCGCCGGGCGAGTTCTACCAGCTCGACATCGAGATGTCCTTCGTCGAGCAGGAGGACGTCTTCCGTCCCATCGAGCAGCTCATGACGGAGATCTTCACGGAGTACGGGGGTGGCCGCGAGGTGACCTCCCCCTTCCCGCGCATCCCGTTCCGCGAGTCGATGCTGAAGTACGGCAACGACAAGCCCGACCTGCGCGCGAAGCTCGAACTGACCGACATCACGGACATCTTCGCGGACTCCGAGTTCAAGGCGTTCGCGGGCAAGCACGTGCGCGCGCTTCCGGTGCCGGACACGGCGTCGCAGTCCCGCAAGTTCTTCGACGGCCTCGGTGACTACGCGGTCGAGCAGGGCGCCAAGGGCCTTGCCTGGGTGCGCGTCGCCGAGGACGGTTCGCTGACGGGCCCGATCGCGAAGTTCCTGACGGAGGCGAACGTCGAGGAGCTCACCAAGCGCCTCTCCCTCGCTCCCGGCCACGCGGTCTTCTTCGGCGCGGGCGAGTTCGACGAGGTCTCGAAGATCATGAGCGCGGTGCGCGTCGAGGCGGCCAAGCGCGCGGGCCACTTCGAAGAGGGCGTCTTCCGCTTCTGCTGGATCGTCGACTTCCCGATGTACGAGAAGGACGAGGACACCGGCAAGATCGACTTCTCCCACAACCCCTTCTCCATGCCCCAGGGCGGCATGAAGGACCTGGAGGAGAAGGACCCGCTCGACATCCTCGCCTGGCAGTACGACATCGTCTGCAACGGCATCGAGCTGTCCTCCGGCGCCATCCGTAACCACGAGCCCGAGGTCATGCTCAAGGCCTTCGCGATCGCGGGCTACGAAGCCGAGACGGTGGAGCGGGAGTTCGCGGGCATGCTCCGCGCCTTCCGCCTCGGCGCCCCGCCGCACGGCGGCATCGCCCCCGGCGTCGACCGCATCGTCATGCTCCTCGCGGACGAGCCGAACATCCGCGAGACGATCGCGTTCCCGCTGAACGGCAACGCCCAGGACCTGATGATGGGCGCGCCCTCGGAGCTTGAGGAGAGCCGCCTGCGCGAGCTGAACATCCAGCTGCGCAAGCCGGTCGCCTCGAACAAGGGTGAGTCGGACAAGTAGTCGCGCCGAAAGGCGAGTTGGGCCCGGAGTCACCGCACATTGGCTCCGGGCCCTTTGCTGTGCGCATCCACAGTTTCCGCACACGCTCCTGACAGGCGGGCTGCCTAGCGTCCGGGACATGACAGAGAACAGCGATACGCAACCGGAGAAACCCCAAGGCCCCGCCCACAAACGGGACCTGACGCGCCGTAAGGTCGTGCTCGCGACGGGCGCCGCGGTGGCGGCGGTGGGCGTGGGCGGCGCGGTGGCGGCGAGCGCGTCGGCGGAGGGCACGGACACCGCCAACGCTCCGGAGGCCACGGCTTCCTCGTCCGGGGAGACGTGTTACCGCCTGACCGGCGAGACGACCGAGGGCCCGTACTACATAGACGCCGACAAGATCCGCAGGGACATCACGGAGGACAAGGAGGGCATCCCCTTCACCCTGCGCCTCAAGGTGATCGACGCGGACACGTGCAAGCCGCTGAAGCGGGCGGCCGTGGACATCTGGCACTGCGACGCGCTGGGGCTCTACTCGGGGTACGAGTCCATGAGCGGGGGCGGCCCCGGCGGCGGCACTCCGCCCACCGGAACCCCGACCGGCACGCCCACGGGAACACCGCCCTCCGGCGACCCAGGCGGCCCGGGCGGAGGCGGCGGTCACCAAGAACCCACCGACGACGAGCGCTACCTGCGGGGCACGCAACTCACGGACAAGCACGGCTACGTGGAGTTCCGCACGGTCTTCCCCGGCTGGTACCAGGGCCGCGCCGTGCACATCCACACCAAGGTCCACGTGGACGGCAAGATGACCGACGCCGGCTACGAGGGCGGCCACGCCTGCCACACGGGCCAGTTCTTCTTCGCGGAGACGGCGGTCCTCGCCTCGGCGGAGGTGGCTCCGTACTCCACGAGCACGACGGAGCGCACGACGCTGGACGAGGACACGATCTACGGCGGAGGCGGCACGCAGGACGGCCTCCTGAAGCTGAAGTACCGCAAGGGGCACATCGCCAGGGGCGTCGTCGGGTCGATCACGATGGGCGTCGACCCGGACGAGACGCACGACGGCACGTAAGGCTGGCGCGGCGTGCAGGAAGTGTGCGGCGAGCGCATGGCCACCGTGATCTGCTGGCAGAAGTCGTCCTGCTCGGGAGGAGCCGACGCCTCCCCGGAGGGGCTCGCGGCGCTCATACGTCACGTCCGGGCCGGGGCGGCCTGACCTGCGTCAGCTTCGCCGCCCCCGGATCAGGCCCACCTGGCGTCGACCGGTGCGTCGTCAACCGGCGCGTCATCGCGACGCGTGCGGTCGGCTTGCCCGGGGTTCGGGGGCTCTGGCCCGGGGTGTCGGCGGATGCCGGCTCAGACCGCCGTGGGGGGCGCCGTACCGCGGCGGTACTCGGCGTTGATGCGCTGGGCTTCTTCGAGCTGGTCTTCGAGGATGACGATGCGGCAGGCGGCCTCGATGGGTGTGCCCTGGTCGACCAGCTCGCGGGCGCGGGCGGCGATGCGCAGCTGGTAGCGGGAGTAGCGGCGGTGGCCGCCCGCGGAGCGCAGCGGAGTGATCAGGCGGGCCTCGCCGATGGCGCGCAGGAAGCCCTGGGTGGTGCCGAGCATCTCGGCGGCCCGGCCCATGGTGTAGGCGGGGTAGTCGTCGTCATCGAGACGGTTGAACGAGTCGTCTGCTGTCATCTGCACCTCTCTGGAACACGCGTTGAGGGGCCCGGGTGCCGTACTGGCACCCGGGCCCCGAAGGAACTGCTACACCATCTGCCGGCCCTCTTACTGCACCGGCCTACTGTTTCCGCCGACCCGACCTGGAAGTCGTCGGGCTTGCGGGGATCGCGGTTGCTTGACCGGAGACCACCTCACTATCGATGTCCTGCGGTACCCGGACTCAACATTCCGTCCGGGCGATCCTGATGGCGCCTCGCTCCTCCGTTCTTCCCTCTTGGATCACTTGCTCTCTTGCGGAACTGCGTACTGCTGGTCCTGCTGGCGGCGGCCCCTGAGCACTGCGGGCCACCCGGCCCGGTCGCCAGTCTCGTCGCCGTCCTGCTACAGCCCTGGCTTCGAAACTCCGCCACCGCACCGTCCTGCGTACTTCACTTTCGGTACTGCTGACCGGCAGTTCGTCTCTGCCGGGCCTTGCTCGATCTCGGCTACGAGAGAAACCATAGCCACATCACCGGCGAATGTCTATCTCGGCCAGCATAGATTTCCGTACGTTCGACAGTGAGGTAGTCGGCCTCGAACGCCGAGGGGGTGTCAGCCCTTCCGCGATGCCGAACTCGCACCCAGCAGCTCCACGATGCTGGAGAAGCTGTCCGCCGCACGGCCCGCCTCCATTCCGCGGCGGAACAGGTCGGCGACGGCGGTCGGCAGTGCGGCGTCCACGCCCGAGTCCATGTGGGTGTCCACCACGTGTTCCATGCTGGCCAGGCCCATGGCCAGGCGGTCCACGTCGCCCTCGTGGTTGCCCGCGTCGATGCGTGACGAGTAGAAGGACAGGAACTCCGGCATCCCGGTCATGTTCGCGGAGGCGTACGGGAGGACGTCCGCCGCCGAGAGGCCGTTGGCCTTGGCCAGGGCGACCGCGTACCAGTAGCTGGAGACGCTGGTCCAGAAGATGACCATGTTGAGCTGGTACATCAGCGCCGCGAGGCCCGGGTCCTCGCCCCGGTAGTCCGTCTCGCCCGTCAGCGTCTCCAGGGTCGCGCGGTGCGTGTCGTACGCCTCGCGCGGGCCGCTGTAGAACGTCGATGACTCCGGCTTCCCGATGCCGTGCGGCGGGACGAGCACGCCGCCCGTGAGGTGGGCGGCGCCGTGCCCGGCGGCCCAGGCCGCCGCCTCGCGGGCCTTCTTCGGGGTGTCCGAGCTCAGGTTGACGATCGTTCGGCCGGAAAGCGCCGCTGCCGCAGGTTCGAGGATTGTGTACATCGCGGCGTAGTCCGTGAGGCTCAGGATCACCAGATCGTTGGCGGCGACGGCCTCCTCGGGGGTGGCGGCGAGCGTCGCGCCGCGCTCCACCAGGTCGTCGGCGCGGGACGCGGTGCGGTTCCAGAGGGTGACCCGGTGGCCCTTGTCGAGCAGGGCCGTTGCCATCGCACGGCCCATGGGGCCGAGGCCGATGAGGGTGACGGGGGCAGGGGCAGAGGCAGGGGCGGCATTCATGTGAGTCCTCCCGGACTGAGACTGGGACTGGGACTAGAACGAGCGCTCTATCCAGAGCGTGGAGGAAACGTAGCACGCCGCTGGAACGAACGCTCTAATTAGTCGCGGGGTAGGCTGGTGCCATGGCTCAGACCCCCTCCACCGGCGCCGTCCCCGCCGTCGGCACCCGCGACCGCATCGTCATCGCCGCCGCGCGGCTGCTGCAGCGTCAGGGGTACGTCGGCACCGGCATCAAGCAGATCGCGAAGGACGCGGAGGCCACCCTCGGCTCCGTCTACCACTTCTTCCCCGGCGGCAAGGAAGCCGTCGCGGTGGCCGCCATCACGCACAGCGGCGAGGAGTTCGCGGTGATGCTGCGCACGGCGCTGACCAGGGACGACGACCCCGGCGCCGCGATCGAGGCGTGCACCGCCGAACTCGCCGCGGGGCTGCGGGAATCCGGCTGGATCGACGGCTGCCCCGTCACCGCCGCGGCCCTGGAGACGCTGGGCACGGACTCGGAGATCCAGCGGGTGTGCGCCGCCGCGCTGGGGAGTTGGGAGCGTCTCGTCGAGGAGAAACTGCTCGGCTCCGGCTTCGACGAGCCGGACGCGCGCGAGCTGGCGACCACCGTGATCAGTGCCATCGAGGGCGCGGAGGTGACCGCCCAGGTCAACCGGAGCGAGGAGCCGCTACGGGCGGTGGGGCGTCAGCTGGCGCGGCTCATCGGGTCGTACGAGAGGGCTCGGAAGGTCGTGCGGAGCTGAATCCGCAGGTCGTACGAGGCTGAATCCGCAGTTCGTACGGAGCTGAATCCGTGGCCGCCGGGCGTGAGTTCAGACGGCAGGCGAGTGGGTCGCCGAAGCGGACGTCGCCTCTGCCCACTCCGCGACGAGCTTCTCGTACTCAAGGTGTTGCTCGGGGCGGAGATATCCGCCGGTGCGCAGCCAGAGCGCACGTATCTCCTCGTTCACCTCGGCCGCTGGGCGCGGCCGGTCCGGGGTGTCGGGAGTCGTGGTCATACAGTGAAGCGTACGTACGATGCTGTGAAGACGACGTGAGTTTTGGTCGAATGTGATCGGTATCGCTATTTGACCCGCATGATTCAGCCAAGTTGGGCAAGAAGAAAGGGCCCGCGAGTTCAATCGCGAGCCCTTTCAGAGCAGTTCGGGGTCGATCAGTGCACTCGTTAACGACCACTTACTGCTGTTAACGACCACTTACGATCGCTTACGACTGCTTCGGCTCCTCCAGGCGCGGGAACAGCACCGCACCCTTCGTCACAGTGGCACCAACCGGCAGCTGACCCCACGTGCCCGCGTCCTGGACCTGCTGCTCGGCGAGTGCGCCAAGCGAGGCCTCGGCGCCGAGCGAGTCCCACAGCTTCTGCGAGGTCTCCGGCATGATCGAGTTCAGCAGGACGGCCACGGCACGCAGCGACTCGGCCGCCGTGTAGAGGATCGTAGCCAGGCGGGCCTTGCCCTCCGGGGACTCGTCCTTGGCCACCTTCCACGGCTCCTGCTCCGTGATGTAGCCGTTGACCTGCTTGACGAAGGCGAAGACCGCCAGGATGCCGGCCTGGAAGTCCAGCTCCTCGCCGATCTTCAGGTCAGCCGTCTCGACCGCCTTGACCAGGCCTTCCTGCACCGCCTGCTCGGCCGCACCCGGCGAGGTCGCCTCGGGAAGCGCGCCGCCGAAGTACTTGCCGACCATGGCCGCCACGCGCGAGGCGAGGTTTCCGTAGTCGTTCGCCAACTCGCTCGTGTAGCGGGCGGAGAAGTCCTCCCAGGAGAACGAGCCGTCCTGGCCGAACGCGATGGCGCGCAGGAAGTACCAGCGGTACGCGTCCACACCGAAGTGCGACGTGAGGTCCTGCGGCTTGATGCCCGTCAGGTTCGACTTCGACATCTTCTCGCCGCCGACCATCAGCCAGCCGTTCGCCGCGATGCGGCCCGGCAGCGGGAGGCCCTGCGCCATCAGCATCGCGGGCCAGATGACCGCGTGGAAGCGGAGGATGTCCTTGCCGACGAGGTGGACGTCGGCGGGGAAAGTTGTCTTGAACTTCTCCTCGTCCGCTCCATAGCCGACGGCCGTCGCGTAATTGAGGAGCGCGTCGACCCAGACGTAGATCACGTGCTTGTCGTCCCACGGGACCTTGACGCCCCAGTCGAACGTCGAGCGCGAGATGGAGAGGTCCTGCAGGCCCTGCTTGACGAAGTTCACGACTTCGTTGCGCGCCGACTCCGGCTGGATGAATTCGGGGTGGGCAGCGTAGTGCTCAAGGAGCTTGGGGCCGTACTCGCTCAGCTTGAAGAAGTAGTTCTCCTCCTTGAGGAGCTCCACCGGCTTCTTGTGGATGGGGCAGAGCTTCTGGCCCTCGTACGGGCCCCCCGCCTCGCCGTCGATCAGGTCGCCGGGGAGTTTGTACTCCTCGCAGCCCACGCAGTACGGGCCCTCGTAGCCGCCCTTGTAGATCTCGCCCTTCTCGTAGAGATCCTGGACGAACTCCTGGACGCGGTCCGTGTGACGTCGCTCCGTGGTGCGGATGAAGTCGTCGTTCGCGATGTTCAGGTGCTCCCAGAGAGGCCGCCAGGCCTCGTCCACGAGCTTGTCGCACCACTCCTGGGGCGTGACGTTGTTCGCCTCGGCAGTGCGCATGATCTTCTGACCGTGCTCGTCCGTGCCGGTGAGGTACCACACCTTCTCGCCGCGCTGACGGTGCCAGCGCGTGAGCACGTCCCCTGCAACGGTCGTGTAGGCGTGGCCCAGGTGAGGAGCGTCGTTGACGTAGTAAATGGGGGTCGATACGTAGAACGCCTTTGCGCCTTCGCTCGTCCCCTGCTTCTCGGATCCAGTGGCCGCCATGGTCGAAATCCTAACGGCCCCGGAGGGGACGATTCACCTCGATTCCAGGGGGTGGACCCCGGAGGGTCCACCCCGTGGGGCGTGGTGCGTGGGGGGTTACGGGCGCCAGGCCGCGAGCAGGCCCTCGTAGAGCTCGGCGTCCGTGAGCTCGCGGGGGGTGGGGCCCGCGTGGAAGAAGGCGGCGTTCTCGGCCTTCAGCTTGCGGAGGTAGTCGAAGCCCTTCGCCTCGTGCTCGCCGAACGCGACGAACTGGAAGAAGAGGGGGTGCTTGGCCGCGTCCGCGAGGGCCTGGTTGGCGGGGCCCTTCGCGTCCGGGGGGCCGTCCGTCTGGAAGACGACGAGGGCGGGGCTGCCCTTGTGCTCCGACTTCTCGTAGTGGGCCACGACCTCTTCGATCGCGACGTGGTAGCTGGTGCGGCCCATTCGGCCCGCTGCCGCGTGCATCTCGTCGATACGGCCCTCGTGCTCGGGGAGCGTGAGGGTGCCGGTGCCGTCGATCTCGGTGGAGAAGAAGACGACGTTGACCTTGGCTTCGGGGTCGGTGTGCGTGGCCAGGGCCAGGACCTGCTCGCCCAGGCTCTGGGCGGAGCCGTCCTTGTAGTACGAGCGCATGGAGCCGGAGCGGTCGAGCACGAGGTACACGGGGGCGCGGACCCCGGTCAGCTCCCTCTCCTTCAGAGCTGCGCCGGCCGCCTTGTACGCGGTGGCGAGGCTGGCGGGGGTTTCTGTCTTTTCCGCGGCAACCGGCGTTTCCGGCTCTGCCGGGGGTGCGGGTGCTTCTGCCTCTTCCGCGGCAACCGGCGTCTCCGGCTCTGCCGGGGGTGCGGGCGCCTCGGCTGCTTCATCGGCAACCGGCGTTTTCGGCTCCGCCGAGGTCACGGGTGCTTCCGCCGCTTCATCGGCACCCGGCGTCGAGGGCTGTGCCCACCCGTCCCGCCCAGCGGGACGATTGCCCACAGCGGGCGCGGCATCCTCGGGCGAGGCCACAGCGGGCGCGGCCTCTTCCGGCGTGGTTTCGGTGGCGGCAGCGGCGGGGGTGTCCTGTTGTGGGCAATCGTCCCGCACGGCGGGACGGGTGGGCACAACTGACGGTTCCGGGGCAGCGGCGTCGGCAAGAACTGCCTCGGGGGCGACAGTCTCCGGTTCAGGCTTCGGCTCCGGGGCGACGGCCTCGGGCTCCGGGGCCACGGGCTCGGGGGCGGCAGCCGCGGGCTCAGGCTCCGGCTCCGGCTCCGGCTCCGGGGTGACCGCCTCGGGGGCAGCCTCCGGCTCGGAAGCAGCAGTTTCCGGCTCAGGCTCAGGCGCCGCCGCCCCCCGCTCCGGAGAGGAGAGATCCGGCTCCGGAGAAGGGGACGGGACCGAAACCCGGTCGCGATCGAACGCGGCAGCGACAAGATCATCCACCGCCGAAGGCGAAGGCTCGGACGCCGGCGCCGGAACAGCCGGCTTCGGCTCGACCGCCGGAGGCACCCGCTCGGAAGACGGCGCCGGAACCTTCGCGGAGGCGGCAGCCTCCGTGGCCTCCCGGGTCTCCCGGGTCTCCGGGGTCTCCGTGCTCCCCGGAGCCTCCGAGGCAACTGCCTCGGGCTCCGGAGCCTGCTCCCCCTTGCGTGAAGACCGTCCGAACGCGTTCCGCAGGACACTCAGAATGCCCATGGGTGCACCCCTTCGCGTGAGTTGATTCCCGATAACCCCTGGCCAGGGCGGACACGTAAGGTTAGCCGCCGCAATAGGCGATCTTGGTGAGGGTCGCCCAACCGTCACCCGCACCGCGCACGAGACCCTCCGCCGCACGTCAGTCGCACGTCAGTCGCACGTCAACCGCACGTCAACTGCCCTATGTGCGCTCTCGGTTCACCTCCCGTTCATTCTCAGGCCGTCGCCCTGCCGACCTCCGCGCCTAGCGTCACGGCGGAATCAAGCCACGCTCGAGCAACGCCACACAACGGAGGAACCGTGCGCAAGCTGCTGCCGATCATCACCTCGCACCAGGGGAGCGGCGGCCGTTCCGCCATGACCTGCCGGTTCCGGTGTGGTGATGCCTGCTTCCACGAGGTGCCCAACACCAGCGACAACGAGTACGTCGGCGACGTCATAGCGGGCGCGCTCAGCCGCCGCTCGATCATGCGCGCCGCCGCGGTCGTGACCGTGGCGACCGCCGCGGGCAGCGCCGTCATCGCCGACCCCGCCGCCCCGGAGGCCACGGCCGCCGCGCCTCAGAAACCCGAGTCGCACAAGAGCAAAAAAGGGGCGCGCGGTCTCCGCTTCACGCCCGTCGCGCCCAACACCGCCGACACCGTCACGATCCCGGACGGCTACGCCCAGAACGTCGTCATCCGCTGGGGCGAGCCCATCCTCCGCGGCGCCCCCGCCTTCGACCCGGACAAGCAGACCGCGAAGGCGCAGGCCGGACAGTTCGGGTACAACAACGACTTCCTCTCCCTGCTTCCGCTGCACCGCGAGCGCGGGCGTCAGGTCCTCGTGGCCAACCACGAGTACACCGACGAGATTTTGATGTTCAAGGGGTACGACGCCGCGAACCCCACCCGCGAGCAGGTCGAGATCGCCTGGGCCGCCCACGGCCTCTCCGTCGTGGTCGTCGAGGAGGAGCGCAAGAGCGGCAAGCTGAGCGCCGTCAGCCGGCATCAGCTCAACCGCCGCCTCACCGTCACCAGCGAGTTCCGGCTCACCGGCCCCGCCGCGGGCAGCGAGTACGTCCGTACGAAGGCCGACCGGCGCGGCACCACCGTCCTCGGCACCCTCAACAACTGCGCGGGCGGCACCACCCCGTGGGGCACGACCCTGCACGGCGAGGAGAACTTCAACCAGTACTTCGCCAACGCGGAGAAGGTCACCGAGCCCACCGCCGCCGCACGCCTCAAGCGATACGGCGTCATCGGCGCCGCCTCCGAGCGCAAGTGGGAGCGGTTCGACGACCGCTTCGACCTCGCCAAGGAGCCCAACGAGGCCAACCGCTTCGGCTGGGTCGTCGAACTCGACCCGTACGACCCCGAATCGACCCCGCGCAAGCGCACCGCGCTCGGCCGCTTCAAGCACGAGGCCGCGCAGCCGCGTCTCACGCACGACGGTCGCCCCGTGGTCTACATGGGCGACGACGAGAAGTTCGACTACTTCTACAAGTTCGTCAGCAGCAAGCGCGTCGCCAAGGGGAAATCGCGGGCCGCGCACGCGCACAACCTCACGCTCCTCGACGAGGGCACCCTGTACGTCGCCAAGCTGACCGGCGACTCCCCGGCGGGCGACATCGACGGCACCGGCAAGCTCCCTGCCGACGGCGAGTTCGACGGCAGCGGCGTCTGGATCCCGCTCGCCACCGCGGGCCCCAAGGGCCACGCCGTCTCGCACGTCGAGGGCATGACCGCCGAAGAGGTGTACGTCTTCACGCGCCAGGCCGGTGACAAGGTCGGCGCCACCAAGATGGACCGCCCCGAGGACATCGAGCCGTCCCCGCACACCGGCAAGGTCTACGTCGCGCTCACGAACAACTCCGACCGCGGCAAGGCGGGCAAGGCCGCCGCCGACGAGGCCAACCCGCGCAACCTCAACAAGCACGGGCAGATTCTTGAACTGACCGAGCGTCGCAACCGCCCGGAATCGACCACCTTCGCCTGGTCGCTCTTCCTCGTCGCGGGCGACCCCGAGGACCCGGCCACGTACTTCGCGGGCTTCCCGAAGGACAAGGTCAGCCCGATCTCCTGCCCGGACAACGTCGCCTTCGACCCGCACGGCAACCTGTGGATCTCCACCGACGGCAACCAACTCGGCTCGCACGACGGCCTGTTCGGCGTCGCGACCAAGGGCGACCGGCGCGGTGAGCTCAAGCAGTTCCTGACCATGCCGACCGGCGCGGAGACCTGTGGCCCGCTGGTCCAGGACCGCCGCGTGCTCGTCTCCGTGCAGCACCCGGGCGAGGTCGACGGCGCGTCCGTCGAGAAGCCCGCGAGCGCGTGGCCCGACGGGGCGGGCAAGATCGTCCGTCCGTCGGTCGTCTCCGTCTGGCGCAAGGACGGAAGCGACATCGGCGTCTGAGGGCGGGACGCACGTCCGTAGTACGCGTCTGGGGCACCCCCTCTTAAAGGGGGTGCCCCATCCTCGTACCGCCGCTTCCGCCAGGTCAGTCGTTCCGCTTGCCGCGGTACAGCGCGAAGCCGAGGCCCGCCGCGCCGAGCGCCGCCATTCCGCCGCCGGCCGCCATGAGCGGGGCGCTGTCGCCCGCCGGGTGCACGCCCTCGGCGCCCGCCTTGACGCCGCCCTTCGGGACGACGTGTGAGGTGCCGTTCTTCGGCGGGGTCTGCGGCCGGGTGTGAGTCTGGTTCTGGTTCTGGTTCTCGTTCTGGTGGTGCTGCCTCTTGCCCTCGGTCCAGCCCTTCATGGTGCCGTCCGGGTTGAGCACGAAGTGCGCGCCGTTGTGCTGGCCGTACGCGGGCTTGTGCCCCGACTGCTTGATGGTGTCCCAGACGGTCTTCTTGCCGGTGTCGGGGGACTTGGCGATCATGTCGGCCTCGTAGCCGCTCTTGACCTTGTAGACCTTCGCGTCGAAGCCGCTGCCGCCGAGGTTCGTGTACTGGCGGACCAGGGTGCGCTTGTGGTCCGGCTTGGGCTTGGGCTCCGGCTTCGGCGGGGTCGGCTTGGCACCGGTCCTGGTGATGGTGCCGTCGGCGGAGAGCGTGAAGGTGTTGCCGTCGATCTTGGTCTTCGCCGGGTCGATGTACGCCTTCAGGGATCCCTTGGCGGAGTCGTCGTGGCGTATCTCGGCCTTGGCGCTGCGTGCGGACGCGTTCACCTCGACGTCCGCGGTCCATCCCTTGCCGAGGTCGGTGGTGCCCTTGGAGACCCAGCCGCCGGGGACGGGCTTGTCCTTGTCCTTCTCTTTGTCCTTGTCCTTGTCCACGAGCTTGGCGGTGGCCTTGCCGTCCGGGGTCAGGGTGAAGGTGTTGCCGTCGATGGTGGTGCTCGCGGACTTCTCGTAGGCGGTGAGCGAGCCCTTGGCGGCGCCGTCCAGGGAGATCGTGGCCTTGGCGGTGCGCGCGGAGGCGTTCACCTCGACGTCCGCGGTCCAGCCCTTGCCGAGGTCCGTGGCGCCGAGCGACTCCCAGCTGCCGGGCTCAGGCGTGTCGGTGTCCGTGTCCCTGCCCGTGTCCGTGCCCGTGTCGGCGTCCTTGTCCGCGTTCGCGTCCTTGGACTTGTCCTGGTCCTGCCCCGTCTGATCCTGTCCCGTCTGATCCTGCCCCGTCTGGTCCTGGCCGTTCTGGTCGTCCGGCGCGACCTGGCCCTGCGGGTTCGGCGGGGTGTCGGCGGCGAAGGCCGCCGTCGTCGGGACGGCGAGAGCGGCGATCGCTCCGGTGGCGATGGCGGCGGTGCGGAAGGTACGGCGGGTGGCGCGCATAGCGGATCCCTTGTGACTGGTCGGTCGAACTGTCCGTCTTTATGCCTCTTTGCGGCGGCGACAGACATGAAGCTACGGGCGCCGTGTGTGCGTCATCCGTAGGGAACGTAACAACCGGCCGCATATGGTCACGCGGAACCGTGAAACGGTTAAAAGTGCAGGTCAGATGCGGTGTGGCCGAAGGTCACCAGTTGTCGGGGACTTAGGTCACCGGAGCCGCCCGACGACCACCGGAGCCACCGGGATCACGCCGCCGCCGCTCTCCCCGCAAGCCACTCCCCGTACGCGGGCGACTGCCGTGCCGCCTCCCAGTACGAGGCCTCCAGCTCCCCGTACACCGCGTCGAGCTCCCCCTCCGTACGGGCCGCCACGAGCAGCCGTACGCCGAGCGGGTCGCCGTGCAGCGGCCGGACCACCATGTCGGGTCTCGCGTGCGAGGTCGGCTGGCAGACCGTGACGACCTCGCCGGTGGCGACCAGGGAGGCCGCGGTGAGGTAGTCGCCGTGCAGGACACGGGGGCTGAGCCCGGCCTCGCGGAGCACCCGGATCAGCCCGTCCCACTCGCCGTCCACCGTCGGGTCCACCATCCAGCGGTCGGCGGCCAGGTCGGTGAGACGGACGACGGGCTGCGCGGCGGCCGGATGATCGGCGGCGAGGAAGACGAACTGCGGCTCCCGCTCGACCAGTACGCGCCACCGCAGCCCCTCCGGCATCCGCAGCGGACTCCCCTCCACCTCGTGCACGAAGGCCACGTCGAGCTGCCCGCCCGCGACCATGCGCAGCAGCGCGTTCGCGGAGACGTCCATCTGGAGCGAGGTCTCGGTGGCGGCGGGCAGCCGCACGCGAAGCCGGCGCAGCCAGCCCGGTATGGCACGGCTGGCCGTGGAGCCGATGCGCAGCTGCGGGCCCTCGGCGGCGTGCGCGGCGGCGGCCTTGGTCTCGCTGATGAGCGCCCGCATCTCGCTGACGAGGGGGCGGGCGCGGCTGAGGGCCATGCGGCCGAGCGGGGTCGGGCGGCAGCCGGTGCGCTCGCGGGCGAAGAGCTGGCCGCCGATCTCCTGCTCGATACGGCGCAGCTGAGTCGTCAACGAGGGTTGGCTCATGCCGAGTTGACGCGCAGCCTTGTGCAGACTGCCGGTGTCGGCGATGGCGCACAGCGCGCGGAGGTGCCTCACCTCGAGCTCCATGGCTGTGAGCGTAGAGCGGCAAAGGGCCCCGCACCAGACTCACAAACCCCACGTGACCCACCTGAGTTGGGCACACGAGGAGCCCGCCGGAAGGTTGGCGGACGGAGGGCGATAGCCCGGCACTATCACCACTTGCCATCATCCCCGGAGGCCCCGGGCTCCCCGACACTCCCGTTACCGAACCGTTCACCTTTCACGGAACGAGTAGGGAGCCCCCCACATGAGCAAGCGTTACCTGTCCGCCGTTGCCGTCCTCGGCCTCGCAGCCGCCGGCCTCGGCACGACATCCGCGACGGCCGCGACCCCCACCGCGCCGTCCACCACTGCCGGATACGCGAACTACGCCGGGTCCGGCGAGGAAGCGGCGGCCAACAAGGCGTTCTTCGACGCCGTCCTGAAGTCGGTCGCCGAGAAGCGCGCCGCCAACCCCGGCACGAAGCAGGTCACGGTGGTGTACGACGCCTCCGGTGCCCCGACCTTCGCGCAGCAGATAGCCAGCAGCACCTCCATCTGGAACAGCGCCGTCTCCAACGTGAAGCTCCAGGAGGGCAGCAGCGGTGCGAGCTTCGAGTACCGCGAGGGCAACGACTCCCGCGGCTCGTACGCGAGCACGGACGGCCACGGCAGCGGCTACATCTTCCTCGACTACGCGCAGAACCAGCAGTACGACTCGACCCGTGTGACGGCGCACGAGACGGGTCACGTCCTCGGCCTTCCCGACCACTACGAAGGCCCGTGCAGCGAGCTGATGTCGGGCGGCGGCCCCGGCACCTCGTGCACCAACTCGCAGCCGGACGCGAACGAGAAGGCCAAGGTCAACCAGTTGTGGGCCAACGGTCTCGCGAAGGCGCTGGACAAGCTGGACAGAATGGAGAAGGTCGGCTGAGCCTCGGCTCGGACCGTCCGTAAGCAGTGATCACTGTGCCCGTCGGCGCGCTCGGCGCCGACGGGCACAGCGGCGTTCTACGACTTCTCGCTCGTGTAGTACCGGTAGAACATGAACGCGAACACCCCGCCCGTCACGCCGAGCGCCATGAACACGGACCGCAGGACGGTCGCGTCCGTCAGGCTGTACAGATAGCCGAACGCGATCCCGGCGAAGGCGGCCCAGGCAGCCGCCCGCAGTTCGCGCGGAAGCCCCGGCGCGATCATGCGCAGGCCCACGAAGACCGCGGCGGCCACGATTCCGGCCACGACGCCGAGCAGGACGTTGCCCGTGGTGATGGGCCCGGCGTCGCGCGCGATGCCCGCCGCCCAGATGCCGTAGACGACGCCGAGCAGCAGGGCGGCCGTGCCGAGCCGGCTGACGGCGGAGCCGCCGGACAGGTGCGGTACCGCCGCTGAGGTGGGTGCCGTGTGAGCCATGACGGTTCCTCCAGACTTCAGTGGTAGCGGTTGTAGCCGCCCTGGCACGTGTCCCAGCACGGCTTGTACTCCTGGCACGGGTCGGAGGACGCACAGCTGGGCACATGCTGCCCGCCGACATCCACGTACGCGGCGCTGGCCCAGCCCTGCACCCCGCCCAGCCAGTACCAGGTCGAATCGCCCCAGACACTCGATCCCCGCGTCTGGCACTCGACGCGGTCCTGGCTCTCCGCGGGCAGCTTCGCGACGATCGAGGCGCCGGTGGACGGCGCGTCCCGGATCTTCAGGTCGTAGGGGGCGACGATCGTCCCCCAGATCACGTCGTGGTCGTTGTGCGCGGGTGGCGCCGCGGCGGATGCCGGGGAAGCACCTCCGAGGGACAGCGCGCCCGCGGTCAGGAGCGCGGTGGCAAGAGTTCCCAGGGCGGCCCGGGTCTTTCCCGGGCCCGGGGCCGGAGTGGTCCGCATGATCGACCTCCTCTTTCCCCCCGCCCCCCTCCGCCTCTCCTCCCCACCTCCAGCAAACACCCGTTCGGGCCAACGCTCCACCGGACGATGAGTTTGCGCCTCGCGGACGGTCTGCCTTCGTAACGACCCGGAGACCCGGAGAGACGCAGAGAGGGCGTACGACATGAACAGCGTGGCCATCGAGACCGCGGGCCTGGTGAAGACCTTCGGGGACAACCGCGCCGTCGACGGCGTGGACCTCACCGTCCCCGCCGGCACGGTCTACGGCCTGCTCGGGCCGAACGGCGCGGGCAAGACCACCACCGTGAAGATGCTCGCCACCCTGCTGCGCCCGGACGGCGGCGACGCCCACGTCTTCGGCCACGACGTCGTGCGCGAAGCCGACGCCGTACGCAGCAGGGTCAGCCTCACCGGGCAGTACGCCTCGGTCGACGAGGACCTGACAGGCACCGAGAACCTGGTGCTCCTCGCCCGCCTCACCGGCCACGGCAAGAAGGCGGCGTACAGCAGGGCCGGACAGCTCCTCGAAGCCTTCGGCCTGAGCGACGCCGCCGCCCGCCAGGTGAAGAACTACTCGGGCGGCATGCGCCGCCGCATCGACATCGCCGCGTCCATCCTCAACACCCCTGACCTGCTCTTTCTCGACGAGCCGACGACGGGCCTCGACCCGCGGAGCCGCAACCAGGTCTGGGACATCGTCCGCGCGGTCGTCGCGCACGGCACGACGGTCCTGCTGACCACGCAGTATCTGGACGAGGTCGACCACCTCGCGTCCCGCATCGCCGTCATCGACGACGGCAAGGTCATCGCCGAGGGCACCAAGGGCGAGCTGAAGGCATCGGTCGGCGCGGGCTCGGTGCACGTACGGCTGCGCGACGCCGGGCAGCGGGCGGAAGCCGCGCAGGTGCTGCGGATCGCGCTCGACGCGGAGGTCCAGCTGGAGGCCGACCCGGTCGCCCTCACCGCCCGCGTCGGCGACGGCGAGCGCGACGACAAGGGCGCCGCCGAGAAGGCGGCGCGCGCCCTGGCCGAACTGGCCCGCGCGGGGATCACCGTGGACAACTTCGCGCTGGGCCAGCCCAGCCTGGACGAGGTGTTCCTGGCCCTGACGGGCAGTCCCGGGCACGCAACGAAGACAGCGACGGAGACGGCGACGGCGAAGGAAGAGGCAAGGGCATGAGCACTGCGACCACTCCCACCGAGGCCCGGGATCTGGCGCCGGTAAGCACCGAGTCCCTCGCCGAACTGCTCATCGCCGGTGACCGGCCGCCGCGCCCCAGCGCGCTCGCCGCGTCCCTGACGTTCGGCTGGCGGGCCATGCTCAAGATCAAGCATGTGCCGGAGCAGCTCTTCGACGTGACGGCGTTCCCGATCATGATGGTGCTGATGTACACGTACCTCTTCGGGGGCGCGCTCGCCGGATCACCGACCGAGTACATCCAGTACCTGCTGCCCGGCATCCTCGTGATGTCCGTCGTCATGATCACGATGTACACGGGCGTCTCGGTCAACACCGACATCGAGAAGGGCGTCTTCGACCGCTTCCGTACGCTGCCGATCTGGCGCCCGTCGGTGATGGTCGGCTACCTCCTGGGCGACGCCCTGCGCTACGCGATCGCGTCCGTCGTCATGCTGACGGTCGGCATCATCCTGGGCTTCAGGCCGGACGGCGGCGTCCTCGGCGTCCTGGGCGGCGTACTGCTGCTCCTGGTCTTCTCCTTCGCGTTCTCCTGGGTATGGACGATGTTCGGTCTCCTCCTGCGCACCGAGAAGTCCGTGATGGGCGTCAGCATGATGGTGATCTTCCCGCTGACGTTCCTCAGCGACATCTTCGTGAAGCCCGAGACGATGCCGGGCTGGCTGCAGGCCTTCGTCAACAACAACCCCATCACGCACCTCGCGTCGGCGGTCCGCGAACTGATGGCGGGCACGGCACCGGACGCGTCCCTCGCGTGGGCGCTGGGCTGGGTGGTGCTGCTCGTGGCGGTCTTCGGCCCGGTGACGATGCGCCTGTACAACCGCAAGTAGGAGATCCCCCGAGTGGGAGATGGTTGCCCCATCTGCACGCACCCCGGTCGCGCTCCACGCGGCCGGGGTTTCATCTTGGGTGCGTGCTCAGACGATCGCTGTCCACCGTGCTGCTCGTGCTCGCCTGTGTCCTGGTGCCGCTCGGCGCGCTCTCCACCTGGGCGAAGTACGAGATCGAGGACGCCGATCAGTACGTCGCCACCATGGCGCCGCTCGCCTCGGACTCCGCGGTGCAGGACGCGGTGGCGGACGCGGTCACGGACGCGGCGATGAAGGAGATCGACGTGGGCCCGCTGCAGGGCACCGTCGAGTCGTTCGTACGGGACGCGGTGCGGTCCTTCACCGGGACCCCGGCGTTCAGGACGGCCTGGAAGACCGCCAACCGCGAGGCGCATGCCGCAGTGCAGGAGGCCCTGACCGACCAGTCCGACGGCGGCGCCGTCACCATCGACCTCGCGCCCATCACCGAGCAGGTCAAGAAGCAACTGGCCGACGACGGCGTGCCGTTCGCGGACCGTATCCCGGTCACGCACACCGAAGTGACGCTCATGCAGTCCTCGGACCTCGGTCCCTTCGGAAAGGGCTTCCACATGCTCCAGGTCGCGGGCCTCTGGCTGCCGGTCGCCGCGGTGCTTCTTGCCGTGGCCGGCATCTTCCTGGCGGTACGCCGCCGCAGGGCGGTCATCGGTACGGCGCTGGGCGCGGCCCTCGGCGGGGCGGTCCTGGCCATCGCGGTAGCGGTGGGCCGGGGCCTCACCCTCGACGACCTCCCGAAGGACGTCTCCCGCCCGGCCGCGGAGGCGGTGTACGACGCGCTGACGTCGTCGCTGAGCGTGGCGGCGTGGGTAATCCTGGGGGTGGGTCTGGCAGTGGCCCTGGCGACGTGGCTGCTGGCCCGTTTTCGGCGCCCGCCATCACCGGCTGCGCCGAGCTCGTCCTCAATCGCCGGACAGGCTGAGTGATCCCGTGCTTCCAGCCCGTCCGGCGTTTGAGGACGAACTCGGCGGAGCCGGTGATGACGGTACGTACAAGGCACAGGGCCCCTGCGCCGAGCGGCCCGCGGCGCAGCCGCAATTGGATGCAGCCGGGAAGGGGCGGGGTTGGGGAAAATGCAACCCTCCCCGGCCCGCCGCCGTCTCTAAGGGAAGATTCCACGCAGGACCCAGTCGGGCCAGACGGACCAGACGGAGAGGCCGGCCTTGGACAGCGCAACGGCAGCGAGGACGGCACCCCAAGAGGACTGGCCCGAGCCGGAGGCGAAGAGGCGACCAAGGCACCGCCCCTCAGCCTGGCTGGCAGCCCTGCTGCTGGCAGGCACAACCACCCTCCTAGCTTTCCGCACCGCCGACTCCGACGGCCCCACCCCCATCCCCCAACTCCTCGCCTTCCTCCCCCTCCTCCTCGCCCCCACCATCGCCGCCCTCCTCCTCTCCGCACTGTCCCGCTGGCGAGTAGGCCTCGTCTGGGGAGTCATCGCCCTCGGCGGAGTCGCCTGGTTCCTGGAGCCGTACGGCAAGGCGGACGACCCGAAGGGCCCCGCAGTGGCCGACGTACGCGTCATGGCGTCGAACGTGCAGTTCGGCCAGGCCACCCGCGGCCTGCTCAAGGCCGTCCGCGAGGAGAAGCCGGACCTGCTCTTCGTCCCGGAGTGCGACTACACCTGCTCGGACACCCTGCGCGACGAACTGCCCCGCTCCGACTACCCGTACCGCACCGCGAGCGAGGCCGGCGGCGCCGAGGGCTCGGTCATCGTCAGCAAGCTGCCCCTGAAGAAGACGAGCGGCCTCGCGGGCACCCTCGGCATGCCCGGTGCCGTGGCCGAACTGGACGACGGCCACCAGGTCCGCATACAGCTCGCCCACCCCATGCCGCCGCTGCCCAAGCAACTCGGCACCTGGCGCACCGAACTCGCCGAACTCCGCGACTACGCCGCCGAGGGCAAGCGCGCGAACCGCTCCACCATCATCGCGGGGGACTTCAACGCCACGCAGGACCACGCGGCGTTCCGCGACATCCTGGACACCGGCGGCGTACGCGATGCCGCCCGCCTCGCGGGTTCCGCCCGCACCGCAAGCTGGCCCGCGGACCTGATGTCGCCGCTCGGCACCCAGATCGACCACGTCCTGGCCACCCCGGACTTCTCGGCGAGCGACGCCCGCTTCCTGGACATCGGCGACACGGACCACCGGGCACTGGTGGTGGACCTGACACTGCACAGGCCGAAGCAGTAAGCCGCGGAGCCGTAGCCCAGCCGCAGGTCAGGCCGGGCAAAGCGGCAACGGAAGCGGCAATAATGACCCCATGCCCCGCCGCGACCCACCCGCCCCACCGGGCCCTCGCGCGCTGAGCGCCCTCGCCCCACCCCCCTGGCTGGTCAGGACGCTCAAGCCGCAGGCGGCGCCGATCCCGTGGGCCGCGGTGGCACGCGCGTCCATCGCCCTCACCCTGCCCCTCCTCATCGGCCTCGCGGCGGGACGGCCCGAGTACGGCGCGCTCGCCTCGATGGGCGCCCTGTCCGGAGTCATCGGCGACACGGCGGACGCGTACCGCATGCGGATCTTCAACATCGCGGTCCCGCAGCTCTTCGGCGCGATCGGCGTCACCATCGGCTCGCTCGTCTTCGGCCACGGCTGGGTCGCGGTCGGCGTCGTCACGCTGGTCGCCCTGGTCTCCGGGATGATGTCCACGATCGGCGCCGTGGCGTCCGTCGCCGGTCTGCTCCTGCTGCTCAACTCCGTGGTGGGCGCGGGGCTTCCGATGCCGGGGGAATGGTGGCTGGCCCCGGCCCTGATGACGAGCGGCGGCCTGCTCGTCCTCCTCCTCGCGCTCCTCGCCTGGCCGCTGCGGTCCGGCATCCCCGAGCGGGCAGCCGTCGCCGCGACCTACCGCAGCGTCGCCGCGCTGCTCGAAGCGGCGGGCACCGAGCGCTACGACGAGGCGCGCACCGCAGTCACCGCCTCCCTCAACCAGTCCTACGACCTGGTCCTGGCCCGCCGCACCCGCGCCCACGGCCGTAACCCGGACCTGGTCCGCCTGGTCGCCCAGTTGAACGCGATCACGCCCGTCATCGAGGCCGCGCCCGCCGCGCACCAGTGCGGGGTGCCGATGCCGCCGGAGTTCCCCGCGGAGGTGCGGCGCCTGGCGGACGCGGTGGCAAGGGCGACCCCGATCGCCGATCCGGTGCTCCCGCCACCCCCGGACCCCTCCGCGGACGCGGTCGCCCACGCCCTGCGCCACGTCGCCGAACTCCTCAACGACTCCGACCCGCACGGCATCGTGAACGTCGACGACCGCCTGGGCCGTCCGGCGGCCCTGCGCGTCAGAGCGCGCCGAGCCGCCCGCAACGTCATCCTCTCCGGCGCATCCTGGCGCTACGGCCTGCGCCTCGCCCTCTGCATCGGCATCGCGCAGTCACTGGTGTCCCTGATCGAGGTGCCCCGCTCGTACTGGGTGGCGCTCACCGTCACCTTCGTCCTCAAGCCCGACTTCGGCTCGGTGTTCTCGCGGGCGGTGCTGCGGGCGCTGGGCACGGCGGCGGGGCTCGTGGTGGCGGCGGCGGTACTTTCCCAGGTGCCGCGGGGCTGGTGGGACGTACCGGTGATGCTGGTCCTCGCGCCTCTGATCCCGGCGCTCACACCACGCGGCTACGGCTACCAGACGGCGGCGATCACCCCGGTGATCCTGCTCGTGTCGGACGTCCTGAACCACCAGGGCCTCGGCCTGGTGGCACCACGCCTCCTCGACAGCCTGATCGGCTGCGGGATTTCGCTGGTGGCGGGGTACTTGCTGTGGCCGGAGAGCTGGCACACGCGGATCGGCGACCGCCTCGCGGACGCGGTCGCCGATGTGGCGTCGTACGTGGAGAGCGCGTTCGGTACGGCGGTGGACGTGGCGGAGCGGGCGCGGATGCGGCGCGGCCTGTACCGGGACCTCTCCACCATCCGCACGGAGTTCCAACGAGCCCTGACCGAGCCACCGCCCATGGGGGCGAGGGCGGCGGCGTGGTGGCCGCTGGTCATCGCCGTCGAGCGGATCGTGGACGCGACCACGGCAGCGCGGGTCCGCATCCGCCACGGGGCGGCGGAGCCGACCCTCACGGAGGTGGGTGAGGTGGCCCGCCAACTCCGCGAGCTGGCCACGGGCCTGCGCGACTCGGAAACCCTGGAGAAGGTCTCGACGTCCTTCACCGTCACGGGCCCCCAGGACAGCGTCCTGGAACCTCTCCGCCAGGAGGTAGTGGCCGCGAGGGCGATCGCCTCGCCGAGGTAGCGGGGTACGGGCTGGAAGTATCCAGCCCGGCCGGATACTTCCAGCCCGTCCGGCGTTTGAGGACGAACTAGGCGAAGCCGGTGATGACGGTACGCACAAGGCACGGGCCCCTGCGCCGAGCGGCCCGCGGCGCAGCCGCAATTGGATGCAGCCGGGAAGGGGCGGGGCTGGGGCTAAAGCACTGCCGGGTCTACCGCGTGGGCCATCGCCCGATACCCCGCATCATTCGGATGCAGGTGATCCCCACTGTCGAACTCAGGCGCAATCCGCTCCCCGTCGGCAGGGTCCGCCAACGCCCGGTCAAAGTCCACGACCCCGTCGTACTCCCCGGAATTCCGCACCCACTCATTGAACTCATCGCTCACCTTCGCCGCCCGCTCCCCATAGTGATCAGACCCCCCGAGCGGCAGCAGAGTAGCCCCCACCACCCGAACCCCCTTCGCCTTCGCGGCCCGGATCAACTTCCGGTGCCCCGCTATGAGTTCAGCCGCGCTGACCACCGGCGCAGGCTTATACGTAGGCGTATCGCTCTCGCTGAACCCGATGTCGTTGAGCCCCTCAAGAACAACCACAGTCCCCACCCCCGGCAGATCCAACGCATCCCGACCGAACCGGGCCGTCCCCCTCTCCCCGTACCAGGCCGAGTCATTGAGGACGAGATTCCCGCCGATACCGGCGTTCAGAACCGGCCGGGGCGACCCCGCCCGCGCAAGGCGTTCGGCCAGCGCATCGGACCACCGGCGATTGCGATCGGTGGAGGAGGCGAAGCCGTCCGTGATGGAGTCGCCGAACAGCACGACACCACCACCCCCACCACCCTCGCCCCCACTCCCACTCCCACGGCGCGTCTTCTTGCCGGTGGCACCGGTGACATCCACCCCCGACAGGAAGTACCAGGACTCCGAAGTCTCATCGAACGCCCCCGCCCCCACGTCCCCGGTGTGCTCCCCCTCCGCCCGGTAACTCGTCGCGAACGACTGCGCGTGGAAGGTCGCGGGCCCTGTCGTACGGGCCAGATGCAACGTCACGGTGACCGACTCGAAGGCCTTGAGCCCCAAGCTCGCCGCATCACTGGAGAGTTGTCCGTGCGCCGGTATCGACACCCCCTGCCTCCCCCCGAAGGTGAGCCTCCGCACCGAGCCTTCCTCGACGGCGGCCCCTTTCTCCGTCCGCGCGATGGTCGCCCCCGCGATGTGCAACGGCGAGGTCCCGTACGCGTTGGAGAGCCGGATGCGGGCTCTGTCGCCGCCCGCGGTCACCCGCACGACCTGCCGCAGGGTCTGCCCGGAGAAGCCGTCCTCCGACCAGTTGGGCTTGAAGCCGGTACTGGCGCGCTGCGGCGACGCGGCCCAGGCGGCGGACCAGGCGGGCCCGGACCCGGAGCCGGAACCCGAGCCGGAACCCGAGCCCGAAGCATGCGCGCCGGTCACAGCGACACCAGCCGTCAGGGCGAGCGCGGCAGCAACAGCAACAGCAGCAGATGTACGAGTACGCGAAAGCATGAAAATCTCCAGGGAGTTGAGGCGATGAAGACGCGGAACGCCGTCCGTTCGACCGGACTCCTCAAAGATCCGCCCCCGCCAACCCCCGATCAACGACGATCCGTGAAACGATTGGCACGCTCAGACTTATAGATGCAGGTCAGAGGCGTACAACAGGCACGTGGCAGACGTACCGCAGCCGGACGGGGTGGCGCAGGGACATGGAACGGCAAGAGCTGGAAACCTTCCTGACGCTCGCCGAAGAGCTCCACTTCGGCCGCACCGCCGACCGCCTCCTCCTCTCCCAGGCCCGCGTCAGCCAGACCGTGAAGAGGCTGGAGCGCAAGATCGGCGCCCCGCTCTTCGAGCGCACGAGCCGCAAGGTGGAGATGTCCCCGCTGGGCCGTCAGCTCTACGACGATCTGGCGCCGCTGCACGTGCGCATGGAAGCCGCCGTCGCCCGTGCCAAGGACATGGCCCGCGGCGTCGACGGCGAGCTGACCGTCGCCTTCCTCGGGTCGGGCGCCGGCTCGCTGACCTCCGCGATCCTGGCGAAGTTCCGCGAGCGCTGCCCGCACTGCGACGTCCGGATGCGGGAGACGCAGTTCGGCGACCCGCTCGGCGCGCTGCGCGGCGGCGAGGCCGACGTGCTGTTCACCTGCCTGCCCGTGGAGGAGCCCGACCTCACCGTCGGGCCCGTCGTGATCAACGAACCCCGTATGCTCGCCGTACCCCTCGGCCACCGTTTCGCCGGTCGCGCCAGCGTCTCCCTCGAAGAGTGCGCGGGCGAGACCTTCTTCGGCGTCGTCAACGGCGCCCCCGCCTACTGGTGGGACTTCCACGTCCCGCCCCGCACCCCCAGCGGGCTCCCGATCCGCCGCGGCCAGTCGGTCGCCGGGTTCCAGGAGCTGATGACGCTGGTCGCCACCGGTCAGGGGGTGTCGCCGGTCATCGCGTCCGTGGAGAAGTACTACTCACGGCCGGACATCGTCTTCGTCCCCCTGCACGACGTCCCGACGGCCGACGTCGCGCTCATCTCGCGTACGGCCGCGGCAGGCACCCCGCGCCTGGAGGAGTTCGTACGAGCGGTCCGTGACGCCGTCGCGGCGAACGGCGGCCCGGCCCCGTTCTGACGGCACAAAAGCCGGACGGGAGGGCTGCGGGGACGCGGGGACGCGGGGACGCGGGGACGCGGAGGCGGGAGGCAACCCCCTCATGCCACCGGCTGCTCCCGCCCGCCCCTCTTGATCAGCATCTCCGGCCGCCCCGTCACAAGCAGCCACGCGGGCAGCGCCGCCACGCACAGCACCGGCAGCAGCTCCAGGTCCATCACCACGGCCGCCGCCGTGAACAGGCTCAGCCACCCCTGCCGCGTCGTGGCGAGCAGGACGCCGAGGATGGCGCAGGTGATCGCGAGGGCGGGCGGCACCGAGTCGACGAGGGCGTGCGCGAGCATGCCGAGCGCCGCGCCCACGAAGACCGCGGGGAAGATCCGTCCGCCCCGGAATCCGCAGGTGGCGGCCACGCAGAGCGCGAGCAGCTTGACCACGGCGAGAAGGAGCAGATTGCCCGCGTCGTGCTCGGCGGCGTGCGCGGTCAGCTCCTTCATCTCGTCCAGGCCCTTGAAGAGCGTCAGATGGCCGCCGAGCGCACCCAGGACGCCGAGTACGAGACCGCCCACGGTCAGCATCAGTACGGGGTGTCCGAGCTGGTGGAAGACGCGGTGGAGGTAGGGGAACGCGTACACCGCGCACAGCCCGGCCGCCGCCGCCCCTGTACTGACGACCATCGCGGAGAGCACGTCGCCCCAGCGCGGACCCGCGTACGCCTCGACGTCGATCTGGAACGTCGGGTGCGCGATGAGCACCGTGGTCAGCGCCCCAGCACCCGCCGCCACCAGCGGCGCGAACAGCCGGTCCCACAGCGGTCTCGGATCGGGCCCCGGAGCGGTGACGGTCTCGGAGAGGATGAGCGCCGCCGCGACCGGCGTACCGAAGAGGGCGCCGATGGTCCCGGCCGCCGCGAGGGCCACCCAGTCGCTCGCGGGCGTACGCGGCATGGCCTTCATGCCCAGCGCGTAGGCGAGGGCGATGTTGATCGCCGTGATCGGGTTCTCCGGGCCGAGACTGACGCCGCCCGCGAGGCCCACCACGACGGCCAGCGCGATGCCCGGCAGCACCCGCACCGGCAGCGGCGGATCGACAAGGCCCAGCGTCGCCGGATCGGGCCCGGCGTGCCCGGGCACCTTCCACACGATGAGCCCGACGACGAACCCCGCCGCCGTAAGGACCCCGATGATCCACCCCGCCGATGTCCCGGAGGCCCCCACCGCGTCCGGCAGCGTGTCCCACAGCAGATCCTGCAACCGCTCGGCGACCACGCTGAGCAGCAGCAGGATCAGGCTGGACCCCACCCCCACGAGCAGGGCGGGTACGACGAGCGGCAGCAGCGCGCGGGCCTGCGGCGTCAGGGGCTGCTTCTCCGTGGCTGCCACTGCCTCGCGGTCCGGTCAGTGGGCGGCGGGAGGAGGCGTGGGGCCCGTACCGCCGGGATTGGTGCCGCTGGGGCCTTCGGCGAACGGACCGGGCCCGCTGGAGGTGGGCCTGGGTCCCCAGCCACCGGCCCCCGCCCCGCCGCCCGGCGGTACGCCGTGGCCCGCGTGACGGTCCGGGTGGTCCGTGCAGAGCGCCCAGATGACGAAGAGGGCGATCGCGATCGAGATCAGCGCCCAGATCGGCTGGTACGGCAGCCACAGGAACTGCAGGACCACGGCAAGCGAAGCCAGCGCGATACCGCTCGCCCGGCCCCATGCCGCACCCTTGAGAATCCCGTAGCCGGTCACGGCCACGAGGATGCCGAGGATCAGATGCACCCAGCCCCACGCGGTGAGGTTGAACTTGTAGACGTAGTCCCCGATGCGCGTGTAGACGTCGTCCTTCGCGATGCCCGCGATGCCCTCGAAGATGCCGAGGATGCCGTTGACCAGCATCAGGACACCGGCGAACATCGTCCCGCCCGACGCCCATGCGCTTTCGTTGCCCGGGCTGCCCTTGCTGCTGCCGCTGTCGCCGCTCATGAGCACCTCTTCTCGTGTCGCCAGGAATTCACAGCGTGTGACAGCCGTACGGGGCTCGCGAGCGGGATTGGGCCGAACGGGTTACCCCTCGGTCCTCGGCATTTACGTGATTCACGTCACCGGATCGCAATCAACTGATTACGCTGGGCTACCAGATGAACTGCACGCCGCACGGCGTTGGTTGAGTTGAAGGGGTGGCCCCCGCATGGTCAACATCCGCGACCTCGACCCCAGCGCGTCGCCGCTGGACTACTACGGCGCAGAACTCCGCCGCCTGCGCGAGGCGGCGGGCCTCAGCCAGGGCCAGCTGGGCGGCTGCATCTTCTGTACGGCCTCGCTGGTGGGCCAGATCGAGACGGCGAGGAAGGTACCGACCAGGGATTTCTCCGAGCGCGTGGATGCGGCGCTGGGGACTGGCGGGGTGTTTTCGCGGTTGGTGGGGTTGGTGCTGAAGAGCCAGCTGCCTACGTGGTTTCAGGCGTTCGCCGAGATGGAGGCGAAGGCAACGTTCATCTCCGCCTATCAGTGCCAACTGGTCTACGGGCTCCTGCAGACGGAAGGCTATGCGCGGGCGGTTCTCGGTGTGGAGCACCAGGACCGGCTCGATGAGCTGCTGGCAGCGCGTATGGAACGGCAACGGATCTTGGGGCGGGGGCGTCCACCTGCCCTGTTCGTCGTCCTCGACGAGGCAGTGCTGCACCGTGAGATCGGGGGTCACGAGGTCATGCGAGAGCAACTCGACCATTTGTTGGCCTTCCGGGACAGCCCTTGGCTGCACCTCCAGGTGCTGCCGTTCTCCATTGGGCAACACGCAGCCGTAATGGGGTCGTTCACTCTTCTGCGCTTCGAGAGCGATCCCGACTTGTTCTACTCGGAGAGCTACGACTCAGGTCACATGACTGCCAACCCGCAAGTCATCTGGGAGCGTTCGCTCGGCTACGCTCGCCTGCAAGGCGCGGCCCTCTCGCGGGAGAAGTCAGCCACGCTGATCGCTCGCGTGATGGAGGAACGTTATGGGGACCAGCCAGGACCTGACGGGCGCGCGGTGGCGTAAGTCGTCCTACAGCGGAAGCAGCGGCGGCGAATGCATCGAATGCGCCCCCCTCAACGGCACGGCATGGCGTAAGTCGACGTACAGCGGCAACACCGGCGGCGAATGCATCGAATTCGCCCCCGGCGAAGGAGCCATAGCCCTCCGCGACAGCAAAAACCCCGAAGGCCCCGCCCTCACCACAACCCCCCGCGCCTTCGCGACCTTCGTGGCAGCCGCAGCGAACAACACCCTGAAGTAGCCGCTAGGACACCGCCCCCACAGCCTTGGTGATCTCGGCGGCCATCCGCCGGATACCCGGCGAACGAGCCGGGCAGGGCCGGGACTTGGCCGTGGTGGGCGCCAGGCAGAAGTGCAGATAGTCGTCGCCGCGATGCAGCGCCGTGCGACCCCGGCCCGGCTCCGTGCAGTACGCCGGGTGCTCACGTTCGTACGACGTGCACGGCAGTTTCTCCACCCAGGTGTGCCGGCCCGACGCCGGTGCGACCGCGCGGCCCGCGTCGGCGACGATCCCGCCCGCGGCCCGGGCCTGCGCCTCGTAGATGCCGTTGACGCGCCGTACGCGATCCGGCGTGATCGGGTCGGGGCCTTGCAGCACCCACACGATGCGCGGCGGGCTCGACCCGCCCGCGCCGCGGATCTGCGAGGCAAGCTCCTTCGCGTCGGCGGTGTACCGGTCGAAGTACTTGGCGGGCGCCTTGTCGTACGTGATGCCGTCCATGCACGGCGTATAGCCCCACGCGTTGCCCCAGAACTGGAGCACCACGTAGTCGGGCCGCTGCTCGCGCACCAGCGCGGCGGCCTTGTCCTTGTCGGGGACGAGGGAGTCCTTGCCGGTGCCGTCGAGGTAGTCGCAGAGGGTGGTGCCGGAGTAGGGCGCGCTGGTGTAGCGGGCACCGAGCTCGGCGCGGAGCTGGTCGCCGAGGACGGTCTGGTTCTCCATTGCAAGAGAGTCCCCGAGATAGAGCACTTTTGGGGCTTTTGTGCGGGACTTTTCTGCGACACGCTGCCGGGTCGTCGACGACGGCGACCCGGTGGGGGCGTCGCGCGGAGCCGGGGTGCGGTCCGCGGCCGGCGCTTTCGGGGCGGCCGCAGGCTCGCCCCCGTCCGACCCGGGGTCTCCGCACGCCCCGAGGAGCAGCACAGCGGCCAGCACCCCGCCCACCCACGCCCTGCGCATACCCCAACTCCCGTCCAGCCGACCGAAAGAGCCCCCAAAGGGCCCTAAGGCAAGCACAGACGCACCCGCGTGAGAAGACACGGGGAACGCTTCCGGACCGCCAGCGACCCGCAGTCGACCCGCATTACCCCGGACGTAATCGACCCCCGCGCGGCCACTCGGCAGTCTTGGGGCATCGCCCCGGCACGACGAAACAACCACCTCACAGGAGGCTGACCCGCCATGACCGCACACGACACCGCCGCGTACGAGACCGCCGTCGCCCGCTACTTCGAGGCCTGGAACGTGGAGGGCGCCGACAACATCGACAAGGCCGTGGCCGCCGCCTGGACCGAGGACGGCAGCTACACGGACCCGCTGGCCGACGTCTCCGGGCACGCGTCCCTCGCCGCCGTGATCAAGGGAGCCCACGAACAGTTCCCGGGGTTCGAGTTCCGTCAACTCGGCACTGTCGACGGGCACCACGACATCGCGCGCTTCGGGTGGGAGCTCGTGTCGCCCGCGGACGGGTCCGCGCCCGTCGCCGGATTCGACGTGATCACGCTGGCCGACGACGGCCGGATCCGTACCGTCCACGGGTTCCTGGACCGCGTGCCGACGGCCTGAGCGGACGCGCCGCTCCCGGATTCATGATTGAAGTTCGCCCCACGAACTAATATTGTTCGTGGGGCGAACTACTTTCTTGATTGCTGGGATGGGAGTGGACGTCATGACTCGTACCGTCACTCGTACTGTCGCTGTCATCGGCGGAGGCTACGGAGGTTCCGCCGTGGCCAAGGCCCTGGATGCGGAGACCGATGTAGTGCTCGTCGAGCCCAAGGACGCGTTCGTGCACGCGGCCGGATCGCTGCGGGCCCTGGTCCAGCCGGACTGGGCGGGCAACATGTTCTTCCCGTACGACAAGCTGCTGCGGCGCGGCAGGGTCGTGCGCGAGCGGGCGGCCTCGGTGGACGGCGAGGGCGTCATCCTCGCCTCGGGGGCGCGGATCGACGCCGATTACGTGGTCCTGGCGTCGGGATCCGGCTACCCCTTCCCCGCCAAGCCGGACACCGACGTGACCAGCGAGGCGCTGGAGAAGCTGCGGGCCACGCACGGCGAACTCGACCGCGCCGAACGGGTGTTGCTGCTCGGCGCGGGACCGGTCGGCCTGGAGCTCGCGGGTGAGATAGCGGCGGTCTGGCCGGACAAGCACGTGACGATCGTCGATCCGGCCGAGCAGCTGATGCCGGGTTTCCTGCCCGAGGTACGTACGGAACTGCACCGGCAGTTGGCCGAGTTGGGCGTGACCGTACGACTGGGAACGGGACTGGTGGAGGAGCCGCCGACGCAGCCGGGCGAGACGAAGAACTTCACCGTCGCCACGAGGGAGCCTGGGGGAGAGATCACAGCCGACATCTGGTTCCGCTGCTACGGAGTGAGCCTCAACGGCGACTATCTCGGCGGGACGCTGGCAGCCGCCCGCACCCCGCAGGGCCAGGTGAGGGTGACGGAGTCGCTCAACGTCGAGGGCCACAGCAACATCTACGCGCTCGGTGACCTCACGGACCTCGCCGAGGCCAAGATGGCGGCGAACGCGATGAAGCACGCCGACGTGATCGCGGAGAACATCCGCGCCCGGGTGCGCGGCGAGCGCCCGGCCGCCGTGTACCGGCCGGCGCCCCACCCCTCGATCCTGGTCCCGCTGGGCCCGAAGGGCGGCATCGGCCAGATGGGAGCGCCCGACGGGGCGACGGTGCTGCCCGCGGAGGCGGTCAGCGAGTACAAGGGGACGGACCTCCTGACGGGCCGCTTCGCGGAGCTGTTCGGCACGACATGACCCGCTCGTATGGCTATGGCCGGGCTAGTCGGCGAAGACCACGGGCACCTTGTTGTCCCGCACGACCCGGCTGAGCAGCTCCGCGAGCTTCGCGCGATCTGTGTCGCCGAAGCCCGCGGGCAGCCGGTCGATCCGGCGGCAGGTCTCCGCGTAGAACTCGTCGGCGAGGTTGCTGCCCTTGGCGGTGAGCACGACCTGCACGGCCCGCCCGTCCCGCGGGTCCGGCTCGCGCCGGACCAGGCCGTGCTGGGCGCTGCGGTCGACCAGGCCGGTGAGGCTCGATTTGGCGAGTCCGAGGACCGCGCCGAGCTCGCTCATGCCGTACGCCTGGCCCATCAGTACGCAGAGCAACTGCCCCTGCTGGGCGGTCAGTCCGAACTCCCTGGCCGACTCGGCGTACACGGCGTTCACCAGGAACGAGGAACGCACCAGCGCGGCGGCGACCCCCATCCGCTCTTCCTCGGCAGCCTCGGTATTACCCATCGGCCCAGAATAAGGCAGCAAAGGAAGAGCGGACATTCGCACTACGAACTACTGCTGGGGTTCGTGTTCCCGTTTGCTCAGCGAGCCACGTACTGCGTAAGGATCGCCTGCACCTCGTAGATGTCGACGCCCTTGGTGAAGGTCTTCTGGATCGGCTCGTGGGTTCCGGAGATCCAGATCTTGAGCTCGGCGTCCAGGTCGAAGTGCCCGGCGGTCTCCACCGAGAAATGCGTGATGCTGCGGTACGGGACCGAGTGGTACTCGACCTTCTTGCCGGTTATCCCCTGCTTGTCGACGAGGACGAGACGGCGGTCGGTGAAGAGCATGGTGTCGCGGATCAGCAGGAACGCCGCCTGCACCTGCTCGCCGTGGCCCAGCAGGCGCGCGTAGTCCTGCTGCGCGGTCGCCGGATTGATCGTGTGCGCGTTTCCGAACAGCGCCATGAGAAACCCCCCATTAACGGAATGTGTGGATCTCCGGACGAGACTAGTTGGACCAGTACAGGTACTTCCAGGCGCCGTAGGTCGTCGAGTTCACGTTGTCGCCGGACGA
The DNA here is from genome assembly GCF_053606765.1 of Streptomyces sp. NPDC055189. Classification (NCBI taxonomy): domain Bacteria; kingdom Bacillati; phylum Actinomycetota; class Actinomycetes; order Kitasatosporales; family Streptomycetaceae; genus Streptomyces; species Streptomyces sp. NPDC055189. Next base: position 55,870 of record NZ_JBSGSG010000033.1, read on the forward strand.
GCCGTTGACGTACGCGGAACGCATCCGCGCCTTGATGCCGGACTGGCCCGGCCCCTTCAGGGTGATGGCCGACTTGCCGCTCGTGCCGAGCCGGAAGTACTCGGAGTCGGCGGAGTGCCACGTGCCGCCCGAGTAGACCTGGAGGTCGAAGCGCTGCTTGCGGCCCTCGTAGTAGCTCATGGTCGTGGTCAGGACCGGGTCGGCGTTCTTGTGGAACCAGTAGTACGACGTCGAGCCGATCTTCGCCTTCTTGTAGTGCTTGGAGACGGAGGTGGAGATCTTGACCTTGGCGTACGCCGTGGACTTCGCCGTCTTGGCCGCGGTGCGGGCATCGCCCTTGTAGACCGCGGTGACGACCGTGTCGCGCTTCATGTCGACGGTGGCGGAGATGTTGCCGCTGGAGTTGACCTTGCCGGTCTTCACCAGCTTGTTCGGCTTGTCGCCGCCGTAGGGGTTGGCCCAGATCTCGACCGTGCGGTTCTTGTACGTCGAGCCGAGGTGCGCGGTGAAGGAGACGTCGGCGCCGTAGCCGTAGACGTTGCCGTTCTTGTTCACCGTCAGCGTCGCCTTGGTGCGGGAGACGTCGACCTTGTCCGAGGCGCTGACCTTCGCGTGCGTGGCGTCGCCCGCGTACGCGACCTTGTACGTCACCTTGCCGCCGGCGGGCGGGGTGTCGGTGAAGCTGTAGTTGCCGTCCGCCTCGACGGTGACGGCGGGCAGGGCCTTGCCGTCGGGGCTCTCCACGTCGGTGCGGGTGACCTGGAGCTTGGTGCCGCCCGGCAGCGGCACGGACGCGGTGATCTTCCCCGTCACGGTGAGCTTCTTGGCGCGGGTGGCGGTGGAGGGGGCGTTCACCGTCAGGGCCGGGACGTTGAGGGTCGGGTCGGTGAGGACCTTGAGGGTGTAGCCGCTGCCGGACTCGGCGATCGCGAAGATCCGCGAGGAGTCCGGGGCCCAGGCCAGATCGGCCGCGCCGATCATGTTGGCCATGCCGGTGTCGTACGTACGGATCGGCGCGGCGGTGTCGGGTCGGTAGACCGACACCTTGGCGCCCTTGGCCTGCGCGACGAGCCCGTTGGGTGCGATGTCGGCGCGGTGCCCGGCGGGATAGACGCCCGCGGCCTTGAACTTCCCGTCGGCGTAGGCGTCGCGCTGGGTGCCGTTGACCAGGACCTGTGAGGCGCCGGGGACGAGGTCGATGTCGCTGATGCCGTCGTTCAGCGAGTAGTCGCCGTTGTGCCAGGCGGTCAGCTGCGGAGTGCTGCCGGAGACGTCGACGACGGCCATCGAGTCCGTGGACAGGCCGGTCTCGCCGACGGCGAGCAGGCCGGGCGAGGACGGGTCGGTGTCGAGCAGACCCGCATCGTGGATGCCGGGATGCGGCTGCGGGAACAACCCGAGGGCCACCGAGCCGTCCACGGGATCGACCGAGCCGAGGTCGCCGTCCCACTGATCGCCGTACGTGAACCAGACTTTGCCGCCGGCGAAGGCGACATGGGTCGGGCCGTGGGTGGTGTCGACGGCGTAGCGGTTCTTGACGTCGAGAGTGGCCGCGTCGAGAGCGACGATCTCGTGTGTGTCCTCCGCGGCCGCGTACAGGGTGGAGCCGTCGGCGGACAGCGCGAGATCGGTGACCCCCTTGACCCCGCTGACCGAGTCGACGAGGGCGCCGGAGTAATCGGCGGCGAGAACCTTGCCGGCCGTACGGTCACCGACGAAGACCCGCTTGAGCTCGCCGTCCGCGACCAGGCCCCCCGGTGAAGCGACGACGGCGGTGGCGGCCGAAGCGGACCCGGCGGTGACGACCGTCAGGGCCGCCGAACTGAAGAGAACCGCGAGAGCTGTCGCGGTCGAAAGGGTGCGCGTACGCACAGTGTTGTACCCCCACAAAGAATCCCGGTGGATGGCCGGGAGATGAGAGCGCCGCGCGACACCCGGACATGACCGCTGAAGTGCGGTAACGCGCGGGGCGCGGCTGCTGGGGGGCAGCGTATGGCATGGCGGGGACAAATGGGGAGGGGGTTTCCCCGCGGGCGGCCTGCTGTCGGCTGCGCTGGCGGCTCCGTTACCGATCCCGTTGTCGGTTCCGCTGTCGTCTCTGGCGCTAGCATCACTATCGGGGAGTGCTCCCCGCTTGGGTCAATGCGTGGGTCAATGTGGGTGGAGAGTGGCGATGACCGGTGAAGCGAACCGCCCGACGCCCCCGCGGCGGCGTGACGCGCGGCGGAACTGGGAGCTTCTGGTGGAGGCGGCCCGCGCGGAGTTCGCCGAGCAGGGGCTCGAAGCGCCGCTGGACGTGATCGCCCGCCGGGCGGGCGTGGGGAACGCGACGCTCTACCGGAACTTCCCCACCCGCGCCGCCCTCATCAACGCCGTCTTCCACGACCTGCTCACCGGCACGATGACCGCGGGCGAGCAGGCCAGGACCGAGCCGGACGCATGGGTCGCGCTGAACGACTATCTGCGGGCCGTCTTCGTCACGCTGGCCGCCGACCGCGGCACCAACGACCTCATGACCACCAACCTGGAGGGCATCGACGCGCTCCAGGCCGTCCACGCACACAACCGCGAGACGATGGACATCCTGCTGAGCCGGGGCCGCGAACAGGGCGCGGTCCGCGCCGACGCCACCACCGAGGACGTCCTGTTCGCACTCGCGGCCCTCGGCCGCGCGGTCCCGGCCCTCACCACGGCGACCGCCGCGACGACTCCTGACGCGTGGCGCCGTCCCCTGGCCCTGTTCCTCGACGGCCTGCGGGCCGCACCGGGGACGCCGGAGCTGCCGGGCCCGGCTCTGACGGCGGCGGGACTGGGTGAGGTACTGACGGAGTTGGGCCCACACCGCGCGTCCCGCAACGTCAGCGGGTGACCTCGAAGGTGGCCGCGCGGGGCACGAACTTCGTGTCGCCGTCCTTGGCCACAGCCCGCGCCGAGACGTACCAGGTGCCCTGCGCCAGGTCGGCCGCCTCCGCCTTGGTGACCTTCAGGGTGTAGGTGCAACGCGATGTCCCGCCCGTGGCCGTGGTGCTTCGGCAGGTGGCGCTCTCCGCTTCCCGGAGCTCCGCCTCTGTCGGGTCGAGCTTCGAACTCGCGGGCCAGGCGAGGACCTTGAGATCCCGGATGCCCGAGTCGTCGCTCACATCCGCCGTGAAGGCGAGCGAGCCCGCGCCGCCGTCCGACGCGGGGGCGGTGTAGCGGGCCGAGCCGTTCTCCAGGGTCGGGGCGGCCGCAGGGGTCGAGTCCGAGGCCATGGCTATCCCACCGGCGGCGATTCCGCCGACGACGACTGCGCCGATGAGGGACGAGACGACGATGCGCGTGGTCTTGGACTGGGGCTGAGGCTGGGGCTGGGAGCCGGACTCGGACTGGGGCTTGGACATGGGTGTGCCTCCTGGAGTGGTGTGGGGTGGAGTGGGGTGCGGTGGGGTGGGTTTCTCGATGTGATCAACGCTATGGCGGGCCGCCCGCCGCAGCCTCGGGCTGCCGGACGATTGCCGTCTCGAACCAGAGATAGAGAGGCGGGGGTATGACCTCGGCCTCCAGCCGGAGCCGGGCCGCTCACCTGCGGACCTAGCCTTGATCCGTCATGTATCGACTCATCCGTGGAAAAGGCGACCGGCTGCTCCCGGCCCTGCTGCTCTGCGCCCAGGCCGTGGTGTGGCCCGGTGCGGCGCTGGTGCGCGGGGACCTGTCGTCCGGGGTCCTGCCGTCCGGGCCCGCGCTGCTGGTGGCCGCCCTGGTCGCGGGAGTGGCGACCGCCGCGCTCGCCCTCCGCCGTACCCGCCCGGTGGCCGCCCTCGTCGTGGTCGCCGCCGCCTGCGCGCTGGGTGCCGGGCCGCTGCCTCCGGGGGCGACGGCGGTGCTCGGTACCGCGGGCGTCGCGCTCGCCCTGTTCACCGTGGCGACGCGGCGCGACACCTTCACGGCCGTGCTGTGCGTGGTGGCGCTCGCCGTCTGGCAGCTCTTCCAGGACATCACCCTGCACGGCATCAGCGACCCCGGCGGACTCGACCTCGTACTGACAGCGCTGCTCTACGCGGCCGCATGCGGGGCCGGTCTTCTCGTACGGCGGAGGAACCGCGCACGTCAGGCCGCCGAGGAACGGCTGAAGCGGGCCGAGGCCGAGCGCCACCGGCTCCCGGCGGTCGAGCGGCGACGGATGGAGCGTGAGCTGCACGACGTGAGCGCCCATCACCTGACGGCCGTGGTGGTCACGGTGGGGGCGGCGGTCGGGTTGCGTGAGCGGCGGCCCGAACTGGCGGTGGAGGCGGCGGAGTTCGCGGTCAGTGCCGGCCGTGAGGTCAGCCGGGCGCTGGGGGCGGTGCGAGCCCCCGCGCCCTCGCGGGAGGAGCTTCCGTCGCCGGAGGACCGGCTGCGGGGCCTGGTCGCGGGCTTCCGCAGACTCGACCAGGAGGTGGACCTGGACCAGCCGGTGGCCCCGGAGACCGGCCCGCTGCCGGACGGCGCCGTCGCGGACGCGGCGTACGGAATCGTCCGCGAGGCGCTGACCAACGTGGCACGGCACGCTCCTGGTGCGCGCACGAAGGTGCTGTGCCGGTACGGCGAGACCCGTACGGACGTGGTCGTCACCAGCGCGCCCGCGCGGTCCGGATCGGCGGCGCGGGCCCACGGCGCCGGTCTGGGCGGTGGACGCGGCCAAGGGTTCCTGCGGTCCCGGGCCCGTGAGGCGGGCGGCACGCTGCACAGCGGACCGACGGCGGAGGGCGGCTGGGAGGTGCGTGCGGTCCTGCCCGGCCGGACCGCGGCGCCGGTGGAACGGTCAGCGACGCGGAACTACCGCCTGGCGCAGCTGACGGCGGCGACCGGCCTCGTCCTGCAACCGTTGCTCCCGGCCCTGGTGATCAGGGCCGACGAGGCGTCGAACGCGCCCGCGTCGCACGTGTCCGCGGGCGTGCTCTTCGCGCTCCTCGCGGCGGCGCAGGCGGTCGCACTGCTGTGGCTGCGCCGCGCGCCGCGTACGGCCCTCGGGGTCCTGCTCGCGCTGGCTCCGCTGTGGCCGGTGGCGATGGCGGCGGGCGACTACACCGGGTCCGCGGTACTGCCGCCTGCCCTGAGCATGCTCGCCACCTGCGCGGCGCTGGCCGCGGGCATGAGCACGGGCATGAGCACGGGCACGGGTCGTGGCGTTCGTGGCGTTCGTGACGCTCATGGCCTTCGTGACGGTCGTGGCCTTCGTGACGTCGACGTACGCGTGGTCGCGCTCGCGGCCGTGTTGGTGCACGCGGGGTCCGCGACGGCCGCCGTCCTGGACCGGGGCACGACGGCCCCCGCGTGGGCGGTCGCCGCGTGGGCGACGGCCGGGGCGGCCCTGGCGGTGGGCGCGGCCCGCTGGTGCGGAATCCGGGCCCGCCGACGTGACATGGCCGCCAAGGACGTACAGGAGGAACGCCTCGCGGCCTGGACCGAGGAGGCCGTTCGGGACGCGTGGGCCGAGCGGCGCCGGATCGCCGCGGGCCTGGAGACCACGGTCCTCGCGCGCACCGCGGACATGGTCACGGAGGCGGAGGCGGGCAGGCTGGAGGAGACGGCCGAACGGGCCCGCGACGCGCTGGCGGCGATGCGGGCGCTCCTCGACACGGTCCGGGAGGGCGAGCTCCGCGAGGGCGAGCTCCGCGAGGGCGAGCGGGAGGGCGGGCCACCGGCCGTCGACAGGCGCCCGCAGCCCACCGTCCAGGCCCTGGACCTCCTCGCCCACCAGGTCCGGGCGACGGGCCGCGACGTGGAGATCCGCGTGACGGCCCGAGTGCCGGACCACCTCCCCACGGCCGTGGACCTGGCGGCCTACAACGCCGCCGAAGCACTCCTGGCCGCCGGCGGCGATGACCCCGCCGTGCTCGAACTGGACTCGGACGGGGATACGTTGACGCTGACGGCCACCGGAGTGCGGAGTTCCGCGGTCTCTGCCGTACGGGAGCGGCTGGCCGTTCTGGCCGTCCGGGTCGAGGCGCTGGAGGGCACCCTGACCAGGATCTCGGCGGGCACGGTCCGCCTGAGCCTGCCGCTCGCGGCGCCCGACGAGGAAAGGCGACGATGAGTCGATGAGCCTGAGAGTGCTGGTGGTCGACGACCAGGGCATCGTGCGGGCGGGATTCGCCGCCGTGATCGACGCCGAGGACGACATGACGGTGGTCGGCGAGGCGGCCGACGGCGTCGAAGCGGTGCGGCTCGCGGCGGACCTGGCGCCCGACGTGGTCGTCATGGACGTACGGATGCCCGAGCTGGACGGAATCGCCGCCACCCGGATCATCACGGGCACGGGCACGGGCACGGGCACGGGCGCGGGCACGAGTACGGGCCGGGAAGCCGCGCCCAGGGTCCTGGTCCTGACCACCTTCGACCTGGACGCGTACGTCTTCGACGCGCTGCGGGCGGGAGCCTCGGGGTTCTTGCTCAAGGACGTGCACGCGGCCGAACTGCTCCAGGGCATCCGGGTGGTGGCGGCGGGCGAGAGCGTGCTCGCCCCGTCGGCGACCCGCAAACTGATCGGCCACTACGCGTCGGGAGCCGCCCGTCCCGGCAGCAGCGGCCCCCAGAACCTGGACACCCTGACCGGCAGCCAGCGCAACGTACTCACGCTGCTCGCGTCCGGCCTCAACAACGCGGAGATCGCCGAGGACCTCGGCATCACCGTCGGCACGGTGAAATCCCACGTGAACGCACTCCTGCGCAAACTCGGCCTGCGCGACCGAGTGCAGGCCACGATCCTCGCGTACGACCTGGGCCTGACCCACCCGAACCCACCGGGCACGCACCTCTGACGGCCCCGCGCACGCACCACGACGACTGCAAAGGAGGAGGCCACCATGTCCGCCGGCCCCAACCGCCGTACCGTCCGCCGCACCTTCCGCCGCCGCCCCACGGCCGGCGCCACCCTCGCCCTGTCCTACCTGGCGGTCTGCGCCGCGCTGCTGGTGTGGGCACTGGTGGTGACGGCGAGCGACAGCACGGACGAGTCCATGGCGGGAGTAATCCCCCTGCTCGCCACGGCCCCGGCAAGCTTCGTACTCCTCATACTCCCGGACGGCGCCGCGATGGTGATCGTCGCGGTCGCAGCAGGGGCACTGGTGAACGCGGCGATCATCAGTTGGTGCGCGAGGGCGCTACGGAGGGGCAGGAAGGAATAGGCCGGAAGCCCCCATGACTGTCGGCTGACTACTGACTACTGACTACTCACTGCTTGCCGGTGCCGACGGGGTCCACGAAGACCTCGCCGTCGGCGCCGACCGGGAGGTTGAGGTCGGTCGACAGGGACTTGGAGTGGGTCTCGTTCGGCGGGGTGACGTCGATGGCGCTGACGTAGACGCCGTCCTCGCCGTCGTCCTCCTTCGGCGGGGTGTGCAGGGTGAAGCGGGTCGTCTCACCGGTGTTGAGGACGACAGCCGGGGCGGAGACCTTGCTGCGCTCGGCGCTGAGCGGCCCGGAGGCGTCCTCGGACCGCAGGTCGACGCCGGGGAAGCCCTTGAGCGAGCAGGTGTCGCTCTTGTTCTTGAGACTGACTATGAGATCGCCCTCACCCATGCCGTGGGCGGTACCGAACTCAAGGTTGGCGGTCTTGCAGTTACCGGTGGTGACCTGCCCACCACCACTGCCGCTGCCGCTGCTGTTCGAGGCGTTCTCACCACCGGAGCCGGAGCCGGAGCCCGAGGAAGAGGAAGAAGACGACGACGAGGAGGAAGAGGAAGAGGAGGCCCCGGAGTCTTTCTCGGCACCACTGGCACTGGAGTCGCTGCCCCCCTGGCAGGCGGTGAGCGAGAGACCGGCGGTGAGGACCAGGGCGGCGAGGGTCATCTTCTTGGCGCGCATCGTTTCTTCCTTGCGGGGTCGGTGCCGACGGTGGTCCGGCACGAGCGAGCGTTACTGATCAAGAGGACCCACTTGCCGGTAGGAAACGTTCCACTAACCCACCCGCTAATACGTGCCTGTTACAAGCAATCGCAGAATCCGACACCACAACCAACGCTTGAGCGCCGCCCACCACACCCCACAAACCCTCTGTTGGCACCCTAAATAACCACCAGCACCCGCTACGAAACTGGTTCCCGCACCCCACGTCCTGGCCCACCGGCCCGCCACCCCCTGGGACAGTCCCGTAACCGGATGCCCCTTGCATTGATTTGCATCCGCAGACTCACGTGGCGGAAGTCCAAGCCGGACAGTGGCCGTCCCCTCGCCTGGTACATGGACTATGCTTGGTACATGTCTATGAAGCGGACCAACGTGTACGCCGACCCCGAGGACCTGGCGATCATCAAGGAAGCCGCCAAGCGCAGGGGCATAAGCGAGGCCGAGATCATCCGGCAGGGCATCCACCTTGCGGCCATGGCGAACCGGGTCTGGGACGAGCCGCTGTTCTCGCGGACTTTCGAGGGACGCGGCCGCACACCGTCCAAGGCCCAGACCCGTGACACGGTCGCCGACGCTGTACGACGTGAGACGGACTCGGCCGCGTGATCATCGTCATCGCCGACACATCGGGCCTGCTGGCCGCCCTTGACTCCACTCACCCGGAGCACGGCGCGTCGAACGAGGCGATCCTGGCCGCGGGCCTTCTCGTCATGTCCCCGCTCTTGCTCGCCGAACTCGACCACGTCGCGACGCGCGAACTGGGCCGGGAGGCGGCCTTCAGCGCGGTCGACGACATCCGGCACTGGATGCGCCGGGGCCGGATCGTGGCGCCGGAGATCACGGAAGACCACCTGAATGTGGCCCAGTCCGTCCGCGCGCGCTACAACTCCCTGGACCTGGACCTCGCCGACGCGGTGAACGTAGCCCTGGCCGCCGACTACGACACGGACGCGATCCTCACCCTCGACCGCCGAGACTTCCGCGCCGTACGCCCTCTCGGCCGCCACAAGGCATTCCGGGTCCTGCCCGACGATCTCCTGCTGCTCTGACGCGGCGGCGGGCAGAGCGCCGCACTGGACAGATACTCAGTCCGACCTCCCACCCGACGACTACACGGAATCGTGATCGGCCCACGGCAGTGGTTCAACTGAGCCAAGGGGCCAAGCCGTGTCTCTGTCCTTATCGGGATGCCGAGCCTCGGCCTCCCGCACATACTGCTCGTGCCAGCGAACCTGTTCGCGATGCAGAGCCGGCCGGGACAGTCGGCCTATGGACGGGAAGCAGGATCCGATGACCTGAGCGAGTACCAGTGAGGCTTCGGCGTCGGATGCCGCGCGGCTGGGACAGCAGTGCGGAATGCCGTACCACTTGGTGACGCTCTGTAGGGCCCGTCCACCGGGGCGAAACTGATCGGCATGACGGTCCAGGACGAGCGGATCGCAAATAGGGAACAGGCCCTTGGGGGCGCGGTCACTCAGCGCTGCAAGCCCGTGTCGCAGCAGTTCGGCTTCGAGGGTGGTCAGCACAAAGGGCGCGTGCCAGACAACCAGGGGCTCCTTGGCCAGCAAGTGGCGGACCATTACGGTGGCGATGTCGTTCAGCGCCAGCGCCGCCGGAGTCCCATGGGTACGCGCGTGCCTCAGGGTGATGCCATGGCCCTTGTACGGGGCGATCGACAGAGGGCCTGGTCCAGGATCTATCAGCCACGATCTGGTTGTCCCGTCAGAGGTGAGCACCGCCGCGCCAATGACACGGTCGATGTTGTATCGGTTCCCCGTCGTTTCGATGTCCACGGCCATGAGAAGGCGTTGATGCCAGCCCTGATGACGGCCGCGACGCGGTGGGGCCGGTTCCAGCAGGTGCTCGGGGTGGTAGACCCGCCACCCGTCGAATCGACTGCGCACCAGCACTCCGAGTCCCGCCCGAACCACGACCCCGCAGACCTGACACTGCTCTTCCCGCTGGTTCGGTCGCATGGCTGAGGCGTCCGACGTCACCCCCCGGGCGTCCGTCTCTGGTACATGCGCCGGGTGATAGATCACCGGGTATCCCCACAGGCTCTGCAATCTAACGCCGGCTTCGGCCGCCACCGTCCGGCCGCATCGGGCACAGAGGCCCTCGTATCTATTGGTACGCACGGAATCGGGCATGGCCCCACTCCCACTTTGACTGCAGCTCTGTTACTGCATCGTGCGCCCACAAACCCCTGCACACCAGCTCGCGAACAGGCTCCTGCCGACGAGAGACCCAGATTGCTGACCTGGGCCGCAACTATGGAGCGGGTGACGAGAATCGAACTCACACGATCAGCTTGGGAAGCTGCGATCTTTTAGGCCTGGCTTGGGCGCTGACCTGGGGGATCGGTCTTGGTGCAGCCTTGCTGGGCTTGACTCATCTCACCGTGATTCCCCGCTGTTCCCCGCGAGATCTGGTGCGGTTGTGGTGCGGACCTTGTCAGTAGGAAGCTTCAATAGAAGCCCCTCCCTACACCCTGACGGCTGCGCTCACGCTCACCGAGCTCGTCCGGGCTCGATGTGGTGGCACCTGGCTCGCCGGGTGTAGCTGACGGGTGTATCGACGCTGACGGAATGCCAGAAGGGTGTTGCGAGAGTGCCCTCCTGCGGTGTGCCACTGGACCCCCGGGAAGGCGCTGCGCAGTGACCGGAGAGCGGTACAAGTCTCCCCAGGGCACAGTTCGAAGAATTTTCGGAGAATCCGTGATCAGACCCTGTAGAAGATTTATAGTTCTGCGATGAAGTCTCTTCTGGAAGGTAGGTGACTGGCCATGTCGAGCATCGTGAGTTTTGAGATCGCTGGCCTCGCTGGGCGGTCAGAGGTTATCAGCCATTCCCTGCAGCCTGATGTGAACGTCTTTTGGGGGCTGAACGGCAGCGGAAAGACGTCGATGCTCAAGATCTTGCACAGTGCGCTGCTAGGTGAGGCATCTATCCTCGTGCGTGTTCCTTTCGACTGGGCGGTTGTGAAGATCCAGACTGGGAGTAGGGAGATCGAGCGGAGGATTAGAAACCCTAAGGCGAAAAATATTCAAATTGAACCCCCAGAGACCTTGTTCGATGACTATGAATTGCATGATCGACAGGTTGGGGAAAGGCTTATAGATCAAGCAGAGAAAATGCGTTGGAGTACTAAGCCAGCTGATTTTACTGGGCGCGGGTTGCGGCACAGCTATTTGTCTATTCTGCGCCTGAGTGACAGCCCCAGAATGCGAGTCGGTAGCCCTGGAGATATCCTAGATGAGGTGGCTTATGACCGGATGTTCGCGCGCCAGATTCAGGCAATTTGGCAGGACTATAACACTCGCGAGCTAATGCAGATTCGTCGCGCTCAGCAGAATGGCCTTGCCGCAATTGCGGGGTCAGTAATTACAAGGTCGCTCTCGCCGCGCAAAACGCGAACAGATCTAACAGACATTGACGTCGAGGCTGCCTACGTGGCAGTGAAAGACTTCTTCCAGGATCAAAACCTTCATCTCAGAGTTGGTAATTATGAAAGCTTCTCGGAGAACTTCCTGGCCAATGCATTGATGCGCGAGGTGGTTGCAGAAATCGTAGAAGTTCAGCAAGAAGTGGAAAATGCTCAAGAACCGAAACAGGCAGTAGAACGCCTAATTCACGATCTATTCATGGGGCGAATGCGAGTCGACTTTGAAGGGAGGTATCTAAAAATTAAACAGGGGGATGATGAGGTACCCCTGGAGGCTCTTTCGAGCGGCCAGAAGCAGGTCATTCGACTTCTGGTTGAGTGTTTGGCTGCTGGACCCAACTCTGTGATCGTGGATGAGCCGGAGATTTCGATGCATGTCGACTGGCAGCACCGATTGGTTAATGCGATGCGTACGATCAATCCGAGAACGCAACTAATCCTTGCTACGCATTCTCCAGAAATCATGGCCGAACTCCCGGACAGGATGATCCACGAACTATGAGTCGCAGGCTTTCATACAGCAGATCTGCGTTTGCGCGCCGCGTGCAGATCTCGCAGTATTCCTTGTTTGTGATAGTCGAAGGGAAAGATCTAGACGCACGATTCTACGATTGCGTCTGTGGCAGTAGTAGTTGGATCGAGGCCGCTGGTTATCAGGTCTGGCTAGCTGAACAACTAAAGGACGACGCCACAGGAGTCGCCGCTGGTGGCAAGAAGGCTGTTCTCGCCCACTTTGACTACTTCAAAGCGAGTGGGAAGCTAAGTGTCACTTCATCAAGCGGGAAACACGCAATTTCCTTCATGGTCGACCGAGATAATGACGACGTGTCTGGAGGAAAAAGAAGATCGCCGCATGTCATTTACACGGACATGTTTGATGTCGAATCGGAGGCTTTTGTTCACGGAAAAGATGAAGTGGCCTTGGCGGGGGCTCTCTCGCTGGACGCAAGCTCAGCAAGCCTACTTGCAACTGATTTGAACGATTGGATAAAGGACCTTGCGAACGCGTGGAGGGAGTGGATAACACTTTGCACCTTGGCTAAAGCGGCTGGATCGGGCTGCGACGTCGGATTTCGCAGAGAGTCATGGGTTAATATTCCAAAGTATGGAGCTGTAGAGCCGATCAAGCTGGCGGCTGCTGAGGCGAAGGTTGTCGCATCTACGCGCCGCACGCCGGTAGAATTCAATGCCATATCGGCACGTGTCCGGGGCAGAATTAATTCCTGTTATTCCAAAGGTAGTGGTTATCGCTTACTGAAAGGTAAGTGGCTTTCCTCCTACCTGACCTATCGGGTGAAGGATTACTTCGGATCGGCGCCGGTGCATTACGGAAGTTTCACAGATTCAGTAGCGCGAGACTACCTAGCGGCTTGCGACTTCAGGGAAAATTGGGCTAACTACTACAGGGATCGCTTGGAAGCGCTGATCTAGCGCGTTTTCTTGTGGCCCGGCAATGGCGAGTGGTAGCAGCTTCGCGGGCGGCGTAGCGGCTTTGGGCTGGAGCTGCTTTGGGGCGAGTGATCATGGCCCCTTAAGCTTCCGGCGAGTCGGGCAGTCTGTGGACCTGCCCGTTAAAGCACGACGTTGGGGCCATGATCTTAGAGGCTCGCCCCAAAGTGGCTGCGTAAAGCCGTGGAGCCGACCGCCCCAGCCACGATGTACCCATTCTCTGAGGTCAGTTGGCCGCCAGCTCTTGTCGCGCGGCCTGGTGGACCGGGCCGGAGCGGGGCGGAGACAGGAGCGGCGGCCCGGGGAGCCGGGCCGCGCGCGGGGAGCGAAGCGAGCCGCCTTGAAACAGTAGAGAAAGTTGTAACTCAGTCTGCTCCTGGATCCTGGCGTGGAAGTGGATGACGTGTGGGGTGGATCGGCGGTGTCGATTCGGTGAGGCCGGCGTGACGTGGTCGGTGGGCTCGGCGAGGGCGTGTGGGGCGAGGGTGCCGAATGCCGCAAGGCTCGCGAGGAGACGCCCGCGCAGTGCATGCGCCGCCAACTCTCCTGACGCAGCCGGGCAACAAAGAACCCCAGGGTCCATGACCCGGGGGTTTTCTGCCGAGTGGGGCGCGAGATTCGAAAGCGGTCCCTCTGGCTGCCTTACGGCCGGTTCAGATCTGGCCGAGGTCGATCTCCGCTGCGAAGGGGGCGGTGATCTTCAGGGTGCCGGTGAACACGTCCCCTTCTCGGTACGTCCTCGTCGCGGGATCGAGTAGGTACGTGTAGACCAACGGTGTGCCCCTCGCGGCCTGCTCGATCCGCCAGTAGAAGCCGATCCCGGCCCTGGCGTACTGATCCACCTTCACGATTCGGTCGGTGGTCTCCGAGCCCGGTGACACCACCTCGACCACGAGTAGTACGTGCTCGGGCCGGGTGGGCGTGATGTCGATCGTGTCCGCGCGGTAGACGATGACGTCGGGGCGGCGATTGGTGAGCGGGACGTCCTGCAGCCGAACGTCGAAATCAGTATCGGCGTTCCAGTCCGGGCCGGCTGCGGAGTCCAGCTCGTTCGCCAGGAGTCGGGCCAGCCGAGCGTGCCGCTTGGACGCGCTGGGACTAACGACGACCATTCCGTCCACGATCTCGATGCCGGCGCACTGCTCCCCGGACCACGACTCGTACTCCTCCGCCGTGATCTGTTCGTGCATCTATGCCCGGGCCATCATCTCGGCAGTCATGACACGCCTCCCGGACACTGTGCGGCGGGCCCGATCCCGCTGTGCTCACCGTAACTGTCCCCACGCCGCAGACATGTCGGACGCGGCGGGTGGGCTTGCCGTAACGGCTCGGCCACCCGCCCCCGGCTGGTCTCTGCAGGTGCGCCAGACAACACAAAATCCCCAGATCTTTGATCTGGGGATTTCTATGGAGCGGGTGACGAGAATCGAACTCGCACTCTCAGCTTGGGAAGCTGATGTTCTACCACTAAACTACACCCGCGAAAAACACCGTCTGTGGCGGTGTCGTAACGTCGCACACTCTACCTCATCCCAGGCCCCGGGCGCTTTTGCCTCCGGGGTCTGCGTGCTGTCCGGGGCGTGGATGGGTCAGCGGGGCGCGGGAGTTGGGGCGTACCGTGAAGAGCCGGAGTGCCGCCTGGAGGGGCGCCCTATTCGTCCCGTAATGTGGCCTCTTGTCGTCGCCTCGCCCGCGAGCACAATGCGGCGAGCCACGAGCTCAACTACGGCTTTGGGGAAGGGACTCGAGGACTTGATGGAGCGCACCGTCGTCCGATGTGCCGAAGGGCACGTGTTCAGCACTGCTTCGTTCCCGATGCAGAAGGCCGACCGGCTCGGACCCGGTCGCCTCATCCGCTGTCCGCGCTGCGCCCGATTGCGGCATGCCGTGCCGGTCGCGGAGCAGAAGCGGTAGCAGGGGGAACACAAGAAACGCCGGGAAAGCAGAGAACCGCAGCGCGCGGGGACGTCCGATTGGGGCGGGCCCGCGCGCTCTGCGTATCCTCGGTGCGTGCTTCTCTCAGACAAGGACATCCGGGCCGAGATCGACGCCGGACGAGTACGGATTGATCCGTACGACGAATCCATGGTGCAGCCCTCAAGCATCGATGTGCGGCTCGACCGCTACTTCCGGGTGTTCGAGAACCACCGCTACCCCCACATCGACCCCTCCGTGGAGCAGGCCGACCTGACGCGGCTCGTCGAGCCCGAGGGCGACGAGCCGTTCATCCTGCACCCCGGCGAGTTCGTGCTGGCGTCGACCCACGAGGTCATCAGCCTGCCCGACGACCTCGCCAGCAGGCTCGAGGGCAAGTCCAGCCTGGGGCGACTCGGGCTTGTGACACATTCCACGGCCGGCTTCATCGACCCCGGCTTCTCCGGGCACGTCACGCTCGAGCTGTCGAATCTCGCGACGCTGCCCATCAAGCTGTGGCCCGGAATGAAGATCGGGCAGCTGTGTCTGTTCCGGCTGAGTTCGGCCGCCGAGGCGCCTTACGGCTCGGAGCGGTACGGATCGCGTTACCAAGGGCAGCGCGGGCCGACCGCCTCCCGTTCCTTCCTCAATTTCCATCGGACCCAGGTGTGACATCCAGCATGAGTGACGTGCGCGAGAACCTTACGTACGAGAAGTTCGGCGGCGCGGTGCGCGAGCTCGCGCAGGCCATCGCCGATGACGGCTACCAGCCCGACATCATCATCTCCATCGCCCGCGGTGGCGTCTTCGTCGCGGGCGGGCTCGCGTACGCGCTCGACTGCAAGAACATCCACCTGGTGAACGTGGAGTTCTACACGGGGGTCGGCACGACCCTGGAGATGCCGGTCATGCTGGCGCCCGTGCCGAACGTCATCGATTTCACCGACAAGAAGGTGCTCATCGCCGATGACGTCGCCGACACCGGCAAGACGCTGAAGCTCGTGCACGACTTCTGCCTCGACCACGTGGCCGAGGTCCGCAGCGCCGTCATTTATGAGAAGTCGCAGTCGCTCGTCAAGTGCGAGTACGTCTGGAAGCGCACCGACGACTGGATCAACTTCCCGTGGAGCGTCGAGGCGCCCGTCGTGAAGCGCGCCGGGCAGGTTCTCGACGCCTGAGCAGTCGGTCATGCACGAGGCGGGCCCCGGCGGATTGCTTCCGTCGGGGCCCGCCTCCGTTTCACACGTTGCTAGAACGTGCCCAGCTTGATGATGGAGAGCAGCGCGAGCAGCTGGATCGACGCCGCTGCCAGCGCCTTCGGCCACGGCAGGTCGTGCGACTTGCTCACCATCGCCGTGAGCAGCGCGCCCGCCGCGACCCAGGTCACCCAGCCGAGCAGCTGGACGAAGGTCTGGCCGCCGCCGAGGAACATCGCGACGACCACGCGGGGCGCGTCCGTGATCGACATGATCAGCATGGAGAGGCCGACCGTCGGCTGCCAGGCGCCGTCGCCGCCGAGCTGGCGGGCGAGGGTGTGGGTGACCACGCCGAGGACGAAGGCACTGACGGTGATCGCGATGGCGGTCGTCAGGACGTACGGGACGGCCGTGGAGATCGTGGCGTTGATGGCGTCCTCGCGGGCGCCGTCGAAGCCGAAGATCGCGAGCAGGCCGTAGAGGAACGTCACGATGACGGCCGGGCCCCACATCGCGTAGTCCCGCATCTGCAGGAAGGTCGGCCCCGGGCTCACGACGATGCCGCGCAGGAGGTCCTTCCAGTGCAGGCGCGGGCCCACGGGCGCGGGTGCCTGGCCCGCGCGGTAGGTGTCGCCGTGGTTGTACGGGTCCTCACCCACGGAGAAGGCCTGGGTGTGACCGGGGTTGTTGGCGGCGTACGGATCGAAGCCGCCGCCCTGGCCGCCCTGGCCTCCGTGACCCCCGTGACCCCCGTGCCCCTGGCCTCCGTGGCCGCCGCCGAAGTACTCCGGCTCGCCGTGGTTGCCCTGGTGGCCGCCGGCCTGCGGCCACTGCTGCCCGCCGTAACCGCCCTGGCCACCGCCTTGGCCACCACCCTGACCACCGCCCTGGCCACCACCCTGGCCCTGGCCGTACGGCGGCTGACCGCCGTACTGCTGGGAGGGCGGCTGAGGGTAGCCGTACGGCGGCTGCTGGCCCCGGGGGGCCTGCTGTCCGTACGGCTCCTGCCGCGGTCGTTGTTGGGGGCGTGCTTGCGGGGTGCGGTTGTCCCGGCCGCGTCCGATCCTGAATCCAGCCACGAATCGAACGTACCTGGTCTGGAGGGCCCGGGGCGTCCCTCCTCGGGAGGAGAGCGGCTTTGCCGCTGACCTGTGACAACCCTTAGGGGGACCCTGAGGGGTTTTCCCCCGGCCCTCGGCCCCCCCCCGGCCCTCCGCCCCCGGGAGCATCTGTGGTGCCAGGATGACCGGCTGCTACTTCCCCAGCACCGCCCCGTACGCCTCCGGGTCCGAAGAGGCGGGCAGGCCCAGGGAGTTCGGAGTGACGACGGAGCCGCCTGCCCTGGCGCCGGGCAGGTCCCATACGCCGCCCGCGGCGGAGTTCTCGCCGGGCGCCGCGACGGACAGGTCAGGGACGCCGTCGCCGTTGTGATCACCGAAGGCGAGGGCCGCGCCGAAGAGGTCGCCCGCCTCGGCAGTGCCCGGGATTCCGGGTGAGTTCTGCTGGTACGAGACCGCGCTCGCCGCGCCGTCCGCGTCCAGGATTCCCTTCGCGCCGCCCTTGAGGACGGTGACGGCGCCCGCGCGGGCCGCGCTGCCGATGGCCTCGCCGGGGGCGCCCGCGATCAGGTCGTCCTTGCCGTCGCCGTCGATGTCCGCGGCGGCGAGCGCGTTGCCGAAGTCGTCACCCTTCTCGGCGACACCGGGTACGCCCGCGGTGTCCTGGTTGAGGGTCTGGCCCTCCCATTCGAGGCCGTCGCCGTTCCCGTAGTAGATGTGGATGCCGCCGCCCTCGGCGAGCTCCTCGGGGCCGCACGGGTCGTCGATGTTCTCGTCGGCGATCTCGCGGCAGTTGCCGAGGGCGAGGTCGTCGCGGCCGTCGCCGTTGAAGTCACCGGCGGCCAGCGCGTTCGCGGCGCTGTTGTCGCTGCTCCAGGTCAGGCCGAACTTGTACTCGTCCTTGCTGTAGTGGAAGAGCTGGACGTGGGACTGGGTGTAGGGCTGGTTCTGGGTGTAGAAGGCGGCGGCGAGCTCGGGGCGGCCGTCGGAGTCGAAGTCGCCGGTTGTCATGACGGGGGCGCGACCGCCCATGCGGTCGCCCATGACGGGCTCGGTGCGGGCGGCCAGCGGGTTGAAGTTGGCGACGATCTGGTCCTTGCCGCCGATCGCGAGGTCGACGTCCGTGTCACCGGTGAAGTCGGCGGCGACGAGGGCGTTTCCGTACGCGTCCTTCGACTTCGCCCCGCGGGCAGCGGTGTTGGCCACGGAGAAGCCGTCGCCGGCGCCGTAGAGGACGGTGACGGAACCGGCGTCGGTCTTGCCGTCGATGTCCTCGCCGGGAGCGCCGATCACGAGGTCGGCGTACTTGTCGTCGTCCACGTGCGCGGCGACGACGGCCCCGCCGAACCGGTCACCGGCCTCGGGGGTGCCGGGCACCTCGACGGTGGCCTGCGTGATGCGTCGGACGCTGTCCGAGCCCGGCCCGTTCTCCCCGCCGAACACGACACTCACGTACCCGGCCTTGGCCTTGCCGTTGACGGTGCCGCTGGGCACGCCGACGAAGAGGTCCTCGTAACCGTCGCCGTCGAAGTCGGCGGTGAGGGGAGCGGCTGAGGGTGCGGGTGCGGGTGCGGGCGCGGCGCTCGCGCCGGCTGCGAAGGGGAGGGCGAGGCCGGTGGCGGCCAGGGCGGTCGCGGTGGCGGCGAGGGTGCGGGGGCGCAGGCGGGGGCGGGGGCGCAGGGGCACTGGGCTCTCCAACTGGGGACGGGGGCGGGCCAACTCGGGGACGGGCGCGGGGAGGTGTCCGGCGGCTTCTGCCCGGGGCTGTTCGGTGGAGTGGGCTGGGTCCGTATGGATGGGCCGGGCCCGCACGGAGGGGTGCGGGCCCGGTGTTTGGGGTGGGCGGGGGGCTCAGTCCGCGAAGTTGTTGCCTAGGCGCGCGGTTCCCGTGGCGGAGATGCCGACCGTCGACGTGTAGACGCCGCTCGTGCCGGTGAGGGTGCCGTCGGTGCGGGCGCCCAGGACGTAGAACGCGCCGTTCGAGCCGTTCTCGCCCGTTGCTCCGACGGAGACGTCGCCCCGGCCGTCGTCGTTCAGGTCGTCGATGTGGACGTCGGACCCGAAGAAGTCGTTCTTCTCGTTGGTGTTGGGGACGCCGGGCGAGTTCTGGCTGTACAGGGTGGCGCCCTTGGTGGAGAGGCCGGAGCCGTCCGCCGCGCCGTAGATGACGGTGATGGAGCCTGCGTCGGCGACCCCGTCCAGGTTCTCGCCCGGGGTGCCCACGACCAGGTCGAGGTGGCCGTCGCCGTTGACGTCGCCGAGGTCGAGCTCGTTGCCGAAGTAGTCGCCCGTCTCGCCGCCGCCCGGGATGCCCGCCGTGTCCTGGGTGATGGCCCGGCTCTCGCCGTACGGGCCGTTCGCGTTGCCCTTGACGACGTACACCGTGCCGCCCTTGTGGGCGCCGTCGATGCCCTCGTCCCAGGTCAGGCCGATGATGACGTCGCCGTAGCCGTCGCCGTCCGTGTCGCCCACGTCGGTGATGTGGCCGGCGGGCAGGCGCTGGACGCCGCTGGTGGTGACGCCGTTCGCGCTGCCGGGCAGCCAGAGGTTGGCGTTGTAGTCGTCGGCGGTGGAGAAGCCGTTGACGAGCAGGTCGTCCTTGCCGTCGCCGTTGACGTCCCCGGAGTGCAGGTTGAAGGGGCCCGAGCCGTCGCCGCTGTGGATGGGCGGGAGCACGGTGTAGCGGCCGCCTGTGGCGCCGGAGCGCTTGATGCCGCCGTCGAAGATGTCGATGGTGGCGGCGCCCGACGCGGCGACGGCGAGGTCGTCCTTGCCGTCGCCGTCGAAGTCACCCGCCTGGAGGGGGCCGCCGAAGTGGTCGTGCTTGGTGGGGCGCGGGTCCGTGATCGTGGAGCCGCCGGAGAGGCCGCTGGGGGAGCCCCACAGGACCTGGACCGTGCCGCCGTCCACGTCGCTGCCGACGTCCTCGCCGGGGGCGCCGACGGCGAGGTCGTCGTAGCCGTCGCCGTCGAAGTCCCCGTACGCGGTGTCGCCGCCGAAGAAGTCGCTCTTCTCGGCGGTGCCGGGTACGCCCGCGCTGTTCTGGCTGTAGGTGACGTGGCGCTGCGTGGTGCCGCCGTATGTGACGACTACCTGGCCCGCCTTGTCCTTGCCGCCCACGTTGGCGTGCGGGGCGGAGGTGGCGAGGTCGGCCGCGCCGTCGCCGTTGAAGTCGGCGTCGTCCGGCTGGGTGGCTGCGGGGGCCGCCGTCGCGGAGGTTGCCGTGAGGGTGAGGAGTCCGCCTGTGAGGGCCACGGCGGCGGCCGTTGCCGTGGCCAGGCGGCCGGGTCTGTGGGGGGTGGGGCGCTTGTGCTTGGGCATGCGTGCTCCTTGGGCGGTGTTCGTTATGGGTGCTGTTTGGGTGGGGGGTGGGGGTGGTGTTGCGCGGGTCGAGGGGGGCTTGGGCTTTTTTGGTCCCCAACCCCGCCCCTTCCCGAAAACCCGCTGGCGCGGGGGCCTTGGTTGCCGTCAATCACCGGCTTCGCCGAGTTCGTCCTCAAACGCCGGACGGGCTGAGAACCCAGACCCCGGACGGGCTGAGAACCCAGACCCCGGACGGGCTGAGAACCCAGACCCCGGACGGGCTGACAAGGCCGGTGTAAAGCTCAGCGCAGCGTCCTGCCGAAGTCCGCGTCCGTGCCCCCGACCCCGAAGTCCGCGCCGTTGAAGGACGTCGCGTTCGACGAGGTCAGGCCGGTGGAGGCGCCTCGCAGGACCCATACGGCGCCGGCGTTGCGCGTCGTGCCGATGTCCTCGCCGGTCGCGCCGGTCGCCAGGTCCGCCTTGCCGTTCTTGTTGATGTCCTTGAGGCGGACGGACGACCCGAAGCTGTCCTTCTCCTCGGCGACGCCGGGCACGCCCGCGGTCTCCTGGTGCCAGGCCTTGCCCGAAGTGAAGGCACCCGCCGAGGACTTGAGGAGCGTGACGCTGCCCGCCCCCGCGACGCCGTCAACCGTCTCGCCGGGCGCGCCCACCGCGAGGTCCGGCAGGCCGTCGCCGGTCACGTCACCCGCGGCGACGGACCCGCCGAAGCTGTCGCCCGCCTCGTCGGCACCCGGCACGCCCGCGCTCGCCTGGCTGTACGTCACCGGAGCGCCGAACTTCCGGTCACCGCCGAACCGCACGGTGACCGAACCGCCCTTGCCGCCCGCCCCGTCCACCGAGTTGCCGGTGATCAGGTCGTCGCGTCCGTCGCCGTTGACGTCGGCGGCGGTGGCCGCGTCGCGGGTCGCGGTCGGGTCGTCACCCTCGCCGAGCACCTCGGCCTGGTAGCCGTAGTCGCCTGCGCCGCCGTTCATGTGCGCGGTGTAGGCGCCGCCGTCCGCGCGCCCCCCGTACAGGACGAAGCCGTTGCCGTCCTTGACCTTGAAGTTGCCCCCGACCATGCCGTCCAGGCGCACGCCCTCGGGCAGGAAGTCGACTTCGAGGCCGTACACCTGGCCGTTCTCGCCCGCGCCGGAGTAGTAGAACCAGTTGTCGCCGCTGATCACGGCCAGCTGGGGCGCGCCGTCGTCGTCCAGGTCGGTCCAGGTGGTGGCCTCGCCGAAGCGGCCCGCGGTGTCGGCGGGGGCGTTCAGGACCCGGCCGCCCGATGCGAAGCCGCCCTGCTTGCCGCGGATGACGGTGACGGAGCCGGACGGCTTGCCCGTCACCTTCTCGCCGGGGGCGCCGACGATGAGGTCGGCGTAGCCGTCGCCGTCCACGTCGCCGCTGGTGACGTTCTCGCCGAACTCGTCCTCGGGCTCGGTGACACCGGGTACGCCGGAGGAGTTCTGGGTGAGCGTGACCGCGCGGCCGGTCCCGACTCCGGAGGCCGAACCGAAGGTCACCGTCACGGAGTTCGTGGCCGGGTTGCCGATCGCGAGGTCGCGGTAGCCGTCGCCGTTGTAGTCGTCCTTGAGCGTGGACGCGGCGCTCGCCGTGCTCGCGAGGGGCAGCGTGAGGCCCGTTGCGGCGAGAGCCGCGACGGTCGCGGAGATGGCCAGATTACGTACACGCACGTGTGGCTCCCGGGAGTGGGGAATTGCTTCCGGGGGTGTGACATGCGGGGCGTACGAATGGTTGTGCGACGGGGGAGACCAGGTGTCCGGAGGGTGAACGAGGCGCCCCCGAAGGGGCGCGGGGAACTGCGCGACCTGCGCGACCTGCGCGACCTGCGCGAGCAGCCACATCACGCCCGCGGCCGGAGAACCCCTGAACCCCGTCCCCCAGCGCGACCAGCCACATCACGCCCGCGGCCGGAGAACCCCTAAACCCCGTCCCCCAGCGCCTAAACCCCGTCCCCACCCCCCAGCGCCAGGAACTCCGCGCTGGAGAACGTGACCTGAGGCTTGCGCGAGACGAGGTCGCCCTTCACCCCCGGATAGACGCCCACCGTGTCCTCGCCGTCCCCATGAGCCGTCCGCAGGACAAGATCGGCCCGCTTGTCCCCGTTGAAGTCCGCGATGGCAAGAACCTCCGTGGTGCCCTCGGCGGACGGATTCACGAGCGCCGACGCGTTCTGGTCGATGCCCGCCGTACGCCCCCTGAAGACCCGCACCTCACCGGCGGCGCCCCCGCTTCCGCTGCCGCCCCCGCTCATGACGAGTTCGCTCAGGCCGTCGCCGTCGAAGTCACCCGCGTCCACGGCCACGTTCTTCGCCTCCAGCGTGGAGCGCAGGGTGCCCGGCACGTCGTAGCGCAGAGCGACGCCGTTCGGGCCCGCGATCGCCGCGTCCATGCCCTTGCCCTTGCCGAAGCGCCCGAACGCGGTGTCCGTGCCCGCCGGGAAGAGCACCCCGGTCTCGGCGGGCCCCTTCGGGCCGCCGAGGACGAGGGCGCCCGCGGCGGCGCCGGTCGCGTTCGCGGCCTTGCGGACCAGCAGGTCGTCGTAGCCGTCGCGGTCCACGTCCGTTGCCCTGCCGGTGACGAGGTCGTTGCCGGGTGCGGCAAGGGGCTTGCCCGCGGCGCGCGGGGCGCCGGTGCGCTTGAACGGGCCGCGCAGGAAGGTGAGCCGGGCGCCGCTCGCGTGCAGGACGAGGTCGTTCGCGCCGTCACCGTCGAAGTCGCCGCACACGGGCTGGTCGGACCAGTCGTTGCCGATACGTGCCTGCTTGGGCACCTGCACCTTCACGGCCTTGCCGGTCAGGCCCTTGGGCGAGCCGAAGAGGATCTGCAACGGCACGGGCGGCTGGCCCTGGCCGTCGTACGGCGGGTCGGTGGAGACCAGCAGATCGGTGAACCCGTCCTCGTCGAGGTCGCAGGACGCCTCCGACTCGAAGGACGCGGGCAGTTCGCCCTTGGTCCGCGCCCCGTTCTTCCGCGCGCTCAGCAACTGCCGTGCTCCGGGGCGCAGTCCGCTCTCCGACCCGTACACGACGCCGATGCCCGCGTCGTCGCCGTGGCCGTCGTGCACCAGGTCGTCCAGTACGAGATCGGGGGCGCCGTCACCGTTGAAGTCGTCGTCGACCTTGCTGCCCTTGCCGCTCGGTACAGGCAGTTGCGCCGCGCCCTTGCCGGCCATGCTGACGGGCTTGTGCCGGGTGTCGGGCTTCGCCGCGCCGTCGCCGCCCCCGCACCCGGCGAGCAGCAGCGCGCAGCTGACGGCGGCTGCCGTGCCCATGACACCACCGCGCCTCGCGACAGCACTCCGTCTGACGCCACGTACCCCGGCACTCCGCATGTCCATCTCCCGCCCCGACCGCCCCAGCCGACAACAACCAACACATGATGCCCCCCTTCCGCAGGACACGAAAGGCCGGTCCCGCCCGCAGGACACGAAAGGCCGGTCCCGCCCCGGAGGGCGGAACCGGCCTCAAGCACGTCGAGCGCCGTTACTTCACCGGCTCGGGCTCCGGCTCGTCCGCGGTCTCGGACTCACCGGCGGGGTCCACCGGCGTCTTCACGGATTCGAGCAGCAGCTGCGCGACGTCCACGACCGTGAGCGATTCCTTCGCGGCACCGTCGTTCTTCTTGCCGTTGACGGAGTCGGTGAGCATGACCAGGCAGAACGGGCAGGCGGTCGACACGATGTCGGGGTTGAGGCTGAGCGCCTCGTCGACCCGCTCCGTGTTGATGCGCTTGCCGATCCGCTCCTCCATCCACATCCGCGCGCCACCGGCACCGCAGCAGAAGCCGCGCTCCTTGTGACGGTGCATCTCCTGCTGGCGCAGGCCGGGGACGGCGGACATGATCTCGCGCGGCGGCGTGTAGATCTTGTTGTGCCGGCCGAGGTAGCACGGGTCGTGGTACGTGATGAGGCCCTCGACGGGCGTCACCGGGATGAGCTTGCCCTCGTCGACGAGGTGCTGGAGCAGCTGCGTGTGGTGGATGACCTCGTAGTCGCCGCCGAGCTGCGGGTACTCGTTGCCGAGCGTGTTGAGGCAGTGCGGGCAGGTCGCGACGATCTTCTTCGCGGTCTTCGGCTTCTTGGTCGACTCGTCCTCGTCGTCCTCACCGAAGGCCATGTTCAGCATCGCCACGTTCTCCTGGCCGAGCTGCTGGAACAGCGGCTCGTTGCCCAGGCGGCGGGCGGAGTCACCGGTGCACTTCTCGTCGCCGCCCATGATCGCGAACTTGACGCCCGCCATGTTGAGCAGCTCGGCGAAGGCCTTGGTGGTCTTCTTCGCGCGGTCCTCAAGGGAGCCCGCGCAGCCGACCCAGTAGAGGTACTCGACCTCGGTGAGGTCCTCGATGTCCTTGCCGACGACCGGCACCTCGAAGTCGAGCTCCTTGAGCCACTCAAGGCGCTGCTTCTTGGCCAGGCCCCAGGGGTTGCCCTTCTTCTCCAGGTTCTTGAGCATCGTCCCGGCCTCGGACGGGAACGCGCTCTCGATCATCACCTGGTAGCGGCGCATGTCGACGATGTGGTCGATGTGCTCGATGTCCACCGGGCACTGCTCGACGCAGGCGCCGCAGCTGGTGCAGGACCACAGGACGTCGGGGTCGATGACGCCGTTCTCCTCGGCGGTGCCGATGAGGGGGCGCTCGGCCTCGGCGAGAGCGGCGGCGGGCACGTCCTTGAGCTGCTCCTCCGTCGCCTTCTCGTTGCCCTCCATGTCCTTGCCGCCGCCCGCGAGCAGGTACGGGGCCTTGGCGTGCGCGTGGTCGCGCAGCGACATGATCAGGAGCTTGGGGGAGAGCGGCTTGCCGGTGTTCCAGGCGGGGCACTGCGACTGGCAGCGGCCGCACTCGGTGCACGTACTGAAGTCGAGCAGGCCCTTCCAGGAGAACTGCTCGACCTGGCTGACGCCGAAGACGTCGTCCTCGCCCGGGTCCTCCCAGTCGATCGGCTTGCCGCCGGACGTCATGGGCTGGAGCTCGCCGAGGGTCGTGGAGCCGTCCGCGTCGCGCTTGAACCAGATGTTCGGGAAGGCGAGGAAGCGGTGCCAGGCGACGCCCATGTTGGTGTTGAGCGCGACGGTGATCATCCAGATGAAGGACGTCGCGATCTTGATCATGGCGAAGAAGTACGTGAGGTTCTGCAGCGTGGAGAGATCCATGCCCCCGAACCACGAGACGAACGGGTACGAGATGAAGAACGACGCCTCGTAGCTGTCCACGTGGTGCTGGGCACCCTCAAGGGCGTGCAGCGTGAAGATGCAGACGCCGACGATGAGGATGACGGCCTCGACGAAGTACGCCTGGCCCTTCTTGGAGCCCGCGAAGCGGGACTTGCGGCCCGGCTTGTCGGGGTTGCTCAGCTGCCGGATGACGATCAGCGTCAGGATGCCGACGATCGTCATCGTGCCGATGAACTCGACGAACATGTTGTACGGCGCCCACTCGCCGATGATCGGCAGCATCCAGTCGGCCTTGAAGAGCTGGCCGATGGCGTTGACGATGGTCAGGAGCAGCGAGAAGAAGCCCACCGCCACGAACCAGTGCGCGACGCCGACGACGCCCCAGCGGTTCATGCGGGTGTGGCCGAGGAACTCCTTGGCCACGGTGACGGTGCGCTGCACGGGCTGGTCGGTGCGGGTCCCGGCGGGGACGGGCTGACCGAGCCGCATGTACTGGACGATCTGCACGATGGCACGGCCGAACAGCGCGACGCCGACCGCGATTAGGACCAGCGACACGATGATCGCGGCGAGTTGCATTTGGGGGCTCCTCGGGCCTGCGAGGCGAACTATTACTAAGCGGTAACTTATGCAGTCCGTCTGAGACTACCCACTTACTCAGCCGCACTGTAGCCAGCAGGGCGGTGATCTGCGTCGCTCAGGCAACCCTTGGTGTCGAGGTGCCTCGCAAGTAGCGCCCGAAGGGGCGCGGGGAACTGCGCGACCAGCCACGGCGGGCCCGCAGACGAGCACCCGCCCCTCCCGTAAAGCCCCCCTGGCTTGCGCGTAAGTACGGGATAAGAGTTGAGCCCCCTCGACTCACCTCTGTTGACTCCAGCGAAGCGCTCATGCATTCTTGAGCCAGATCCACTCAAGAGTTACATCTGGAGGAACCGAAATGGCACGTGCGGTCGGCATCGACCTGGGCACGACTAACTCTGTCGTCAGCGTTCTTGAAGGCGGCGAGCCCACCGTCATCACCAACGCCGAGGGCGCCAGGACCACGCCGTCCGTCGTCGCCTTCGCGAAGAACGGCGAGGTTCTGGTAGGCGAGGTCGCCAAGCGCCAGGCAGTCACGAACGTCGACAGGACCATCCGCTCGGTCAAGCGCCACATGGGCACTGACTGGAAGGTGGACATCGACGACAAGGGGTTCAACCCCCAGCAGATCTCCGCGTTCATCCTGCAGAAGCTGAAGCGCGACGCCGAGTCGTACCTGGGCGAGAAGGTGGCCGACGCGGTCATCACCGTCCCGGCGTACTTCAACGACTCGGAGCGCCAGGCGACGAAGGAGGCCGGCGAGATCGCGGGCCTGAACGTCCTGCGCATCGTCAACGAGCCGACGGCCGCCGCCCTGGCGTACGGCCTCGACAAGGACGACCAGACGATCCTCGTCTTCGACCTCGGTGGCGGCACCTTCGACGTGTCCCTCCTGGAGATCGGCGACGGCGTCGTCGAGGTGAAGGCCACGAACGGCGACAACCACCTCGGTGGTGACGACTGGGACCAGCGCGTCGTCGACTACCTGGTCAAGCAGTTCAACAACGGCCACGGCGTGGACCTCTCCAAGGACAAGATGGCGCTCCAGCGCCTGCGCGAGGCGGCCGAGAAGGCCAAGATCGAGCTGTCCTCCTCCACGGAGACCTCGATCAACCTGCCCTACATCACGGCGTCCGCCGAGGGCCCGCTGCACCTGGACGAGAAGCTCACGCGCGCCCAGTTCCAGCAGCTCACGTCCGACCTCCTTGAGCGGTGCAAGAACCCGTTCAACAACGTCATCAAGGACGCGGGCATCCAGCTCTCCGAGATCGACCACGTCGTTCTCGTCGGTGGCTCGACCCGTATGCCCGCCGTCGCCGAGCTCGTCAAGGAGCTCACCGGCGGCCAGGACGCCAACAAGGGCGTGAACCCGGACGAGGTCGTCGCCATCGGCGCCGCCCTGCAGGCCGGTGTCCTCAAGGGCGAGGTCAAGGACGTCCTGCTCCTCGACGTCACCCCGCTGTCCCTCGGCATCGAGACCAAGGGAGGGATCATGACCAAGCTCATCGAGCGCAACACCACGATCCCGACCAAGCGCTCCGAGATCTTCACGACGGCCGAGGACAACCAGCCGTCCGTCCAGATCCAGGTCTACCAGGGCGAGCGCGAGATCGCGGCGTACAACAAGAAGCTCGGAATGTTCGAGCTCACGGGCCTGCCGCCGGCCCCGCGCGGTGTCCCGCAGATCGAGGTCGCCTTCGACATCGACGCCAACGGCATCATGCACGTGACGGCCAAGGACCTCGGCACCGGCAAGGAGCAGAAGATGACCGTCACCGGCGGCTCCTCGCTGCCGAAGGACGAGGTCGACCGCATGCGCCAGGAGGCCGAGCAGTACGCGGACGAGGACCACAAGCGCCGCGAGGCCGCCGAGTCCCGCAACCAGGGCGAGCAGCTCGTCTACCAGACGGAGAAGTTCCTCGCGGACAACGCCGACAAGGTCCCCGGTGACGTGAAGACCGAGGTCGAGTCCGCCGTCGAAGAGCTGAAGGAAAAGCTCAAGGGCGAGGACACCGCGGAGATCCGCACGGCCACCGAGAAGGTCGCGGCCGTCTCCCAGAAGCTGGGCCAGGCCATGTACGCGGACGCGCAGGCCGCCGGTGCCGAGGGCGCTGCCCCGGGCGCCGAGGGCGGCGAGGCCCCGAACATGTCCAAGGACAAGGACGACGACGTGGTCGACGCCGAGATCGTCGACGACGAGAAGCCCGGTGAGCAGAAGGGCGGCGCCGCATGACCGAGGAGACTCCGGGCTTCGGCGACAACGCCGAGAACCCTGACGTCCCCTCCGGCGCCACCCCTGATGACGCGGCGCCGCAGGCTGCCGAGCCCTCCACCGAGGAGGGCCCGGCGGCCCCGGCCGGGGACGCAAGCAAGACATCTGCCCAGTCGGCTCAGTCCGCTCAGTCCGACCGGTCCGCTCAGGACGTCGGTCTGATCGCACAGCTGGACCAGGTGCGCACCGCGCTCGGCGAGCGCACGGCGGACCTCCAGCGACTGCAGGCGGAGTATCAGAACTACCGCCGTCGTGTGGAGCGGGACAAGGTCACGGTCAAGGAGATCGCCGCGGCGAACCTCCTGGGCGAGCTTCTCCCGAGCCTCGACGACATCGGCCGCGCCCGGGAACACGGCGAGCTGGTCGGCGGGTTCAAGTCGGTGGCGGAGTCGCTCGAGACGGTCGTCGCCAAGATGGGCCTGCAGCAGTTCGGCAAGGAGGGCGAGCCCTTCGACCCGACGATCCACGAGGCCCTGATGCACTCGTACGCACCGGACGTCACCGAGACGACCTGCGTCGCGATCCTGCAGCCGGGGTATCGCATCGGCGAGCGCACCATCCGCCCCGCGCGGGTGGCCGTGGCCGAGCCGCAGCCGGGTGCGCAGACGGTCAAGGGCGAGACCGAGGCCGCCGCATCCACGGACTCCGCCGACGCGGCGGAGGACAAGGAGACCGGTGGCGGCCCGGACGAGGGCTGACCTGACGGAGTTGTTGTGAAGCGAGAGGAGGGACGTCGAGGGTGAGCACCAAGGACTTCATCGAGAAGGACTACTACAAGGTCCTCGGCGTCCCCAAGGACGCCACCGAAGCCGAGATCAAGAAGGCGTACCGGAAGCTCGCACGCGAGAACCACCCGGACGCCAACAAGGGCAACACGAAGGCGGAAGAGCGCTTCAAGGAGATCTCCGAGGCGAACGACGTCCTCGGCGACCCCAAGAAGCGCAAGGAGTACGACGAAGCGCGTGCTCTCTTCGGCAACGGCGGCTTCCGGGCAGGTCCCGGAGGCGGCGGTACCGGCGGCTCTTTCAACTTCGACCTGGGCGACCTCTTCGGAGGCGGCGCCCCGGGCGGTGGAGCGGGCGGTGCCGGTGCCGGCGGCGGCTTCGGCGGCGGTCTGGGTGACGTCTTCGGGGGCCTGTTCAACAGAGGCGGCACGGGTGCGGGCGGCGCGGGCACGCGTACGCAGCCCCGGCGCGGCCAGGACATCGAGTCCGAGGTCACGCTGAGTTTCACGGAGGCGGTGGACGGGGCCACGGTCCCGCTCCGGATGTCCTCCCAGGCTCCCTGCAAGGCCTGTTCCGGCACCGGCGACAAGAACGGCACGCCGCGCGTGTGCCCGACCTGCGTCGGCACGGGCCAGGTATCGCGCGGAGGCGGCGGCGGCTTCTCGCTGACCGACCCCTGCGTGGACTGCAAGGGAAGGGGCCTGATCGCCCAGGACCCCTGCGAGGTCTGCAAGGGCTCGGGCAGGGCGAAGTCGTCCCGCACGATGCAGGTGCGTATCCCCGCGGGTGTCAGCGACGGCCAGCGCATCCGCCTCCGCGGCAAGGGCGGTCCCGGTGAACGGGGCGGTCCGGCGGGTGACCTGTACGTGGTCGTGCACGTCGACTCCCACAAGGTCTTCGGCCGCAAGGGCGACAACCTGACGGTGACGGTTCCGGTGACGTTCGCGGAAGCGGCACTGGGCGGCGAGGTCAAGGTGCCCACACTGGGCGGACCCGCCGTGACGCTGAAGGTGCCTGCGGGCACCCCCAACGGTCGTACGATGCGGGCGCGGGGCAAGGGCGCGGTCCGCAAGGACGGTTCGCGGGGCGACTTGCTGGTGACGGTGGAGGTATCGGTTCCGACTTCCCTGTCCGACTCGGCGAAGGAAGCCCTGGAGTCCTACCGCGAGGCGACTGCGGACGACGATCCGCGGGCAGAACTGTTCCAGGCCGCGAAGGGAGCATGAGATGGACGGCCGTCGTCGACAGTCCAGTTTCGGGCGTGCGTACCAACTGACCGACGAGACGCCGGTCTACGTCATCTCGGTGGCCGCCCAGCTGAGCGGGCTCCACCCGCAGACCCTGCGCCAGTACGACCGCCTCGGCCTGGTCTCCCCGGACCGCACGGCGGGCCGCGGCCGGCGCTATTCGGCCCGCGACATCGACCTGCTGCGCACGGTGCAGCAGTTGTCGCAGGAAGAGGGCATCAACCTCGCCGGCATCAAGCGCATCATCGAGCTGGAGAACCAGGTCGCGGCGCTGCAGGCAAGGGTGGTCGAACTCTCCAACGCGGTGGAGGGCGCGGCTGCCGCGATGCAGCAGCGCGAGGCGGCGGTCCACGCGTCGTACCGACGTGACTTGGTCCCGTATCAGGACGTGCAGCAGGCGAGCGCGCTGGTGGTGTGGCGCCCGAAGCGGACGACGGAGCAGTAGTCCTTCGTCATGTGAGGCTCTTAGTAATGTGAGTGGGGGCCGGGAAGCGCATGC
>NZ_JBSGSG010000034.1:0-25128 GCF_053606765.1 Streptomyces sp. NPDC055189
GATGTTCCCCTCCCGCCCACCCGTGATCCTGGGTAATCGGGCGGGTGGGTGGGAGACATCCGCCGCGAAGCGGCGGGCCAGGACCGGTCGAATCACAGCCGCATCCGCAGCGCGCAGCGCGAAGCAGCGGGAGGACCCCCTGCTGAAGGCCCCCGGCCAGCTACGGCGTCCCCGCAGCCGCCGCCAAGCCCCCGAGCAAGAGCAACGTAAAGCGGCGGGCCCAGTTCTCGTCGACCGGTTCCGCGCTGACCAGGGCGCGGTGGACGACCGCGCCGGCGATCACGTCGAAGATGAGGTCGGCCGTGTGGCTCGCGGCGGCGGGGTCCGGCTCCGGGGGGAGTTCGCCCCGGTCCTGGGCCCGCTTGCGCCCCGCGAGGACAAGACGCTTCTGGCGGTCCACGATCGACGTACGGATGCGCTCGCGCAGCGGCTCGTCCGTCGTCGACTCGGCCACCACCGCCATCAGCGCGGTCTTCGTCTCCGGGCGGCCAAGGAGCGCCGCGAACTGCAGGACCACTCCCTCGATGTCCGCGGCCAGGCTGCCGCGGTCCGGGAGTTCCAGCTCGTCGAAGAGCTCCGCCACCGCGTCCACGACCAGCTCGCTCTTGCCCGCCCAGCGCCGGTAGAGCGTCGTCTTGGCCACACCCGCGCGGGCGGCCACGTCGCCGAGGGTCAGCTTCGACCAGCCGAGATCCACCAGGGCCTGGCGGGTCGACTCCAGAATCGCGGCGTCGGCCGCCGCGTTGCGGGGGCGGCCGCCGGTGCGGACGGGAGGGGGGATGCGGCTCTGCATCCCGTGACCATACCGGCCAGTACGGAACAGGCCGGAGCAGTGGCGGCGAGCGGCGAGTGAGGCAGATCACCGAAGTTCGCGCAGGCCCGCCGTCCACGTGGCAGCGCTCGACAGTTACGCTACGACTCGTAGCGAAAGAGATGTGGGCGGGACGAACGGCAACTCCTCGGCGCCCACGCTCTTTCGCCGAGTGACAACCACAGCGACACCACGCGACACCACGGCAACAACAGAGCGGCAAGCACCGGCAACAGGGTGGGGACCCTGCGCCGACAACCATCGGTCCTCCTCGGGACCTTGGCGCCACGGCCGTCCGCGGCCCCGCAATCCGGCGGGGGGCTTCGGACGGGCGCGGTTCCCGCACGGCTTGGGGGAGGATGTACTCATGCAGCCACGGAACATGTCCATGAGCGGAGTCGTCGACCTCGCCGCCGTGAAGGCGGCCCAGGAGGCCAAGGCGAAGGCGGAGCAGGCGCGCGCCGAAGCGGCCAGGCAGGGCGGCGGCGCCGTCGCCGGCGTCTCGCCGTCGAGCCTCGTCATCGACGTCGACGAGGCGGGCTTCGAGCGCGAGGTCCTGCAGCGCTCCACCGAAGTGCCCGTCGTCATCGACTTCTGGGCCGAGTGGTGCGAGCCCTGCAAGCAGCTGAGCCCGCTGCTCGAAGGCCTCGCGCGGGAGTACAACGGCCGTTTCGTCCTCGCCAAGATCGACGTCGACGCCAACCAGATGCTGATGCAGCAGTTCGGGGTCCAGGGGATCCCGGCGGTCTTCGCGGTGGTGGCCGGACAGGCCCTGCCGCTCTTCCAGGGCGCGGCCCCGGTGGAGCAGATCCGCCAGACCCTGGACCAGTTGATCCAGGTCGGCGAGGAGCGCTTCGGCCTGACCGGCATCGTCGTGGACCCGGACGCCGAGGGCGGGGAGCAGCAGGAAGCCCCCGTCGCCGAGGTTCCCGCCGGTCCGCACGACGCCCTGCTCGAAGCCGCCGTCCAGGCGCTCGACGCGGGTGACCTGGCCGGCGCGGTCCAGGCGTACCGCAACGTACTGAACGACGACCCGGGCAACACGGAGGCCAAGCTCGGCCTCGCCCAGGCCGAACTGCTGCAGCGGGTACAGGGTCTGGACGCCCAGCAGGTCCGCAAGGACGCCGCCGACCGTCCCGCGGACGTGGCCGCGCAGATCGCCGCCGCCGACCTGGATCTGGTGGGCGGTCATGTGGAGGACGCCTTCGGGCGGCTCATCGAGGCGGTCCGGCGCACGGCGGGCGACGACCGGGACGCCGCGCGCGTGCGGCTGCTCGAACTCCTCGAAGTCGTCGGCTCGGACGACCCGCGGGTGACCGCGGCGCGTACGCAGCTCGCGCGGGTGCTTTTCTGACCGACACCGACTCGACTCTGATCAGTTCGACCCGGCCTTGATCAGATTGTTCGACCCTTCGCGGGCCGTTCGCTGACCAGTCCCTAAACGCTGGGGCTTGTGATGCCCAAGTGAAAATTCGCCGCTCAGGCGTCACAGTGGCCGCGCTTTACCAAAACTTGGTAAACGCGGCCACTGTTACTTGGAGTAAGTCCAGGTCGAGTTTCTGTCCTGTTGTGTCCTTCAACATCCCGGTCTGCTCCTGGCCATGGATGCACCGTCTGTGCCCGACCGATACCGGGCGGTCGTGCTTCGGTTATCGCGCCGTTACTAGCGAGTAACGAACCCCCTTGTGCGGGGGACGAGAATGCACCACGATCGGCGACGCTCGGTCCAATAACCCGCAGCCCGGAAGCCAGCCGGGCGCGGGGTTTCTGGGTCCCCACCGAGCAGGCCGGAGACACCCCGTCGCCGGTCTAGGACAGGGGGGTCTCTGCCGTCCGGCAGGGCCTGTCCGGCAGGTTGTGCGTGTCGCGTGCGACCAGTGGTTGTCGCTCGGGGGTGATCGCCGGTGAGTGGTGCAATCTGCGCCTCCCATGCGGGCGCTCTCCTTCCCGAGGACGTAGCGCTTCTCCCATCCCTGCCCGGCTGAGCCGCCCGAACGGGAGCAGTCAGGGCCGGAGATGTACGTCCGAGAAGGAGGAAAGTCATGGAGTCCGTGGCTCGTGGCGGAACCAGATGGAAGCGGTTCGCCGTAGTCATGGTGCCGAGCGTCGCGGCGACTGCCGCGATAGGCGTGGCCCTCTCGCAGGGTGCACTCGCGGCATCGTTCAGTGTGTCCGGTCAGCAGTTCAAGGTGACTGCCAAGCAGCTCGACGGTACGGGATTCGTCCAGTACGGGGCGCTTGACAGCGGTAAGTCGGGTAACCACCCGGTCGCCGTCGTCGGCCTCGACGAGGCAGAGATCACCAACCTCTGCCAGTCCGTCGTCGTTCCGGTCCCCGTCTTCGGCGATGTGTCGATGACCCTCAAGGCCGGTGGCAACGGCGGCCCGAAGGTTCTGGCGAAGAAGCTCTACATCGACGCCGATGACCTGAAGGCCGACGCGACGTTCACCAACGTGGACATCGGCGTCTCGGTCGACCAGACCACCAAGGGCCCCGGCCCGTCGAAGGGCGACAAGTACGCCCCCGACTCGTTCGCGCAGCAGGCCGACAAGGTGAAGTTCACCGACGTCAAGCAGCGTGCGTGGGCGACCACCGCCGGCACCTTCAAGCTCTCGGGCCTGGGCATGTCGGTCAAGAAGGGCAAGCACGAGTGCTACTGAGGCGACTGATGCCTTAGCAGCGGCACTTCTTGCGAAACACGGCCGGGCGCGGGGGCGCGACGGATCTTGAACTGGAACCGTCCCCGTGCCCGAATCCGCAGCACACACAGAACCAACGCCGTTCCCCGAGGAGCTGTACGACATGAGCGCCGAAGCGCAAGTGGGACTGGGCGACAAGCTCGGCCGGATGCGCCGATCGTTCCGAGGGTGGCGCGGTCAGCGCCCGTTCTGGGGTGGTCTGCTGACGTTGCTCGGCGGCATCCCGATCATGTACTTCCCGTACGCGAACCTCACGCTCGGCACGATGACGATCCGGATGGCGACCACCGCCGGTGCCGGCTCGCTGATCATCGGCGTCCTGCTTGTCGTGCTCGGCCTGACCATGTGGTTCCAGCCGCATTCCCGGATCTTCGCGGGTGTCGCGGCGATTCTGCTCGCTCTGGTCTCTCTGGTGGTCTCCAACTTCGGCGGCTTCGTCATCGGCTTCCTGCTCGCTCTGCTCGGCGGTGCCCTCGGCATCTCCTGGGCCGCGGACAAGCCGGTGAAGAGTTCCGCGAAGGGGCGGGCCGACAGGTCCGACGACGGGGCGCCGGAGCCCGCGGCCGCGGGGGCCGCGAACGGGGTGAGCGGCACTACGGACGATCTGTCAGGAACGAGCCCGGACAACGGGACGAACGGGAGGCACCGTGCCGGCTGACGAGGTGCACCATGAGGACTCCGCGGGGCTGCCCCGCGCGAGATCCGGGCCGCGCCACGCGGCACCCAGAAAGCCGCTCCTCACCCGCTTGCACGTTCCCGCGGGCAAGGCGATAGCCATCGCGGCCATGCCGACCGCCGTCCTCATGGGCATGGGTCTGACTCCCCAGCTCGCGCAGGCCAAGCCGCTGCCGAAGAACCCCTTCCAGGACGGCCCGTGCGTAACGGCGCCGGACGACGCCTCCAAGGACGCCGAGAAGGAAGCCGACAAGGCTGCCGAGGAGAAGGCGGAGAAGGAGAAGGCCGAGCAGGACCGGAAGGACGCCGCCGACAAGGCCGACAAGAGCAAGGACGACTCCGGCAAGGCCACCGCCGAGCCGACGCCCTCGCCCTCCTCCGGTGACAAGGCGGACTCCGACAGCTCCGACAAGGCCGAACCGACCCCGCCGGCTTCGGACGACGCGGACGGCAAGAAGTCCGACGAGCCCGCCCCGGAGCCCTCCGAGACCAAGAACCCGTTGGACCCGCTGGGTGTGGGTGACGCGCTCAAGGACATCTTCACGCCCGACGAGAAGGAGTCCGAGAGCCCGGAGCCGACTCCCTCCGCCTCGGAGGAGTCCGAGGCCTCCGAGTCCTCCGAGTCCGGCAAGGACCCGGTCAAGGACACGGTCGACGACGTCACCAAGCCCGTCAAGGACACCGTCGACGGCGTCACGGAAGACGTCGAGGACGGTGCAGACAAGGCCAAGGACGAGGTCGACAAGGCCAAGGAGGACGCCGAGAAGGCGGCCGACGAGGCTGCGGACAAGGCCAAGGAAGAGGCCGAGGACCCGATGGCCCCGGACGAGAACGGCAAGAAGCCGTTCCCGTGCGTGGTCGAGAAGAAGGTCGACGGCGACAACGAGCAGACGCCCGCGCCGCTCCCGAACCAGCCGTGGAACCTGGAGGCCAGCTCCCTGACGCTCAAGGGCGCCGACTACCAGGGCGTCGTGAACGTGCAGACGGCCAACGGCAGCAGCAAGCAGGCCCTGAAGTACGTCATCGACAGCACGGACATCGGCGACCTGCACCAGATCGTCGACGGTCCGAGCGGCAAGAAGTACCACGTCCAGGCCGCCAAGGGCTCCACGTCCACGATCACCGGCGGCAAGACGACGATGTACACCGAGAGCATCTCGGGCAAGCTCTTCGGACTCATCCCGATCACGTTCGACCCGGAGCACCCGCCGCCCCTGAACATCCCGCTGATCTACTTCACGGACGTGAAGGTCAAGCAGGCGGGCCAGTTCGGCGGCAACCTGCACATCCCCGGTCTGCACCAGACGATCACCGACTGATCTTTACCGGGAGCCGCAAAGCGCTGAGGGCGCCCCCTGCATCAGGGGGCGCCCTCAGTGTCGTATCAGTCCTCGGTGTCGTACCGGGGCGTGTCAGCCGCCCAGGTGGTGCACCCGGACCATGTTGGTGGTGCCGGGGACGCCGGGGGGCGAACCGGCCGTCATGACCACGGTGTCGCCGTCGTTGAAGCGGTTCAGCTTGACGAGCTCGGCGTCGACGAGGTCGACCATCGCGTCGGTGTTGTCGACGTGCGGCACGACGTACGAGTCCACGCCCCAGCTCAGGGTGAGCTGGTTGCGGGTGGCCTGGTCGGTGGTGAAGGCCAGGATCGGCTGGGCCGCGCGGTAGCGGGACAGGCGGCGGGCCGTGTCACCGGACTGCGTGAAGGCGATCAGCGCCTCGCCGCCCAGGAAGTCCGCGATCTCGCACGCGGCACGGGCCACCGAACCACCCTGCGTACGCGGCTTCTTGCCGGGCACGAGCGGCTGAAGGCCCTTGGAGAGCAACTCGCCCTCGGCGGCCTGGACGATCTTCGACATCGTCTTGACGGTCTCGATCGGGTACGCGCCCACGGACGACTCGGCGGACAGCATGACCGCGTCCGCGCCGTCCAGGATCGCGTTGGCGACGTCGGACGCCTCGGCGCGCGTGGGGCGCGAGTTGGTGATCATCGACTCCATCATCTGGGTCGCGACGATCACCGGCTTGGCGTTGCGGCGGCACATCTCCACGAGGCGCTTCTGCACCATCGGGACCTTCTCGAGCGGGTACTCGACGGCCAGGTCACCACGGGCGACCATGACGGCGTCGAAGGCCGCGACGACGCCCTCCATGTTGGCGACGGCCTGCGGCTTCTCCACCTTGGCGATGACGGGGACGCGGCGGCCCTCGTCGTCCATCACCTTGTGGACGTCCTTGACGTCGCCGGCGTCGCGCACGAAGGACAGGGCGACCATGTCGCAGCCCATCTTCAGGGCGAAGCGCAGGTCCTCGACGTCCTTCTCGGAGAGCGCGGGCACGTTCACGGCCGCGCCGGGCAGGTTGATGCCCTTGTGGTCGGAGATGACACCGCCCTCGACGACGATCGTCTTCACACGCGGGCCGTCCACCTCGACGACGCGCAGCTCGACGTTGCCGTCGTTGATCAGGACCTGGTCGCCCTTGGAGACGTCACCGGGCAGGCCCTTGTACGTGGTGCCGCAGATGGACTTGTCGCCGGGGACGTCCTCGGTGGTGATGGTGAACTCGTCACCGCGCACCAGCTCGACGGGACCCTCGGCGAAGGTCTCCAGACGGATCTTCGGGCCCTGCAGGTCGGCGAGGACGCCGACGGCACGGCCGGTCTTTTCGGCAGCGGCACGGACGCGGTCGTACCGCCCCTGGTGCTCGGCGTGCGTGCCGTGGCTGAAGTTGAATCGGGCCACATTCATGCCGGCCTCGATCAGCGAGACGAGCTGCTCTTCGGAGTCGACGGCGGGGCCCAGCGTGCAGACGATTTTGGAACGGCGCATGGGGGCGATCCTATCGGTTTGTTTCGCTTCGGAATATTCCGTCTGGTGGAATCTACAAATGGGCGGAAGTGCGCTCAGGCGTGGCGGTGAATAAGGGTGATCAATTCCCGTGAATTGCGGTTATGAGGGGTTCCCGACCAGTGAGTAGGTCTGCTGCGCGATCTCCAGCTCCTCGTCGGTGGGGACGACGGCGACCGCCACCCGTGCGTACTCCGGAGAGATCAGCCGGGCCTCGTCGGAACGTACGGCGTTCAGCTCTCCGTCGACCGCGAGCCCCAGCTCCTCCAGACCCGCGACGGCAGCCTCCCGCACCGGCGCCGCGTTCTCGCCGACCCCCGCCGTGAACGCGATGGCGTCCACCCGGCCGAGCACCGCGTAATAGGCGCCGATGTACTTCTTCAGACGGTGGATGTAGATGTCGAAGGCGAGCGACGCGGCCTCGTCGCCCGCGTCGACGCGCCGCCGGATCTCCCGCATGTCGTTGTCGCCGCAGAGACCGACCAGACCGCTTTTCTTGTTGAGCAGGGCGTCGATCTCGTCGATCGACATCCCGCCGACGCGGGCCAGGTGGAAGACGACCGCCGGGTCCACGTCACCGGAACGGGTACCCATCACGAGCCCCTCAAGCGGCGTGAGCCCCATCGATGTGTCCACGCAGCGCCCGCCCCGCACGGCACTGGCGGACGCGCCGTTGCCCAGGTGCAGCACGATGACGTTCACCTCCTCGGGCGCCCTGCCGAGCAGCTTCGCGGTCTTGCGCGACACGTACGCGTGCGACGTCCCGTGGAAGCCGTAGCGCCGCACGCGGTGCTGGTCGGCGGTGGCCACGTCGACCGCGTAGCGGGCCGCCGACTCCGGCATCGTCGTGTGGAACGCCGTGTCGAAGACCGCGACCTGGGGGAGGTCAGGGCGCAGCGCCTGTGCCGTACGGATGCCGGTGATGTTGGCCGGGTTGTGCAGCGGCGCCACCGGGACGAGCCGCTGGATCTCGGCCAGCACCTCGTCCGTGATCACCGTCGGCTCGGTGAACTTCAGACCGCCGTGCACCACGCGGTGGCCGATCGCGGCGAGCTCGGGGGAGTCGAGGCCCAGCCCGTCCGCGGTCAGCTCGGCGGAGACCGCCTTCAGGGCGGCCTCGTGGTCGGCTATGGGCTCCTCGCGCTCGCGCTCCTCGCCGCCGCCCACCAGCGGGGTGTGCTTGAGCCGCGAGGTCGCCTCGCCGATGCGCTCGACGAGGCCGACCGCGAGACGTGTGCCGTCCCGCATGTCGAGCAGCTGGTACTTCACCGACGACGAGCCGGAGTTGAGGACGAGGACGCGGGTGGCGCTCACAGGAGGAATGCTTTCTGTAGACGTCATACGGAGGGGGCGGCGGCGGCCGGGCCCTGGGCCTGGATCGCGGTGATCACGACGGTGTTGACGATGTCCTGGACCAGAGCACCGCGCGACAGGTCGTTGACCGGCTTCCGCAGGCCCTGGAGGACCGGGCCGACGGCGACCGCGCCCGCCGAGCGCTGGACGGCCTTGTACGTGTTGTTGCCGGTGTTCAGGTCCGGGAAGATCAGCACGCTGGCCTGCCCCGCGACCTCCGAGTCCGGCAGCTTCGTCGCCGCGACCGTGGGCTCCACGGCGGCGTCGTACTGGATCGGCCCCTCGATCTTCAGGTCGCTGCGGCTCTGGCGCACCAGCTCGGTGGCCTCGCGCACCTTGTCGACGTCGGCGCCCGACCCCGACGTACCCGTCGAGTACGAGAGCATCGCGATCCGCGGCTCCACGCCGAACTGCTCGGCGGTGGCGGCGGCCTGCACGGCGATGTCGGCGAGCTGCTCGGCGTTCGGGTCCGGGTTCACCGCGCAGTCGCCGTACACGAGCACCTTGTCGGCCAGGCACATGAAGAAGACGGAGCTGACGATCGAGGCGTCGGGCTTCGTCTTGATGATCTCGAAGGCGGGCCGGATGGTGGCGGCCGTGGAGTGCACGGACCCCGACACCATGCCGTCGGCGAACCCGCCCTGCACCATCAGGGTGCCGAAGTAGTTCACGTCGGAGACGACGTCGTACGCGAGCTCGACGGTGACGCCCTTGTGGGCGCGCAGCTCGGCGTACTCGGTGGCGAAGGCGTCCCGCAGCTCCGAGGTCTTGGGGTCGATGAGCTGCGAGTCGGCGAGGTCGACGCCGAGGTCCGCGGCCTTCTTGCGGATCTGCTCGACGGGACCGAGCAGCGTCAGGTCGCAGACGCCGCGGCGGAGCAGCACGTCGGCGGCGCGCAGGACGCGCTCCTCGGTGCCCTCGGGCAGGACGACGCGGCGCTTGTCGGAGCGGGCCTGCTCCAGGAGCTTGTGCTCGAACATCATCGGCGTGACGCGGTCGCTGCTGGGGGCCTGTACGCGGCTGCGCAGGCCCGCCGTGTCGACGTACCGCTCGAAGAGTCCGAGGGCCGTCTCCGCCTTGCGCGGCGTGGCGGCGTTCAACTTCCCCTCCAGGGCGAAGAGTTCGCCCGCGGTGGGGAAGGAGCCGCCCGTCACGGCGATGACCGGGGTGCCGGGCGCGAGGCGGTCGGCGAGCTTGAGGATCGCCTCTCCGGGCTGTTCGTTGAGGGTGAGCAGGACGCCCGCGATGGGCGGCGTGCCGGCGCTGTGCGCGGCCAGGGAGCCCACGACGAGGTCGGCGCGGTCGCCGGGGGTGACCACCAGGCAGCCCGGGGTCAGGGCGTTCAGGAAGTTCGGCAGCATCGCCCCGCCGAAGACGAAGTCGAGCGCGTCACGGGCGAGCCCCGCGTCGTCGCCGAGCACGACGCGGCCGCCGAGCGCGTGGGTGATCTGGGCGACCGTGGGGGCGGCGAGCGCGGGCTCGTCGGGGAGGACGTAGCTGGGCACGGGGAGGCCGGTGAGGCTGTCGTGGATCTCGTCGCGGTCGGCGGGCGCCACCCGGTTGGTGACCATCGCCAGGACGTCGCAGCCCAGGCTCTCGTAGGCGCGGTAGGCGTTGCGCGTCTCGGCGCGGACGGATTCGGCGGTCTGGTTCTTGCCGCCGACGACGGCTATCACCGAGGCGCCGAACTCGTTCGCGAGCCGGGCGTTGAGGGACAGCTCGTCGGGGAGCTGGGTGTCGGCGAAGTCGGTCCCGAGCACAAGGACGACTTCATAATCCCTGGCCACCCGGTGAAAACGGTCGACGAGCCGGGAGACCAGCTCGTCGGTGCCGAGCTCCGCCTGGATCGCGGAGGCCTCGTGGTAATCCATGCCGTAGCCGGACGAGGCGTCCTGCGCGAGCCGGTAGCGGGCACGCAGCAGGTCGAAGAGCCGGTCGGGCCCGTCGTGGACCAGTGGCCTGAAGACCCCCACCCGGTCGACCTGGCGGGTCAGGAGTTCCATGACTCCCAGCTCGATGACCTGGCGGCCGTCGCCCCGGTCGATCCCGGTCACGTACACGCTGCGCGTCACGCGTGCTCTCCCCTTCTTCGCTGGCCTGCTTCTTCTCCGCCGGCCTTCTTCGCGGGCTCAGGACCGCAGAGCCTCAAGCCTGGACAAATGACCCGATATGGTTGCCGTGCCCTCTTGACAATACCTCTGCGGCTGGCTAGGTCGCCCGCCGGACAAAGGGCCCGATTCAGCGGGCCCAAAGGCCTTCTCCCCAGGATCGGGCGGAGCAGCCGTGAGAGGGGGAGAGCTCTGAGGCGAAACGGGGTACCCGATGTGTGCGCGGCGACGGGTTCGCGGCCGTGGAACAATCGGACCGGCTCACACGCATCAACAGCGAGCAGGAGACACAGCACGATGCGCATCGGAATTCTCACCGCAGGCGGCGACTGCCCCGGCCTCAACGCTGTGATCCGGTCGGTCGTGCACCGAGCCGTCACGCACTACGGCGACGAGGCCATCGGCTTCGAGGACGGTTACGCGGGCCTGCTCGACGGCCGCTACCGCACCCTCGGCCTCAACGAGGTCAGCGGCATCCTGGCCCGTGGCGGAACGATTCTCGGCTCCTCCCGCCTGGAGCGCGACCGCTTCCGCGCGGCCTGCGAGGACGCGCCCGCGCTCGCCAAGGAGATCGGCTTCGACGCCCTGATCCCCATCGGCGGCGAGG
This sequence comes from Streptomyces sp. NPDC055189, assembly GCF_053606765.1. Lineage (NCBI taxonomy): Bacteria > Bacillati > Actinomycetota > Actinomycetes > Kitasatosporales > Streptomycetaceae > Streptomyces > Streptomyces sp. NPDC055189. The sequence continues at coordinate 11,103 of NZ_JBSGSG010000034.1, forward strand.
GCACGCTCACCGCCGCGAAGATGCTGTCGGACGCGGGCCTGCCGGTCGTAGGAGTCCCCAAGACGATCGACAACGACATTTCATCGACCGACCGCACCTTCGGCTTCGACACGGCGGTGGGCGTCGCCACGGAGGCGATGGACCGCCTCAAGACGACCGCCGAGTCCCACCAGCGCGTGATGGTCGTCGAGGTCATGGGCCGCCACGCGGGCTGGATCGCCCTGGAGTCCGGCATGGCCGGCGGCGCGCACGGCATCTGCCTCCCCGAGCGCCCCTTCGACCCCGCTGACCTGGTCAAACTGGTCGAGGAGCGGTTCTCGCGCGGCAAGAAGTTCGCGGTGATCTGCGTGGCCGAGGGCGCCCACCCGCAGGAGGGCACCATGAACTACGGCGTCGGCGCGATCGACCAGTTCGGCCACGAGCGCTTCCAGGGCATCGGTACGGCACTCGCGTTCGAGCTGGAGACCCGCCTGGGCAAGGAGGCCAAGCCGGTCATCCTGGGCCACGTCCAGCGCGGCGGCACCCCGACGGCGTACGACCGCGTCCTCGCCACCCGCTTCGGCTGGCACGCGGTGGAGGCGGTGCACCGCGACGACTTCGGCCGCATGACGGCGCTGCGGGGCACGGACATCACGATGGTGCCGCTGGCGGAGGCGGTCACGGAGCTGAAGACGGTGCCGAAGGACCGGATGGACGAGGCGGAGTCGGTCTTCTAGGGGCTTTTCCGGGTTGGTGCGGGTGGGTGTGGGCGGCCGGGGATCACCCCGTGCCGCCGCCCGTTCCCCGCACCTGAGCCCAGAAGTGCTCAAGGATCTTGTCCAGGAAGTCCCGGCCCGCGCTCCCCGAGGCATCGGCCCCGGCGCCGCCGCCCCAGCTGAGCGTCCGCACCATGCGTGACTGGTAGTCGGCGTGCAACTGCTGCAGCACGTCTTCGACGTGCCGCTTCGGCACGGGCAGCAACTTGCTGACGGGCCGGACGTACCCCTGCCAGCGGCTGGTCACGGCGCTGCGCAACAGCTCGGCGAGGTCGTCGGCACGCCCGATGACGGCGATGAAGTCGGGCAGCGGGAGCTGCAGCACCTCGGCGAGGGCGGCGGACTGCCGCTCGTTGCCGCGCCAGGCGTTGGTCTCCTCCATCCGCAGATAGGCCTGGATCTCCACCCCGGACCCCCGTGCCACGTCCTCGGGCGCGAGCCCGCGCGCGAGCCGGTGCTCGCGCAGGGTGGTGGCGGCGCCCATGAGCTCACCGGGGGAGCACCACAGGGTCCCGGCGAGGGCGGTGAGCTCGGCGGAGGTGGGCGAGGCGAGCCCGCGCTCCCAGGCGGCGATGGTGTCGGGGGTTATGTAGGTGAGCCCATAACTGGCCCGCATCCCGTAGGCGACATGCCCATGGGCCATCCCGAGGGCCTCACGCAGGCGCCGGGCGGCGGGAAAGTTGAACGGAGGGGTGGGCTGGCGCGGCGGAGGCTGGCTGGGTTGCACGGGCACACGGTATGGGTGTTGGGGGCTGGCGACTACGGTGCGTTCCCACAAGGTTGCGGATTGGTGCGAAGCTACGGAGGGCCGGGCGCGCCGGGCGCGGCCAGCAGTGCGTCCAGCAGCGCGTCCAGGGCATGCCCGTACTCCCGGAAGAGCACTCGGGCCTCGGGCCGCGCCGGGGAATCGGGAAGCAGCAGATCGGCGAGGCGGGATGTGCGCCACATCCGCAGGACGGTGAAGGCGCCGCGAGCGTCATCCACCGCCGCACCGGCCAGTTCTACGGCGATCTGCAGGGCCTCGGCGATGAGCGCGGCGCCCCGCGCGACCGCGGGCCCGCGTGCGATCGCCGCGTCGACCATCGCATCGAGGAACCGGGTCAGCTGCAGATCCGCGCCGACGCGGCTCATCCGCCGCACGGCGCCGGGATGGTCGAACGGACGCCACACGTCCTCGTACCCGGAGGACCACAGGAGCAGGCTCGGGGCCTCCACGGGGTGCTCGCGGAGATACCCGAGCTCATCGAAGATCCCCATGACGGCCTCCCCGAAGTCCCCGACTTCCCGCACCACTTCGAGCAGCCGTGCCACGTCACCGCGCCGCTCCGACACAAATTCACGCACGGACACGTCCGCCAGGTCCCACGTCCCGGTCGCGGCGACAGCACCGACCTCGACGATGCCGCCGAGGGGGCCGAAGACGGAGCGGGCGAGTATCTCTTCGGGAATGTCCCACTTGGAGGGGTTCAACTGCGGCGTATCTCCTGGACTTTCCCCGGCTTCAGAAGGTCTTTGACTCCGTGTCCTCGTCATCTGGATCCGAAGCGGCAGGCCAAACGACGATGTAGTCCTTGATCTGCACTTGAGTGTCATCCACCCCGTCAAGTGTGATGACCTCTGCGACATCGGGAATCTGTGTACGGGACAGATGGATTCCGTACATGCATGTGTCGCACCAGAACGACGCGTACCCGATGCCACCCTCGAGTTTCTCGCTGAATACCAGCACCAGGGTTCGGTTCGTGCAGTTCGGGCACTCTATGTCGCGTACGGCTGAGGGCTCCTCGTAAGCACGCTCGTAGGCTGAGGTCCAGTCCTGCCAGTTATTGGCCATTCGGCTCGCCTTCCTCTGCAGGCTTGTTCACGGGGTGGTTTTTCCACCACTCGTCCTCGTAGGCATAGGCTCCATCCTCCCAGCGGTCCAATTCCGCCTGCGTGGTAGGTATCCGTCCGCCTTCCCGGATCTGTTGGACGTGAAAGCGTTCGTGTGCGAGCGTCCGAGCCAGAGTCTCCTCGTCATAGAACGCGTCACGGTACAAGCGGATCTCTCTGGCCGATGGTGTCGACCCCTGGATTCCGGAGACCCCACGGTTGATGTTGACCCGTATGCCGACGAGGTCAACGCCATAGCGTCCGGAGATCTGTTGCACGCTGTCCATCGTCATGGGCATCGGGGGCCCATTGCGGGGACGGCGCCGGGCCCGCTGGAGCACGTCGCCAGAGTTGCGACGCAGGCCGCGGGCCATGCCCCTGAGTCCGGTCCTGCCGAGAGCCTTCATGCCCTTGGCGAGGCCGCGGAGGGAGGTGAGCCCCTTCATGCCGGGGATGCAGTCCAGGGCGGCGAAGGCGACATCGAGCAGCCCGGCCTCGCCCTTGGCGTATTTGCTGAGGGTGTCGGCGAGGACGACGAGAGCGGCGACGACGACGATCGCGGCGAGGATGGGGCCGCCGATGATCATTGCGATGACGCCGAGGACCGCGACGACGACCTTGCAGACGGCGACGATGGTGTCCCAGTTGTCGGTGACCCAGTCCCCGACCTCCTCCCACCACTTGCGGTTCTGGATCCCGGCGTCGGAGGCCTCTTCCAGCTTCTTCTTCGCCGTGCCCGCGGCGTCCTCGCGCATCTTGCGGGCGTCCTCGGCCATCTTCTTCGCGGCATCGAGGTTGCTCTGCGCGGCGGTGACGTCCGACTTGGCCGCCGTCTGGGCCTTCTCGGCGGAAGTGGCGTTGCGGGAGGCGGCCTTGACCTTATCCGGGTCCGGTTTCGGGACGTCCTTGTCCTTGGACCCGCCGTCGTCCTTGTACTTGTCGGCTTCCTTGCCCGCCTTGTCCACCCAGGAGTCCGCCGAGGTCAGGCGGGTCTGCGCGGCGGAGAGGCTGGTCTGCGCCTCGCGGCCCTTGGCCAGGGCCTTGTCGGCCAGGGCCTGGGAGCGTTCCAGCTCTGGCCAGTACGTGGACAGCGCGTCGCCGGCCATCTCGTAGCTCTTCTTGAGCTTCTTCAGCTTGCCCGGCGCGTCCTCGAACTCCGCCGTGAACGACTCCGCCGTCTTGCCCGCCCAGGTGAGGATCGCGTCCTCGCCCGCCATCCCCTTGATGTCCCGCAGCACCTTGGAGACGTCGTCGGCGAAATCGTGCAGATTCTTCGCCAGGTTCCGCACCCGGTCCGGGTCACCCGGCGTCGGATCCTTGTCGAGATCAAGGACGTGCCAGTCTGCTGGACGGTTGCCCACCATGCCGTACCCCCCCGTCATGTTGGAGCCCTCAATCCCCTTATGCGGGTGCGAAGTTACCGCAAGTATCCGATCGTCGTCATGGATATACCGGCCTCCGGCACTACCTCAGCAACTCCTTCGACACATGCCCGGACTCTCGGAAGCGACCTCGTGTGTCGGGCCGTGCCGGCGAGGTGGGCAGCAACAGGTCGGCGATGAAGGTGCCGAGGCGACCGTGCCGATTTCGACGATGCCGCCGGTGGGGCCGAAGGCGGAACGGGTGAGGAGTTCTTCTGGGATCTTCCACTTCGTGGCACTCAAGGGAGTACGGGGATCAAGTCGAGCCATTGCTCCAACTCGTCCCGCTCCTCTCCGCTTTCCAGGCTGTCCACGATGGCGGTCAGTGGATTCAGCAGGTTCTTGATGCGCCGCAGAGCGAGGATCTCCGGGACGGGAAGCTCTCGCCAGGAGCGGGCAGCGGCGGATACCTCTGTGCGGCTTCGCCCGCCGAGGGCGTCTATGACACGCCTGAACAACTCACCGGGGTCTCGGATCGACCCCGCCTCGCCCGGGCCGAAGGTGCGGATCAGATAACTCCGCGAGATCGCCTCCTCGGCCAATGCCGCATCCCGGTCGCCCCCGCCCTCGCTGTGCTTCCGGCGAGCGGCTTCCACGGACACCGCTCCCCACCGGAGGCGGTCCGAGTCCGGTGCGCCCTGCGTCTGCATGCGTCCGACGCCGAGGTCTCGGAGCAGGGACCAGGACTGTGTGGAGAGGGGTGAGCGGGTGGTGGACGTGATGAGGCGTTCGGCCTCTTCCGCCGACATGGACTCCAGGGAGTGGGGGTCCATGTCGGCTCTCGTCGTCTCCGTCACGATCGTGGCGTGGTCCTAGCGGTTGATGGACTGGACTTCCTCGACGATGACCTCTTGGTCCGCGCCGAACTCGCCGTCAGGCAGGTCCTGCGGATCGTTGACCCCCGTGCCGGTCCAGCTGATCTTCCACGTGACCGTCGCCTTGAGCGGGTACGAGCCGTCGCCGGACGAGCGGAGGTACCTCACGCCGCAGGGCGGGTCCTCGTCGGACTTGCCCTTGGCGTACGGTTCGCCGATCTTGCCGTCCTTGATGGGGCAGGCACCGGAGGAGGGGTAGGTTTCGGCGTCCTTGGTGCCGGGGTCGATCTTGAGGGAGATCGGTTCGGCGGTGGTCGTCGCCTCGATGTCGAGCATGGGGACGCGGGCCGTCACCGACACCGGCTTGAACTCCTGTTTGTCCAGCCAGGCCCAGGTCGGCAGATTGACCTTCGTCGGGCCCTCCGGGGCGAGGCTCACCTTGGTGCCGGGTACGCGGACTTCGGCGTACGCGAGCTGCGCGAGGATCTCGGGAGTGATGGCTTCGGGGATGTCCGCCGGGGGCGGGTCGCCATTGTCGACCCAGAAGGTGGGCTTGTCGCAGGAGTCCCAGCCGGGCGGGTAGCTGTCATTGGCGAAGTACGTCCACCAGTAGCCCTTCCCGGCCTTGTCCAGGTTGAAGTCCTTGTACGGCTCACCGTCCACGTACCGCTTGCGCTGCTCCAAGTCCCACTCATGGCCTGTCGACTCGGCCTGCCAGATCGGCTCGACGTACTTCTTGAACTGGGCGGGGGTGTACTTGGGGGCGTACCAGCAGGGGGGCGGGGTCCAGTTCGTGGCGGGGGTCACGGCGCCGGTCTTGGGGCCGGAGCCGTTCTTGGAGCGGTCGTAGACGATGCCGGAGGCGGTGGCGGACAGCTCCTTACCGTCCGCGTTGCCCGATGCGTCGCTGTCAGATCCATTGCCGCCCCCCAGCCCGCCGCCTCCTGGCGGAGTCTGGTCGGCGAAGGAGACGGGCGCTGAGACGACGAGCGTCATGGCGGCCAGGGCCGCTACGGAGAGTCCTCGGAGTCGCCGGCTCATGGCTGGCATACCGAAGCGCCACGGGTGGATGTGATCTTCACGAGTTCCCAAACCCCTTCTTGGTTCTTCTCGACCCTGGCGCCGTACAGGATGTAGCTGTTCTTGGTTACCTTTGTCCGCTTGATCTGGTCGGTCTTGATGACTTTGCTGTAGCCCTTGCTCTCATCACCGCAGTAAGTGAGCGAGGCGGCCGTCTTGGACTCAAGCTTTACCTGCCGGTTGAAGTACCGCACCGACCCTGTGACGGTCCACCCTGCGTCCTTGAAGGATTTCACCCAGGTCTGCGATGACGCGGCGGCCTCGCCCTCGGTGAAGAATTCAAGTGCGGGCAGCCGCGGATCGCTGGCCACGATCGCTGCGTTGAGCGCGCGGATGAAGTCCGAGTTGTCACGCAGGACCGCGTCCTTGACCGCGTCGCCGGTCTTCTCCGGGTTGAAGGACAGTTTGACGTCGGAGGGCAGGTCGGTCTTCGGGCGCTCAGCGCTTCCCGAAGCCGATGCGCTGGGCGAAGCCGACTTCTTCTGGTCCCCCTCTTCCGCTCCGGCGATCTTGTCGTTGTCCGTGGACTTGTCGTCGCTTCCACAGGCGGTCAGCAGCAGAGCTGCTGACGCGGTGAGGGCGACCGTCGCGAGACGGAGAGGGCGGTTCACTGTCGGCTCCTGGTGAGGGTGAGAGTTAGCGCGAGCTAAGTACGGTAGTGCGAGCTGAACGGCGGCACCAGAGAGATATCTGACGATGAATGGGGCGTGAGGTGCCTATCCCGGTGAATACGGGCGGGCGGTATGTCAGTCCCAGGGTTCGTGCAGTGGTTTGCGGGTCCACCATCGGGCGAGTTCGGTCTGGGGCTTGGCCTGCGGGTGGACCCAGGGGCGGAGTGAGCCCTCCGGATCCGGCGTTGTCGCCGCGTCGAAGCGTGTGTCCAGGGCTGTGAGGAGTTGCTTCAGAGGGCTTTCCGTCAGGGGGAGCCTGGCCATTGCTTCCGTCAGGGCATCCCGCGATCCGAGGTCATTGCCATACGCGACGACGGGATAGGGGTCATTGGTTGCATCCCGAGGGCGTTCCAGGCGGCGAACCAGCCGCTCCCAGTGCGCGAAACGGGCGGACAGGGAGTAAACCGGTTCCGTCAGTGTCGGCCGCAGCCCCACGGCCAGGCGGGAGCGTTCCAGCTCCAGACGTTCGGCGTCGGACTTTGCGATCGCCGCCCGTACCGGACCCGACAGCTCCGCCCAGACCGCCTCCGTCAGCGGCGCGCCCCAGAATCTCCCCGGCGGATGGCTCCAAAGGATCTCGCTCTCCCCGATACTGCCCAGAGGTTCCGCACCGCTCCTCAGGGCCCTGACCCTGCTGCAGAGCACCAGGCCCCCGCCCGAGTCGGACTCGATTGCGATGGCGACCGGGCCGCGCCCTCTCCCCGCCCCGGTCTCGCCGTGCGCGAGCGTCTTCAGGGTTGCCCTCTCCTGCCTGTCGGCGAGGCGAAGCCGGGGGGAGACGTACCGGATTCCCAGTTGTACGGCGGCCACTCCCTCGAAGTGCAGGTCGAGGCACGTGCTTTCGGTGTTCTCTGGAGTCGAACGGAACAGGAGTTGGGAGTGGCCCACTCCGTAGCGCCACATTCGGAACGTGCGCGATGAATGGAAATGCAAGCTTCAACCCTCGATGCGGGAGACGGAGCGGGTAGTCATGGACCTTGAGGCATATATGGAGCGGGCTCGCGTCGGGCCTTGTTTTGTTTGTGCGTTTCTTGCCGGGGATCCCGGCTACGCGCATCACACCGTCTACGAGGACGACCACCACGTCGCGTTTCTCGATCGGTGGCCCACCCTCCCCGGGAAAGTCCTCGTCGCACCCAAGGAGCATGTCGAGCACGCAGTACGGGAGTTGGATGAAGCGGCCTATACGCGACTCATGCTCGTCGTGCGGAAGGTCGCCCTCGCCGTCGAGCGTGTCTTCGACTCCGAGCGGACCTACCTCTACTCCCTCGGGAGTCAGGAAGGCAACAGCCACCTGCACTGGCACATCGCCGCACTGCCGCCCGGAGTCCCTTACGCCGAGCAGCAGTTCCACGTCCTGATGACCGAGACCACCGATGTTCTGGACCTGCCGCCGGACGAGATGGCCGAGGTCGCCGCCCGGCTTCGGGGCGCCATCGAACCGTAGGGTCGCATCGCGGCGCCTACCGCTTCGTGGGCTCGTACTTCTTGTCCACCTTGCCGATTTCCGTCCACCCGTCCTCACCGCGGCTGTCGATCCACACCGGGCGCTCCCGCGCGGAACGTCCCTTCTCGAAGGAGACCTCGTCGAGGACGCCGTTCACGGAGACGTTCTGGATGGTGCGGTCGAGAGTGTGGCGGAGCGAGGTTGCCGACTCGTCGGCGGGGAGCTTCTTGAGCGCCGTGGCCAGGGCCAGGGCGCCGTCGTACAGCTCGTCGTTTCCGCGTGCCGGGAGGTTGTCGCCCGGTTCGCCGGAGTAGTTGCGGGTGCGCAGGACGCCGTCGGGGGTGGCCTTGTCGCCCTCCTCGGCCTCGGCTCGCTCCTCGGAGTCCTCGCAGATGCCGGACGAATCGCCCTCGGAGATGATCGGCCCCGAGAAGCCGTCCGCCCTGAGCTTCTTGGCCCACGTGCCCACACCCGCCGCTGTGGGCAGCACGACCGCGTCAGCCTGTGCCTTGTCGACAAGACCCTTGATCTGCGACGCCTTCACCTCGGAAGGGCTGGTCTCCAGCGTCTTGACGGTCACGCCCGCCTTGCGCAGCGCGGTACCCATGCCGTCCGAACGGTTCGCCCAGACCGCGTCTTCGGCCACCAGCACCCGGCGTGCCTTCGTCTGCGTCAGGAGGTACTCGGCCATCGCCTCGCCCTGCCGCTTCTCGTCCGCCGGGATCGCGAACTGAGCCCCCGCGAAAGCGACTTCGGAGCACGTGGCGATCTCGGGCAGGAACGCCTCGTCCGTGTCGTGCACCCAGGAGAAGTCGCTGGTGTCACCGATGACGGCGAGCATGTCCGGGTGCTTGGCGAGCAGCTTGCGCGTCGGCGTGTCCGGGTCGGCCGCCAGCGGTACGAGACGGAAGCGGTCGCCGCTCTTGGCGCCGAGCGTCTCGGAGAACACGGACTCGACCGTACGCAGCTGCTGCGTCGTGAACTGCTTGTACTCCCCTTCCTCGTACTCGTCGGTGGCATCCTTCGCGCCGACGTGCTCGTAGCTGTGGGCGACGCCGATCTCATAGACGGTCGGGGTGGTGCCCTTGTCGCCGGATGTGGTCTCGGTGTCCGGTGCGGCGAGGGAGCGTATGCCCAGGCCCGTCGGGACACTGACGGCCAGGACGAGCGCGGCAGTGATCAGCACGCGCTTGCGCGAGCGGCGTGGGGGGCCGTCGCCCGGGGCTTGCTTGCTCACGGCGCCCGCGGCCGGCTGGGTGCGGGCGTCCGCGATCCGCGCCGCCGGGGGCTGATCCCGCGGGCTCTCCGCGCCCGTCACGTCACCCACGCGGACAGTCGGCGGATGGGCCGCCGGGTCCGCCTCGGCATCTTCGGCGACGGCGGCGTCCGGGCTGTACTCCGGAGTCTGGCCCGCCGCCAAACTCCGCCCCGCCGCCAGAATCCGATCGAGCGCCGTCGCCGCATCCGCCGGCCGGTCTGCGGGGTCCTTCGCGAGGAGGTCGAGAACGATGCGCTCCACCGGCGCCGTCACCTCGGCCCGCGCCCGCGACGGCCGCAGCGGGGCGTCGTTCACGTGGTTGTACATGACGCCGACCGCCGAGCCGGTGAACGGCGGGTGGCCGACGAGGAGTTCGTAGAGGACGCAGCCGAGCGCGTAGAGGTCGGTGCGTCCGTCGCCCGGCTCCTGCCGGAAGCGTTCCGGCGCCAGATACGGCACGCTGCCGAACGGCAGTTGCCCGGTGCGCGTGAGACGGGAGTCGTCCGCGGCCCGCTCCATGAACGTCGCGATGCCGAAGTCGACGACCTTCGCGGAGCCGTCCTGCGCGACCATCACGTTGCCGGGCTTGATGTCGCGGTGCACGACACCCGCCGAGTGCGCCGCGTCCAGGGCGCGGCAGACGTCCGCCGCCCAGCGCAGCGCGTCCGCCACGGGCACGCGGACGCTCTCGCGCAGCACCTGGTCGAGCGAGCGCCCCTGTACCAGGGTCATGACCAGGTACGGGGTGCCGCCGTCCGTACCGTGATCGTGGACGGCGACGATGTACGGGCTGTCCAGCGAGGCCGCGGCGCGGGCCTCCTGCCGGAAGCGGGCCAGGAGTTCCTCCTGCTCGCCGTCGTCCGCGTAGGCCGTCGGCACGAGGAGCTTGACCGCCACCTCGCGGCCCAGGCTCGTGTCCCGCGCCCGCCACACCTCTCCCATGCCGCCCGCACCGAGCCGCTCCAGCAACTCGTAGCGGCCGTTCAGCAAACGCCCCCGCATATGCACTCCCTAAGCCCTCCCGCAGACCCGGTGATCCTAGCCAGAGGGTCGGACGATCGCAGGGGCGTCGGTCAGCCCTTCACCGCACCCCCCAGCGCGAACCCCCCGCCCAGCTTCCGCGAGATCAGTACGTACAGCAGGATCACCGGCGTCGAGTAGATGATCGAGAACGCCGCCAGCTGGCCGTAAACGACCGTGCCCTTGTTGCCGAAGAAGTCATTGATGCTCACCGACGCCGGCATCTGCTCCGGAGTCAGGAGCAGCATGAAGGGGACGAAGAAGTTGCCCCACATCATCACGAACGAGAAGACCGTGACCACCGCGACGCCGGGGCCCATCAGCGGGAGCACGATCCGCAGCAGGGACTGGAACGACGACGCGCCGTCCGTCCACGCCGCCTCCTCCAGCTCCTTCGGGACGCCGTCCATGAAGTTCTTCATCAGCCAGATGGCGAAAGGGAGTTGGGACGCGGCGAAGAAGAAGATCGTGCCCTGCATCGTGTCGATCAGGTCGACCTGTACGAACAGTGCGTACACCGGGACCATGATCGCCGTGATCGGCAGACTCGTCGCGAAGAGGATCGTCAGCATGAACGGGCGGTTCAGGCGGGACTTGAAGCGGGAGAGGGGATACGCGGCGAGCGCCGCGCAGACCACCGTCAGGAGTGTGCCGCCGCCGCACAGCAGCAGGCTGTTGAGGAGGGGCGTGAAGGTGATCTCGGGGGTCAGGACCGCGTCGTAGTTGTCCAGGGTGATGCCGTCGGGGACCTTCACCTTGAGGTCGGCCTCGGTGTCGAGCGAGGACAGGATCACCCAGGCCAGGGGGAGCACGAACGCGGCGGCGACCACGAGCAGCCCCGCGTCCGCCGCGAGGCGGCGGCCCGTGCGTCGCGAACTCAGGCTGCGTACAGCTGTATTGGCGGACACTCAGACCTCCGTGCGGAGCAGGCGCATATAGACGAGGGAGAAGAGTGAGCCGACGACCAGGAGCAGCAGCGCCACCGCCGTGCCGTAACCGATCATGCTCTTCTGGAAGGCCTGCTCGTACATGAACAGGGGGAGGGTCTGGCTGCGGTTTCCCGGGCCGCCTCGCGTCATCACCCAGATCAGGCCGAAGACCGAGAGGGTCTGGAGGGTGTTCAGCATCAGGTTCGTGCCGATGGAGCGGCGGATCATCGGGAGCGTGATGTGCCACATGCGGCGCCAGCCGCCCGCGCCGTCCACCTCGGCCGCCTCGGTGATCTCCTTGGGGATCTCGTTCAGGGCCGCGGAGTAGACCAGCATCGAGAACGCCGTCCCGCGCCACACGTTGGCGAACGACACCGCCAGGATCGGCAGCGTGTACATCCAGTTCTGGGACGGGAGGTGGAGGAAGTCCAGGACCGCGTTCAGGGTGCCTTCGCGGCGGAAGAACGCGTACAGGAGGAAGGCCGCCACCACCTCCGGAAGCACCCATGCCGTGATCACGATCGCGCCCGTGAGCGTGCGGACCGGCTTGGAGGCGCGCTGCATCAGGGACGCGAGCGCGAGGCCGATGGTGTTCTGGCCGATCAGTGACGACACGACCGTGAAGACCAGGGTCAGCCAGACCGCGTTGAGGAACGCCTCGTCGCCGAACGCCTTACGGAAGTTGTCGAACCCGACGAAGCTCGACTCCGCCTGGCCGGTGAGCTGGAGGTCGGTGAAGGCGATGTAGGCGCAGTAGCCGATCGGTCCCGCCAGGAACAGGAGCAGGAGGATCACGGCGGGGGAGACGGGCAGCGCGCGGGACAGTGCCCGGCCGGTCAGCCTGGAGCGGGACGGGGGCCGTGACGGTGGCGGGGCGCCGGGGCCCGGAGTGGTCTTCGCGATGTTGCCGGGCCCTGCGGGGGGTGCGGTGGTCACCTCGGGCTCTCACTTCCCTTGCGTATCCCTTGCGTATCCCTTGCGTACGGACCTGCGGAGGGTCTGAGTGCGGACGGGGACGGCCGGCCGCGCGGGGCGGTGCGTGCGGCTGTGGAGAGCCGCACGCACCACCCCGCGTACCGCCGGCGGTTACTTCTTGATGACTTCGCCGTCCGTCGCGGCCTTGACCTCCTCGTCATACCCGCTCGCCGCGTCCGCCACCGAACCGTCGCCCGTTGTGACCTTCTCCATGGCCTCCTGCACCGCGGTGGAGACCTTCGGGTACGCCGGATACGCCGGGCGGTAGTGCGTCGAGGGCACCAGGTCGGTGAAGAACTTCAGGCCGGGCTGCGCCTTGAGGTACGCGGGGTCGGCGGCGACGTCCTTGCGGACCGCGATGCCCGAGTTGGCCACGTACCACTTCTGGGCGTTGGCCTTGGTCTGCATCTGCTCGATGAACCTGAAGGCCAGGTCAGGGTTGGCCGCCTTGGCCGGGATCGCCCAGGTCCAGCCGCCGGACATGCTCACCTTGCCGGGCGCCTCGCCGTTCTGGGTCGGCATGTGGGCAAGGCCCAGCTTCTTCGACCACTCGGGCCACTCGTGGCCCGCGCCCTTGCCCCAGTCCTGCGGCAGCCAGGAGCCGTCGAGGTTGATGCCGAGCTTGTCCTTGGGAAGAAGTTCGCCGCGGACCCGGGTGGCGAAGTTCGGGTCGAGGGCGTCGGTGACGTCAGGGCCGAGCTTCTCCTTGTAGACCGTCTCGACGAACTCCAGGGAGTCCTTGAACCCCTGGCTTCCGGTGACCCACTTCTTGGACTTCGGGTCGTACATGGGGTCCTGGCCCGTGCCGTACAGGAGCATCTCCATGCCCTGCATGGTGGCCGCCTCGCCCGCGGGCTTGCCCGTGTACACGTTCATGGGGGTGACGCCCGGGACCTTCTTCTTGATCGTCCGGGCCGCTTCCAGGATCTCGTCCCACGACTTGGGCTGCCAGTCGGCGGGAAGCCCGGCCTTCTTGAAGATGCCCTTGCTGAACCACAGGCCGCGGGTGTCGGTGCCGTCCGGGACGCCGTACGTCTTGCCGTCCGCCGCCTTCGCGGCCGACTTCGACGTGCCGATGAACTGGTTCCAGTCCTTCCACTTGTTCAGGTACTGGTCCAGTGGCTTCAGGTATCCGCTGGTGATGTCCGAGTTGATGAGGAAGGTGTCCTCGTAGACCAGGTCGGGCGCGGTCTTCGGGGAGCGCATCATCTGCTGGAGCTTCGTGTAGTACTCGGAGTCCGGCGCCTTGATCGGCACCAGCTTCACCTTCTTGCCGGGGTTCTCCTTCTCGAACTGCTTCTTGATGTCCGCCAGAAAGGTGTCCATGACCTTGACCTGGTTGTCCGTGGACTGTTTGAAGGAGACCTTCACGGTGTCCGGGTCGTCGCCGGAGTCCCCGCCGCACGCGGTGAGGGTGCCGGCCGCGACCAGGGCGGTGACGAGGAGCAGAGGGGCGGTGGGGCGCACGGGCACGACCTCCTACAGGCCGACGCGGCTGGGTTACCACGCAGGGCGCAACGCTGGGCTGCCCGGTGAACGTAAGGGCGGGCTCGGAGCAAGGTCAATGCCCGTGCATCGCCCCTTGTCATCAACGTGACAACGTTGTTATTGCGGCCGCAACAGGTGTACGGCAGCGGGACTTTGGGGCGGCACGGGGGGCGCGGGGGCGCAGGGGCGCGGAGCCGTGGATGGTGGGGGCGGCACCACGCCCCCCCAAAAAGGGGGCGCCCCCCCGCCGGATTAGGGGGGGGGGGGGGGCAGGGCCCCCCCCAAACCCCCCCCC